>JBOGIV010000001.1:0-7433 GCA_050747925.1 Vicinamibacterales bacterium
CACGTCGCCGTGGTCTGCGTCATCTCGTGCAGCGGGCTCTTCCACGTCGCGCCGGATGGCATGGCAGTGATCATATTGCAGAGGTCAAAGCCCGAGCTGCCGCAAGTACTCGCGGCTCTTCAATGCGCTTTCCTTGGGCGTGCCATAGCCCGGAAACACGTCCTGCTCCACGACGATCCACCCGTCGTACTGCGCGCGATTCAACGCCGCAACCACTCCGGCAAAGTCCACGACGCCGTCGCCCAGCTCACAGAACAGTTGCGTGTGCACGGCGTCGAGATAGCCGAGCTTCTTGGCGGCCGCTTCGCGTGCCACTCGGGCATCACAATCCTTGAAGTGCACATGCCAGACCCGCGCGCCGTGCCGGCCGAACACCTGGATCGGATCGCCCCCGCCATAGACGATGTGGCCGGTGTCGAGGACGAGGCCGAGAAGGGCCGGATCCGTCAGGCGCATCAATTCGTCGATCTCGGACGGCGTTTCGACGTAGCCGCCGCAGTGCGGGTGGAATACCGCACGCAGCCCGGTCCGATCCTGGACCGTCCGCGCGACCCGATTGGCGCCCTCGGCAAACCTCACCCATGCCTCCTTCGAAAGCCCATGCTCGAGTCGGATTCGCCCCGCATGTCGTTCGCGCTCGGGTACGGATCCGTTGTCATCCGATAACACGACGAACGCGTCGGTGGCGCCCGCATCACGCATCAACGCCGCCGTTCGAACGGCCGTGGCGACGCCGGCGTCGTGGGTCTCCGGATTGGCCAACGCGATCGGAACGAACGCCCCGATCAATTGCAGCCCACGCGCGGCAACCGCTTCGCCCAGGCGCGTCGGCTCGGTTGGCATGAAGCCCCAGTCGCCGAGCTCCGTTCCGGCATAGCCGGTGTCGCGGATCTCGTCGAGCACCGCTCCATACGGTGCGGCCTCCGCGCCGCTTGCAAATTCCAAGATCCCCCATGAACACGGTGCGTTGGCGACACGCATCATCGGCCGATGATAGTATCCCGCCCGTTGGCGTCTCGCGGGCTGTTCCGATCGTCGCCGATGGCCCCGAATCGTACGGGCACGACGGTGGAGGTCACCCGCGCACGCGCGGGTTGGCGATTCGTGCTTTTCGCGGTGCGTCATGGCGACGTCGTACTGATTCGATCCGGATATCACCCGTTTGTCACAGCGTACGGATATAACGCCTATTACCTCAACGTGGTGGCCGGCACTCGACGATCGATGGCGGCCAGCGACGATCCGAAGTACGCCGCGTTCAGGTCCTGGCCGGCGCCAGACGTGCGAGTACCGATCGTGGCGCCACCCGTGCGGCTGTCGCGCGAGGCGCCGGTTGCCCGAGCCTAAGGAGGAAAGCATGTCCCGTGTCATTGAACGTACCGGCATCATCGTGGCCGCGTTGCTGGTGTGCGCCGCCACAGCCTTTGCGCAGGTGGACCGCGCGACATTGACCGGCGTTATTCGCGATGCGTCCGAGGCGGTGCTGCCGAAAGCGAAGGTGACCATCACCAGCCTGGCGACCGGTGTCGCCTCATCCGTGACCACATCGAATGAAGGCATTTACCTCGTGGTCAACCTGATGCCCGGCGAGTACCTCGTCCAGGCCGAGGCCACCGGGTTCCAGCGTTTCGAGCAGACGGTGAGCCTCGAGCTGGGCGCCCGGGCGCGTCTCGACATGTCGCTGGCTGTGGGATCGATCGGCGAAACCATCAAGGTTGAAGGCATCAGCCCGCTCCTCAGCTCCCAATCCGCCGTGCTCGGCACCGTCGTGGACACCGACGAGGTGAACAAGCTGCCTCTCGCGATCCGCAATTGGGATGACCTGCTCGCGATGGTTCCTGGTGTGCAGAGCGACCGCTACACCGAACAGGCCGGCGGCACCTCGTCAGGCCGCACGGGCGGCATCAGTGTTCACGGCAATCGAAGCTTGCAGAACAACTTCCTGCTCGACGGGGTTGCCAACAACAGCTTTTCGACCAACGTGCAGGAGTTGACGACGCAGCTCTCGCGTCCATCGGTCGATGCCATCGACGAGTTCAAGGTCGTGACCAGTCCGTACGCGGCCGAATACGGCTGGGCGCCCGGCGCCGCCATCATCGTAAACACGAAGTCCGGCAGCAACCGATTCCGTGGCACCGTGTACGACTTTTTCCGCGACGACCGGTTCGACACGATCAACTACTTCGCGAAGGCCGCCAACCAGCCAAAGGCCACCAACAACCAGAACCAGTTCGGCGGCAACCTCGGTGGTCCGCTGCTGCGCAGCCGCGCGTTCTTCTTTTTCGACTACGAGGGCACGAGGCTGGAGGAGGGTGTGCTGCGGACGGGCACGGTGATGACCGCAGACCAGCGGCGCGGCGTCTTCACCTCGACCATCCGCGACCCGCTCACCGGCCAACCTTTCCCCAACAACACGATTCCGCCAGAGCGTATCGACCCGGTGGCCGCGCGCATCATGGCGCTGGTGCCGCCGCCGAACACGACCGGCGCCAACAACTTCATCCGTCAGCCGAACGTCGAGGACAATTCCGATCGATTCCTGGCGCGCGTCGATGTGCCCGTCGGCGGGAGCGACAATGTTTTCGTCCGTTACATCGGCAGCGATCGCGTCCGCTTCGTCCCGGGCTGGTTCGGAGGCGTGCTCGACGGCACCTCGACGTCGGCGTGGGGCAAGAACTTCCTCGACTCGCACGCCGTCGTGGGAGGGTGGAACAAGGTGATCGGCGCCAGCCTGGTGAACGAGTCGCGCGTGTCGTACGCCCGCGGCACCAACGACGGGCAGCAAGAGCCGTTTGGCGAGAGCGGGATGGAGCAGATCGGGTTCCGAGGCGTGCCCAACGATCCGCGGGTGGCAGGCGGCATCGTCGGCATCGACATCGACGGCCACATCCGTCTCGGGTCGCCGAACTTCATGCCCAAGTTCCAGCACACCTACCAAACGCAATGGTTGAACACGCTGACCTGGATCCGCGGTAAGCATCAGCTCAAGTTCGGCCTCGACCTGTTGATGCCGATGTCGAACGAGTACTTCGACGTGGCGCCCACGCGGGGCAACCTCCGCTTCCAGGCGACGTTCACCGGAAACGCCTTTGCGGACTTCTTGCTGGGCTACCCGAATCGCGCCGAGTTGACCAATGTCTTCGTGGTCACGCAGGAACTGTGGTCGAGCTCGGTCTACGTCCAGGACGACTGGCGGCCTACCGACAAGCTGACGGTGAATCTGGGGCTGCGCTACGACTTCATGACGCCCGCCACCGAGAAAGACAACAAGTTGGCGAACTTCGACCCCACTGGCGCCGGCCAGCTGATCTTTGCCTCGGACGGGTCGCTCGCGGATCGAGCGCTCGTCAAGCCCGACAAAAACAACTTCGCCCCGCGCATTGGCGCCATCTACCGGTTGGACGAGCGGACCTTGATCCGCGGCGGATACGGTGTGTTCTTCAATCAGTTCGATCGCATCGGCTCGGAGGATCAACTGGCGTTGAACCCGCCGGGGCTCCGGAACATCCAGGTCAACTCGGCGTCGGGGGCGACCACTCCGGTGTTGTTCATGCGCGACGGCTTCCCCGCCAACTATCTCGACCCGTCGAACCTGGTGATTCGCAACCTGAAGCTCCGCGCCGCCTTCGAGGATGCGCCGCGGACGATGGTCCAGCAGTTTGGCGTCGGGATCGAGCGCGAGCTCCGCGGCTACATGGTAGTGTCGGCTGACGCGGTGGGCTCGTTTACGAGCCATCTCGCCGTCTTGCGCAATCTCAATCAACCGCTTCGGGGCACGCTCGATGCCAACGGCGCCGTGCCGTACCCGAACTTCGGCAACATTCAAGCTCGTGAGATGAATGGAGAGGCCAACTACAAGGGGATGGACTTCTCATTCGAAAAGCGCTTCCGCGATGGGCTCGGCTATCGCGCGTCCTACACCATCGGCAGCGCACGGGACCAGGCGCCCGAGCACTTGAACGCGTCCTCCGGCCGGGCGCAGAACTCGCGCGACCTGTCCTCGTGGGAAGGGCCGAGCGACTTCGATATCCGTCACCGGTTTGTCGCCAACTTCATCGCCGAGCTGCCGTTCGGACCGGGCAAGCCGATGTTGCAGGATGGCGTCGGCGGCAAGATTCTCGGCGGATGGCTGCTGAGCGGCATCTATAGCGCGCGTTCGGGACGAGCGTTTACCGTGACCCAGGGCAACAACAACGTCGGCGCGGATCACACCGGCGTGCCGAATCTCACCGGCGATCCCGAAGGCGCCAAGACGGTGCAACAGTGGTTCAACCCGGCCGCGTTCACGCAGGTGGCGTCGGGCGCGTTCGGCAATGCGGGGCGCAACCTCCTGCGCGGGCCCGGGTGGGTCACGTTCGACCTGAGCGTGCAGCGCCGCCTCGATCTCGGCAGCCGGGCGAATGCCACGCTGCGCGCCGATATCTTCAATGTGTTCAATCGCGCCAACTTTGGCTTGCCGGCGGCGAACATCGCCGGCGCCAACGCCGGTGTGATCTCGGCGCTGGCCGGCGATCCGCGCAAGGCGCAGTTGTCGATCAGGCTGGCGTTCTGAGCGTTTCATACAGGGGCGGGCGTTCACCCGCCCCTGGACGCCTGTGCCGCTGCGCCGCCATCAAATGCATCGCACGGAGTCTTTCACCATAACTCTCACGACAACTCTCACCGGCAAAACCGGTCTCGTCGCGAGCCTTATCCCGATGGTGTGCGCTCACGAGAGTCGAAGAAGCACTCCGTGTTTCCGTGGCTCCGTGTTTCCGTGTCTGTTGCTGCTCATGTTGTGTCTCTGTTCGGTGCGCTGTGGCGGATCGAACGCCGCGCCGGCCAGGGCGCCGAATCCGATCGAGCCGATTCGTTACGCGACGTTCGAAACAACAGAGACGGCGGAAGCGCTCGCCACGATCACCGTGCGCTGCGACCTGTGCTCGTGGGAACGGGCCGGCAGTGAAGCGGTCGTGCTCGCGATCACGCTGGACGATCGCCCCGCGCAGCATCTGCCGATCGTGCGGACGGGACGCGCGGACTACCGGGTGCTGCTCGGCGCGGTGGCCAGCGGTCGGCATACCGTGGCGGTCGTGGAAGAACCATCATTGACCGCGACCTCGCTGCAAGGCAAAGGAGCCGCGCCGGTCGAGGGGGTCGTCGTTGATCAGATTCTCGCATCTGCCTCCAACTATCAGGCGATCTCGCGCGCGCCGTTCGTCTATGCGCGGCCAGACACCGTTGGCCGCTTCACTGATGTGCCGGTGCTGATGTGGTACGAGGTCGAACCGTCCGCGCGCGGCACTCGGTATCGCTATACGGTGGTGTTCACCAACGAAGACGGTGGCACACCAGCCGATCGCCTGATGGCGACGTGGGGTCGCACGACCGACATCGAGTATCTCTACAGCGTCGAGCTCGATGTAAACGGTGTCGTGGTTAGTGAAGACATGCAGGGCCCCAAACACGAGGTCCTGCCTTTCAACGGCAACCGTGAAGGACAGCACCCACTCCTCTGGGTCAGCACCGAGAACAACATGGTGCTCGATCAGGGCACGACGTCCGTGCGCTATGCACCAGCGCCCATTCCCGCGGAGTTGAGTCAGGTCTCGCGCGAGACGGTCATGGATGCGCACTGGTGGACGTACGACGTGATGGCGAAGGAGTTGATGCGCGAAGGCAAGATTGTGCCCGATGCGCCTCCGGGCCAAGGGGCCATTCCCGATCCGCGCCGGTACGTCTATCTCGAGGGGTGTGGGGAGGCCGGCAACAACGCCCTGGCCGCGAGCGTCAACGTCAACGGCGCATGGATCCCGTCGGATCGCGGGGTGACTGAGTACCGCATCACGCGAAACGGCTGTTTTCGAGCGGCGATTCCGCTGCCCGGCGACTCCACCGCGCGCGACGTGAAGGGCGTGCGCTTGCATGCCTTCGCGCGAAAGGACAAGCTCGCCAATACGCCTTCGCGGTTTTCGCGCCTCAACACGTTGTTCTCACTCGACGAGCATTTCGCGCCTGGGCCGTCGATCGTCCGCTGGGAAGGGGCGGCGACGCTGACGCCGGGTGGCCGACCATTCGAGATCCCGGTTCGATGAGCGGCGCCGAGACTCAATCCCCCGCGTTGGAAATGCGCGGGATTCGGAAGACATTTCCCGGCGTCGTGGCCCTCGACGGTGTGGACCTCACGCTCCGTGCCGGAGAGGTGCACATGCTCCTTGGCGAAAACGGAGCGGGCAAGTCGACGCTGATGAAAATTCTCAGCGGCGCGCACCGGAAGGAAGCGGGAGAGATCCGTGTGCAAGGCCGCGCCGTGGAGATCGGGACCCCGCGTGATGCGCTTGCCCTCGGGATCCGCGTGATCTACCAGGAACTCAATCTCGTCCCACATCTTTCAGTGGCCGAGAACGTGTTTCTTGGCCAGTCGCCGACACGCTGGCCCGGTGTCATCGATTGGCGGCGGTTGTCGGAGTCCACCTCTCGCCTGTTGGCCGATCTCGGCATGGTGCTCGAGCCGGATACGCCGCTGCATCGGTTGAGCCTCGCGCAGCGGCAGATGGTCGAGATCGCGAAGGCACTCAGGGATCAGGCGTCGATCCTCGTCATGGATGAACCGACATCCGCGCTCACCTCGCGCGAGGTCGATCAGCTGTTTGCGTTGATCGGCCGGCTGATTGCCCGCGGGGTCGCGGTCGTCTACATCACCCATCGGCTGGATGAGGTGTACCGCATCGGCCGGCGAGTCACGGTGCTTCGCGACGGGCGGCACGTCACGACGACGCTGCTGTCGGAGGTTACGGTCGGCGAGCTCGTGCGATTGATGGCGAATCGCGATCTTGCGGAACATTATCCAAAGCGGCGCGTGACGCCGGGCGACGAGCTCTTGAGAGTCGAAGGTCTCGGCCGGCGCGGCGTCTTGCGCGACATCAGCTTGACGCTGCGCGCCGGCGAAGTGGTGGGTATTGCCGGCCTGCTTGGCGCCGGCAGAAGCGAGCTCGCGCGCGTCATCGCCGGTGCGGATCGGCCGGACGCCGGACGGATGCTCCGCGATCGCCAGGTTGTGGCCTTCCGGACACCGGCAGATGCGATCCGCAAGGGAATCGGCCTGCTGCCCGAGGACCGAAAGGCCGAAGGGCTCGTGGCCGACCTGACCGTCGCGCGAAACGTGTCGCTCCCTCACGGCCGGCGCCTGGCGCGCGCCGGATTCCTGCCGGCGCGGTGCGAAGAGCGCTTGGCCGAGCCCATTGTCCGAGACCTGCGAGTGAAAGCGACGCCGGCGCAGCCCGTGCGACTGTTGAGTGGCGGCAATCAGCAGAAGGTCGTGCTTGGCAAATGGCTCGCCGGTGACGCGCGCGTGTTCATCTTCGACGAGCCCACACGCGGCGTGGACGTGGGCGCGAAGATCGAGATCTACCACATGATGAACCGTCTCACGGAGTCGGGCGCGGGCATCATCA
>JBOGIV010000002.1:0-48878 GCA_050747925.1 Vicinamibacterales bacterium
ATCCAGATGATGGCGAACAGGAATGGACTCATCAGGATCAAGCACGCGGCGAGGACCGGAACGCGGACCATCTCGACACGCCAGCGTGGAACCCGTTCCGCGTAGAACGGTCCGGTCAGCACCATGCGCTCATCCTCGTCGGTCGCAAAGACGCGCGTCGCCTCGACGTCCTTGTCGAGGCGGAAGAGTCCCTCGCCAACCGGGATCAATCGTTGTCGTGAGCCAAAGACGGGATCGGCATAGAGCGCGCCGCCCTCCGGCGTGATGGTCTGGCCGGAGAACAGCCATGTGATGAAGCCGTTGGCTTGAAGGCGTGGACTCTCGTCGTGGTAGTAACCCACGTAGCGGTCGACAAACGCGGGTTCCGATGTGAGCACTGGCCTGGGCGGCGGTTCGACGTCGGCCTTGAGGTATTGGATGGCGAGCGTCGAGATGCGTTGCATCGCCGCGCCCGAGAATATTCCATTCAGCAGCACGACAAAGCCGACGTCGCGGGACGGCGAATACGCGTACTGGGAGAGGAACCCCTCGATGCCACCACCGTGGCCAAGAAGTGGAAACCTATCGCTCTGCAAGCTGCCAATCCCCGACCCATAGCCGTTCAGCAGTCCCGCGCGCGAGGCGAGCGTTGTCCGAGGATGTTCCATGTTGCTCAGGTATTCGGGATCGACGACGAGCGTGCCCGGTATCTCGCCCCAATTGAGGAGCATGTGCACGAAGGCGCCAAGCTCCGCCGCAGACGTGTGCAGGTTGCCGGCTGGTCGCAGGTAGATGTGTGACAGCGGAACCGGAGGCCCCGAGCGATCCTCGTATCCTTTCGCGAGGCGTTTCTTGTCCGCTTCGGTCAGCCGGAAGCTGCTGGTCTTCATCCCCAGCGGGTCGAAGATCTCTTTCTGAATGACGTCTTCGTACTTCTGCTTCGTCACTTGCTCGAGCACGTACGCCGCAACCGCGTAGCCGGGGTTCGAGTAGGACATCCGTGTCCCAGGCCGCCATCGCACCCGGCGTGAACGGGGATTGATCTTCAGGACATCCTCGAGCGGCAGATCCGGCGGATCGACGAGGTTGTACATCTCGTTGAAGTGCATGTCGTCGAGTCCCGCCGTGTGCTCGAGCAGGTGGATGACACGAACCGGCTCAGTGGTTCGCCACGGGTTTTCGATCCGAAGCTGCGGCGCCAGCTCTGAGACAGGCGTATCGAGATGGATGTCGCCGTCTTCTGAGAGCTGGACCAGCGCCATCGCCACGAAGGTTTTGCTGATCGAGCCAGCGCGAAAATGTGTGTCGCCGGTCACCGCTATCTTGGCGTCACGATCCGCCAACCCCACGCCGCCCGCCCACTCAATGCCGGACTGGCGAACCAGCGCAATGCCCGCGCCAGGGATGCCGGTCTCGTCGAGGACGTGTTGGACGGCGGCTTGGAATTCATCGAGGGAAGTTGGGGCAGGTGTGGCCGGTAGGGCAGGTGGGGCAGAACACCCCAAGGTCGAACACACGAAAATCGCCCCGATTGGGCTCCTGAACCTAGAACCCTGGAACCTTGCTTTCAAGTCCATGGAATCTCAACCGAGCCCCGCGCTTGACGTTCAGCGAGGTCGGGCAGTCTGGAGAGCAGACCTAAGACGTCGTCAGGCAGATCGCGCGGTGTGAACGACGTGGAATCGACGCAGCCGACACGGACAAATCCCTCAGCCATGAGCTGGTTGGTCGTGTCCTCACGAATCTCGAACGCGTGCCGGAGCCGGCGCGGATTCTCGACCGTGGTCTGCAAACCGACGCGGAC
This sequence comes from Vicinamibacterales bacterium, assembly GCA_050747925.1. GTDB lineage: Bacteria > Acidobacteriota > Vicinamibacteria > Vicinamibacterales > UBA2999 > 12-FULL-67-14b. Next base: position 1,784 of record JBOGIV010000002.1, read on the forward strand.
GATCTGTCCGGCTCGTGCCGGAGCTCGGAAGCGTACGTGCACTTCAACACGAGGCATCCCGAAGTGATGTGAATCGAGGAGCGCCTGCCGCGATCGCCCGAGAGACGCAAACAGCTCTTCCTCAGCGTCCTCGAGCCAGCCAAGAAAATTGGGGAACCACACAATGCCGGCCGCGTCGGTGTCGGACCAGTGGACCTTCTTGCGGATTTGGAAGAAAGGCACGACCGGAACTTTAGACTGAAAACTTCGAGCTTGAACTATCAACTGTCAAACTCTTCAACTTTGAACTTACAGTACTCCCCTATGGAGGGCTGGCACGGGTGGGACGATTACGCCCCTTTTTACGACTGGGAGAATGCGCAGACGGTCGGTCGTCGCGACGTGCCGTTTTGGCGGCGGCTCGCGATGGGCGCCGATGGACGCGTGCTCGAGCTTGGCTGTGGCACCGGACGCATCGCCATCCCGATCGCCCGCGCGGGCCGCGCGGTGATCGGCGTTGATCGATCCGAGCCCATGCTCGCTCGCGCTCTGGCGCGCGTGCGCCGTGCGCGGCTGCAACGCAAGGCTCGACTCGTTCGCGGAGACATTCGAGATCTGCCGTTTTCCGATCGCTCGTTCTCTCTGGTGATGGCGCCGTACGGCATCCTGCAGTCGCTGCTCGTCGAGCGCGATCTCACGCAGACCTTGAACGCCGTGGCGCGCGTGCTGTCGCGAAAGGGGCTCTTCGGCCTCGAGCTGGTGGCCGACCTGCCGGCGTGGGACGAATACTCGAAGCGCGTCAGCTTGCGCGGCCGGCGCGGTGCCAATGGCACCCCCATTACGCTGTTCGAGTCGGTGAAGCAGGATCGAGCCAAGGGCATAACGCGATTCGAACAGGAGTTCGTGGAGGGTCGCGGCCGATCCGCCGCTCGCCGCACCTTCAGCCTGGCCTTTCGGACCGTGACGGTTCCCCAGATGGCGCGCCGACTCGACCGGGCGGGACTCGACGTCGCGGCTCTGCTCGGTGACTACCAGGGCGGCCCGTGGGATCTACGGGCCGAAGCCTGGATCATCCTGGCGCGCCGGAGGTAAACTACTTCCTTCTCGTCAGTCCGAGGCGGCGCTTCGCTGTCTTTTCCAGGGAGTCGTTTCATGTCTGGCCATTCCAAATGGCACACCATCAAGCACAAGAAGGGCGCCGCCGACGCGAAGCGCGGCAAGATTTTCACGCGCCTGATCAAGGAACTCACGGTGGCCGCCCGCAATGGCGGCGGCGACCCGAGCATGAACCCGCGCCTGCGAACGATCATCGCCGCCGCCAAAGAAGTGAACATGCCCGCCGACAACATCAAGAAGGCGGTCCAGCGCGGTACGGGTGAGCTGCCGGGTGTGAGCTACGAGGAAATCACCTATGAAGGCTACGGCCCCGGCGGGTCGGCGCTGCTCATCGAGTGCCTGACTGACAACAAGAACCGCACCGTCGGCGAGATTCGCCACACGCTCGAGAAGCACGGCGGCCACCTCGGCTCCAGCAATTCGGTCGCTTGGATGTTCACGAAGAAGGGCCTCGTCGTCGTCGAGAAAGCGAAAGCCGACGAAGAGAAGCTGCTGAACACGGCGCTCGACGCCGGCGCCGACGACATGCAGGACGATGGGGCAACCTGGGAAGTATTGAGCGATCCGTCTTCGTTTGAAGCCGTGCGTGACGCCGTCAAAGCGCTAGGCATCGAGCCGGCAAGCGCGCAGGTCGCGATGCTGCCTCAGAACCACGTGAAGCTGGAAGGCAAAGAAGCCAACCAGATGATCCGATTGATGGAGGCGCTCGACGAGCACGAAGACGTGAAGCAGGTGTGGTCCAACTTCGACATCTCAGAGAAGGAGATCGAGGCCTCACTCGCGTGAGGGTCTTTGGCATCGACCCCGGGTCCGAACGCACTGGCTACGGCTGCATCGACTCCGACGGTCGCCGCCACCGGCTGGTGCTGTGCGGCGCCATTCGCACGTGGGCCGGCGCATCATTCCCCGATCGGCTGTCTTTCATCTATCGATCGCTGACGGATCTGCTGGCCGAATGCCAGCCCGAATCCGTCGCCATCGAGAATCTCTTTCACTCCGTGAACGCGCGGAGCGCGCTCAAGCTCGGCCATGCTCGCGGCGTCGCGATGCTCGCGGCCGTCGAAGCCGGCATGACGGTGGTCGAGTACACGCCCGCCGAGATCAAGCGCGCGGTCGTCGGATACGGCCGGGCCGAAAAGCCGCAGGTCGGTCAGATGGTGAAGCTGCTGCTCGGCCTCGACCGCGTCCCGAGCCCGCATGACGCGGCCGATGCGCTGGCAGTGGCGATTTGCCACCTGCACGGCGGACGCCCGGCCCCTGTTTCTGGCGCGACAAAGGAGAAGAGGGGACCGAGCGTCGTGTCCTGGCGGAACTACCGGCCGCCGTCCGGGTTGCCGCGCGCATGATCGCGCACCTTCGCGGTTGCATCCTCGACAAGCATCCCAATCGGTTGATCATCGACGTGGCCGGAGTCGGCTACGACGTCCAGGTGCCGCTTTCGACCTTCTACACCTGCGGCGATCCAGGCGCGGAAATCGCGCTTCGTGTTCACACCCACGTTCGCGAAGACGCCCTCGCGCTCTACGGCTTCGCGACGCCGCTGGAGCTCACCATGTTCGAACGGCTCATTGCGGTGAACGGCATCGGACCGAAGCTCGCGCTTGCGGTGCTGTCCGGGATCGACGCCGACGATCTCGTCGGCGCGATCGAACGCAGCGACGTCGCGCGTCTTGTCGTGATTCCCGGCGTCGGCAAGAAGACCGCGGAGCGAATCTGCGTCGAGCTGCGGGATCGATTGCCCAAAGGGATCGAGCGCGCAGCCGGTGGAGCGGTCAAGACTTCAGCGAGCGTGATGCGAGACGATGTGGTCTCGGCGCTGCTCAATCTCGGCTACCATCGGCAGACGATCGACAAGGTGTTGGATCCGCTCTTCGCGTCGGACCAGGAACAGAGGTTTGAAGACTTGCTCCGCGCCGCACTGAAGCAGCTTTCACGGACGTAAACAGGGCGCCAACGTACGTGGCCACAGAGACACAGAGGCACAGAGAATCTCTTTCTTTTACCCATCGATCTCCGCGGCCCCGCGGCTCCGCGGCTGTGTACGTCATCGTCAGGCTGCGTTTGGCAGAATCTGTTTCCAAAAAATTGGCTCCGTGTCTCTGTGTCTCGGTAGCTACGTACGTCTCGTCTTCGTCATTGGTCTCATTTCTCGCATGACCGATCCACATCTCCTGACCGCGACGCGAGTGGACGAAGACGCGCAGGACGAAGCGGGGCTGCGTCCACGACGATTGGACGACTACATCGGTCAGGACCGCATTCGCGAGAACCTGCACGTCTCGATCACCGCGGCCACCCAGCGTGGCGAGGCGCTCGATCACACGCTGCTGTACGGTCCGCCCGGACTGGGCAAAACCACGTTGGCGTACGTGATCGCGAACGAGCTCGGTGTGCCGATTCGCTCCACAGCGGGGCCGGCGATCGAGAAGCCCGGTGATCTCGCGGGCATTCTGTCGAACCTCCAGTCACGCGAAGTGCTCTTCATCGACGAGATTCACCGGATGTCGCCCGCGATCGAGGAAATCCTTTATCCAGCCATGGAGGACTTCGAGCTCGACATCATCATCGGCCAGGGCCCTGGGGCGCGCTCGGTCAAGGTGCCGATCGAGCGGTTCACGCTGGTTGGCGCGACCACGCGCGCCGGACTCCTGACCTCGCCGCTGCGAGGCCGCTTCGGCATCGTCCATCGACTCGATTTCTACGAGGCACGAGATATTGAGGAGATCGTGCGCCGATCCGCGCGCATCCTGAATGTCAAGATGGCGGACGCGGCCGCGGTCGAGATTGCCGGTCGATCGCGCGGCACGCCCCGTATCGTCAATCGCCTGCTCCGCCGCGTGCGCGATTTCGCCCAGGTCAAGGCCGACGGCCATATCACACTCGATGTGGCGAACGCGGCACTCGAGCTGCTCGACGTCGATCGGTATGGATTCGATGACAGCGATCGACGGTTGCTGCTCACCATCATCGACAAGTTCAGCGGTGGGCCGGTCGGGCTCGGCAGTCTCGCGGCGGCGCTCAGCGAGGAAGCCGGCGCCATCGAAGACATGTACGAGCCGTACCTGATTCAAATTGGGTTCCTCGAGCGCACCTCGCGCGGTCGCATTGCGACCGCCCGCGCGTACGAGTACTTTGAGCGGCACATGCCGGGGAGGGGGTTGTTTTGAACGTCCGTCGTGTCGAAATCAAGAGCCTGGCGACCTATGTGCCGCCACGTCTGTTGACCAACGCCGATCTCGAAAAGATGGTGGACACGAGCGATGAGTGGATTCTGCAGCGCACGGGCATCCGCGAGCGGCACATCGTCGATCCAGGCGTCGGCACGAGCGACCTTGCGAAGGAGGCCGCCATCGAGGCGATTGCGCGCGCGGGCCTCACGCCCGCCGACATCGACGTGATCATCGTCGGCACGGTCACACCCGACATGCTGTTTCCCAGCACGGCGTGTCTCGTTCAGCACAAGATTGGCGCGTCGCATGCCTGGGGGTTCGATCTGTCGGCAGCGTGCTCCGCCTTTACCTACGCGCTGACGGTCGGGACGCAGCTGGTCGCTGCCGGCGGCGTCCGAAATGCGCTGGTCATCGGCGCCGATGTGATGTCCAGCATCATCGATTACACCGACCGGGCGACGTGCGTGCTGTTCGGGGACGGCGCCGGCGCCGTCGTGCTCGGTCCCGCGTCGTCGGCCGACCTCGGGATCATCGACTTCGAGCACAGGATCGATGGCAGCGGTGGGTCGGCGCTGTGCATGCCGGCAGGCGGCAGCAAGTGCCCCGCCTCCCACGAAACCGTTGATGCGCGGTTGCACTACGTGAAGCAGGATGGCCACACGGTTTACAAGTTTGCGGTGCGGAACACGGGTGAAATCTGCGAGCGATTGTTGCAGCGCAACCAGCTCACGGGCGACTCGCTCGATCTGTTCGTGTCGCATCAGGCGAACAAGCGCATCATCATGTCGGCGGCTGAACGCATCGGCATGCCCGAAGAGAAGGTGGTCATCAACATCGATCGCTTCGGCAACACGACGGCGGCGACGATCCCCTTGGCCCTCAACGACGCCGTCAACGCCGGCCGGCTCAAGAAAGGCGATCTCGTGCTGCTGACGTCGGTCGGTGCGGGGTTTACGGTCGGGTCGGTCCTGCTTCGTTGGGCCTTCTAGCGCCCGCCTCCCCTTCGAACCGGTGGCGGGCTTTCGCTTGCGCAGGTTGACGCAATTGCACGTGTTTCAAAACAGCACCCACGCTGCCAGCTTTTGCCAGTCGAATCCGTCTAAATTATTGCCACATAGGATCTTCGGTCAGATGGCAATAATTGAGACAGCCCTGCGGGGTTGTGTCGATCAGAAACAATCGGCACTAACCCCAATCAAGTAAATACCTTAAGGATAAAAAATCGCGCCAGGACGCTCATCCTTGCTCTGAACTAGAACATCACAGAACTGCACGCCGACAGTTTTGTCGGTCGCCTTGGTGGCGAAGGTTCGCGAGTTCGCGCCGTTTTTCATCGAGAGCGAGCGTAATTAGTGTGGTGGCTCGCGCCTTGCTCACACGGGGCGCGAGATGCCCAACCTGCGTTCAAATCAATTCCTTTCATTTTCGCTAGTCGTCGCTGTTCTTGCGAGTGCGTCGTCGGCTATTGCGGGCCAGCAGGACAAGCTCGACCGTTCACTTCGGCTCGGTAAATCATCGAATGGCTCGCAGCGCGTCATTGTCGAACCGCGAATCGGCTACGCAGAGTGGGTGCGGGCGCTGTTGGCGCAAAGCGGCAAGCACGTGGGCGATCTGTCGAGTGCCGGATCGCTGATTACCGAGCTTTCCGCCGCGGAGCTCGAAGCGATCTGTGAGCTCAATGACGCCGTGGCGATGTGCCACAGCGATGCGGACGTCAGGCCCGATAGCTCGGTGAACGCATCGCCGTCCGGCACGGGCCCTTCGCTGCTAAGCACGTTAGGACTGCGCGCGGATGCAAACGCAGGCGCCGGTGTCACCGTTGCCGTGATCGACTCCGGCCTTCATCCTTCGTCAGCGTTTTCCGGTCGCGTGAAGGCGTTCCGCGATTTCACCGGGACCAACACGCTGACCACGACTCCATTCGATGACTACGGTCACGGTACGCACGTCGCCGGCCTCATCGGCGGTCTGCAACGCTCCGAGGACGTCGCATTCCAAGGCGTTGCTCCCGGCGTTTCGTTCGTGGTTCTCAAAGTGCTGGACAAGAGTGGCAGCGGCAAGACGAGCGATGTGATTCGGGCGATCGAGTTTGCCGTCGCCAACAAGCGTCGGCTTGGCATCGATGCCATCAATCTGTCTCTTGGGCATCCGCCCTTCGAGCCACCCGAGACCGATCCTCTCGTCCGGGCGGTCGAGAAAGCCTCGGCGGCCGGGCTCATTGTGGTGGCGTCGGCGGGCAACTTCGGGATGAGCGCTGAGGGCGAGCAGGGCTACGGCGGCATCAATGTTCCAGGTAATGCGCCTTCCGTCTTGACCGTGGGCGCGGCCGATCATCAGGACAGCGTCGATCGCCGTGACGATCGCGTCGCACCCTACAGCTCGAGCGGCCCAACCTGGTGGGAAGGGCTCGCCAAACCGGACTTCATGGCGCCAGGGCATTGGCTTGGCTCCGAGGCTGCTCCCGGAAGCTCCCTCTACAAAACGTATCCGCAATTCCGCACGAAGGGACCGTCGGGCAAGACGTTCATGCAACTGTCGGGCACCAGCATGGCGGCTGCCGTGGCGACCGGTGTCGTGGCGGTTCTCAAGCAGACGCGACCGGAGCTGACCGCGAATCTTGCCAAGGGCCTGTTGCAGTTCACGGCCGTTCCGCTGCAGGACGACACGGGCCTTGTCTACAACGTGCTTCGGCAGGGGACGGGCGAACTGAACGCGGCTGGTGCGGCCCTGCTTGCCGCCCGTCTCGACCCGAGCGTGACCAGCGCGAACACGCCGTGGCTGCAGAGCGTCACGCAAGCGACCAAGATTGGCGGCCAGTTCTACGCCTGGGCCAGCAACGTTGTCTGGGGTGACAACGTCGTGTGGGGCGACTCGGTCTTTTACAACCTTCCCCTCTGGGGCCTCAACGTGGTGTGGGGCGACAACGTGGTGTGGGGCGACAACGTGGTGTGGGGTGACAACGTCGTCTGGGGCGACAACGTGGTCTGGGGTGACAACGTGGTGTGGGGCGACAACGTGGTGTGGGGCGACAACGTCGTGTGGGGCGACAACGTCGTGTGGGGCGACTCGTTTGTCGCGAGTGGAAAAGGGGGCCGGTAATGAATCGCATGACATATCAGCCTGATCTGAATTGCGCGACCATGACTGTGGGCACCAGCGCCGGCTCGACACCAAACGTTTCCAGCGATTGGAGGCGGCAACTGCCAACCTTGAGCGATAAGGGTGTGACCCTTCGTGAGCTCGAGATGCAGGATGCGCCGGCTCTCGTCACGATGATTACGACCGAAGAAGTGCAGCGCTTCGTGTCTCCGCCGCCAGCGACGATCGAAGGATTTGAGCGCCTGATTGCCTGGGCGAAGAACGAGCGTCAGCACGGCAAGCACGCCTTCTTCGGCGTGGTTCCTGCGGGCATGTCCAACGTCGTCGGCCTTTTCCAGTTGCGATCGCTCGAGCCCGGCTTCGGCACAGCCGAGTGGGGCTTCATGATGAGCTCCGCGTTCTGGGGCACCGGCCTGTTCTCCGACTCGGCCCGTCTCGTCCTCGACTTCGCGTTCGAGACGCTCGATGTGCATCGGCTTGAAGCGCGCGCGGCCGTGGCCAACGGTCGCGGCAATGGCGCGCTCCGCAAACTCGGCGCGGTGCAGGAAGGCATCCTGCGTCGTGCATTCCTCAAGAACGGTCGCTACATCGATCAGATGCTTTGGTCGATTCTCGCGGAGGACTGGCGTCAAGCGAAGTCGCAGTGGCGCTCGCCAATCGTTCACTAGAGACATCTCTCGGCCACGTCACACACCTTAGGCCCGAGCATCTCCAGGTGCTCGGGCCTTTTTTTCGAGAGGCGGTCGCCGGTAGTCGGCGGTCCCGCGCTCCGAAATCTGCTACCGATTCAGCTGATACGAACCACTGCCTGGTGGTCCGTCCCCGGTAGCCGAACGCGGCCACGCTACAATCGCTTGCCCGTCTTCGAGAGCGGCACGTGAAAACGTCGGACTTCGACTTCGTTCTCCCACCCGAACTGATCGCGCAACAGCCGCCTGCCGAACGCGGCCAATCGAGACTGCTCATACTCAATCGAAGCACGGGCGCCGTCTCGCACCGCCAGTTCGCAGATCTGCCGTTGCTTCTTGATTCCAGTGACGCAATGGTCGTGAACGATACGCGCGTTTTTCCCGCGCGACTCATCGGCCGCCGACTGCCCGGAGGCGGCGCCGGCGAATGTTTGCTCGTGCATCCGGCCGAGGGTGACGACACGTGGAGCGCGCTGGTGCATCCAGGGCAGCGGCTGCGGGAGGGGTCGAAATTGGTTTTCGAGTCCGGGACGCGCCGCCTGCACGCCGAAATCCTCGGCCGTCACTTTCATGGACGCCGCACCGTTCGCCTGTGGACCGACGATGGGTCGCCCGTCGGCGAGGCGATCGAGGCGCTGGGACACGTGCCGCTGCCGCCATACATCAAACGCGATGACGTGCCTTCTGATCGCGAGCGCTACCAGACGGTTTACGCGCGCGAGAACGGCTCGATCGCGGCTCCAACAGCGGGCCTTCACTTCACGCCAGCTGTTCTGGATGCGCTCGATTTGCGCGGGGTTACTCGGCTCACGATCACGTTGCACGTTGGCTACGGCACCTTCCAACCGGTGCGAGTAGACGACGTCGAAGATCACAGGATGGAGGCCGAGCGCTTCGAGGTGGGCGGGGAGGCCGCATCGAGCCTTTCCAGCGCGTTGCGCGAGCGCCGGCGCATCATCGCCGTTGGGACAACGTCGACCAGGACCCTGGAATCCCTTCAGATCTCATCTGCGGCGGAGGTGCAAGCCGGGCGTGGGGAGACGAGTCTCTTCATCCGGCCGGCCCATCGATTTCAGCTTGTGTCCGGGCTGATCACGAATTTCCACCTTCCTCGCTCATCGCTCCTGATGCTCGTGTGTGCGTTCGCCGGCACTGACGCAGTGCTGGCGGCGTATCGTGAGGCCGTCGCGCATCGCTATCGGTTCTATAGTTACGGGGACGCCATGTTGATTCTCTGATGAAGACAGAAGACGGAAGAAAGAAGCCAGAAAGCGCATGAAGCTTCCATACGAAGAATTCGACCTCTCGCGCGTGCGGACGTATCCGCTCGAGTCGCGGCCGAGCAAAGTGGGTGTCGCCCAATTCGCAAAGCCCCATCAAAAGGGCGCCGGAGTCGCGGCCTTGATCGATAGCCTGCCGCCATTGCTGGCGGGCGCCGACTTCAAGCAGATCATCGACGCCATCACTCGCGCGCACCGAGAGGGCCGCGCCATCGTTTGGGGAATTGGGGCGCACGTTCTCAAGACCGGCATGTCGCCGATCCTCGTCGACCTCATGGATCGAGGGTTCGTGTCCGCCATCGCGACCAATGGCGCCGGGATCATTCACGACTTCGAGATCGCGCTCGCTGGATCCACTTCAGAAGACGTCGACGCGGCACTTGGGCACGGAAAATTTGGGATGGCGCACGAGACAGGCACGGAGCTCAATCGCGCGATCGCCGAGGGCGTCGCGGATGGCTTAGGCATCGGACAATCGGTGGGCCGCTACCTCGAGCGGCGTCAACCACGGTTTGTCGCGCACAGCCTCGTGGCCGCCTCGTGGCGTCATGGAATTCCCGTGACCGTGCACATCGCCATTGGCACCGACATCATTCACATGCATCCCCAGGCGTCAGGCGCCGCGATTGGCGAAGGGAGCCTGAGGGACTTCAGATACCTCGTGTCGTCGGTGTCGCGGCTGGCGCACGGTGTCTACTTGAACTGCGGCTCCGCCGTGATCCTGCCCGAGGTGTTCCTCAAAGCCGTCGCGATTGCGCTCAACGACGACGGCCGCGCGCTCGATGGATTGACGACCGTGAACCTGGATTTTCTGCGCCAGTATCGTCCGCAAACCAACGTGGTGACGCGTCCAACGATGGGAATCGGCAAAGGTTACTCGCTCACCGGCCACCACGAGATCATGATCCCTCTCCTCGCGGCTGCGCTCATCGAATGCGAAAGAGGAGGCTAGCGGTCACTCCGACCGACAACGCCCGTCACAGCTTTCGCCACGACGAGGGTCGTGAGCGCACAGGCAGCGCCCAGCAGATGCGTGGAGTAGCGGCCGGAATAGGCAATCCCTCGAATAGCCAGCGCGATCGAGCAGCACCCCAGAAAGAAGAGCACGAGCGCCAGCGGAAGATCGCGGAACCCCTTCACGCCGGCGAGGCCGGCGACAGCAGCCGCGGCGGCAACCAGAAGAGGGATCGAGTACAGCGAAAAGTGCGGCGGGTCGTTGAGCGTCAGCAAGACCATGAAGCTTTCGCCCATGCGCTGCAAGCTTGCTGAGATCGGCAAATCACCCTGCCAGGCCGAGTTGATGGCGAACGATGTGCCGTAGGTCACCGAGAAAACGCCAGCGTAGTACCACGTATGCAACGCGAACAGGACAAGTGCCACCGCGAGCGTCACGGTGATCCCAATGACGAGTCTCCATGACGTTTGTCGTAGGACGCGCATGGGCCTCCAGATGGCAATGGCAGGCACGCCGAGGGGAACCGCCATGGCCGCGATTGACAGCGCCACCGGAAAGTTCGCCAGGCGCGTGTAGAACGCGAGCGTGGCCATGAGTGCTGCGGCCATCACGGTTTTCGGCGCGAACGATCCATTTGCCTCGCGGTTGAGCGCGAAGAGCGCGCCCATGGAAACAACATCGAACCGATCGGCGTCCCATTCCAGCGCGGCACCAGGCGCCAACGATTGCCGGTCAGCGTTCCGCTGATCTGAACAAAGTGAACGCCCGCGTCGAGCTCGATTCGTCGAGTCTCTGAATCCGGCGCCTCTGCAAGCCGGCCATCGACGATGACGTTCATGTCCATGCCCGGTCCGATCAGCACGTCCAAGACGCCGGCGCTCGACGGCTCGAGGTAGCCAACAACCGACATCGGAAGTACGACGTATGGAGGCCGATCGTTCGCGCTCGGCCATCCGTCGTCAACGGGAGGCAGGTTGTAAAACCAGACGGGGAAGTGTTTGAACTCGTTGTACTCGCGCGTCATCACGGCGGAGCATTCTGGATTCGGCGACAGCCAGTCCGCGCGGACATCCCAACTATGAGGTCGTCCCGTGTCGTCGCGCACGATCGGCGTTGGAGGATCGAACCGTACGCACCACCCTGCAGGAGCGAGGAGAGAGGTGGCGGTCTTGGCGAGCAGCAACGCCGAGATCGCGATCTGGCTGAAGAAATCCTGGATGAAACCACCAGAGCGCAGGAAACACGAGGCCGAGAAGAATGGCTTCGAGCGGCCGATCGAGCGGCGCGCCGTCGAGCGGGCCCCGCACGTGCGCCGGCCACCACAGCGCAATGGCTGCCAACGGGCCCCAAATCCACGCAGAGCGATCGCGCTCCCGCTGAACGGGAGGGTCCAGGGGGCCGTTCGGCACGGCCACACGATATCTTGGACTCGGTCTGAGATCTTGAGCGAGAGCACGCGAGAGAACACGGCTTTGGAGTCGGTTCGATGGCTGACACTCGTGGTGCAGACCTCGATAAAACTGGGGTACCATCAACGATTCGTGCCGGAGTAGCTCAGCCGGTTAGAGCACGCGTCTCATAAGCGCGGGGTCGGCGGTTCGAGTCCGCCCTCCGGCACCACCGTAAGAGGATCAATCAGTCGATCAACAGATTGACTTGTGGCCGACGTTGCCCTCATCGACCGGTCGACTGATTGTCGAATGGCCGATCGAGCCACTGTCGATTTGCCGATTAGCGATTGGCCCCATGAGCCATCTCCTCGATCGCGTCCGTCGGTACGCTGGCGAACACCAGTTATGGTCGCCCGCAAGTCGAGTTCTCGCCGCAGTCTCGGGTGGCTCCGATTCGGTCGCGCTCCTGTTCATCCTCCGCGAGCTGGCATTCAAAGGAGAGACGAACGTCTGCGGTCTCGCACACATCGACCATCGGGTTCGCGGATCTGAGTCCGCGGACGACGCAACCTTCTGCCGACTCCTGGCAGAGCGAGTTGGTCTGCCATTCGTCATCGGCGAGGAGGACGTGCCGGCCGTTGCGGCGAGAGAGGGGCTCTCGATCGAAGTCGCTGGACGCCAGGTGCGCCATCGCTTCCTTAGCGAGGCGGCCCGATCGCTCGGGGCGGACCGGATCGCGCTCGCGCATACGCGAGACGATCAGGCTGAGACCCTTCTGCTTCGACTGGTGCGCGGCGCGGGGCCTTCGGGTCTCAGCAGCATCGCGCCTTGCCGTGGCGCGCTGGTCCGCCCGTTGCTCGACAGCACCCGAGCCGAGTTGCGGAGCTACCTCGCAGGGCTTGGCGAGTCGTGGCGGGAGGATTCGACCAACGAGGATCGTGCAAATCCACGTAATCGCGTGCGTCACGAGGTGTTGCCGCTGCTGCGGGCGCACTTCAACCCCCGCGTCGATGCCGCACTAGCGCGAACGGCCGATATCTTGAGAAAGGATCACGCCCTGCTGGACGAACTGGCGATCGAGGCGGCGGCTCGGACGCTCAGCCAGACCGGCGGGCGGGTGACGGTGGATCTGACGGCCCTACGCGGACTGCCGGCGGCGCTGGCGCGTAGAGTGGCGCTGAAGGCGCTCGAAACCGCAAATCCCGGCCGCTCGTATGGCTTAGAAGAGGCTGACAGCGTTCGGTCCTTGGCGGCGGGCCTGGCCGCCCCAGACGTGGCCGGCGTTCGGATGGAACGTTCCGGTCAATCCGTTGTCATACAAAAGAGAGGGGATCGCGGAGCGGCTGGCGTGGGCTTTGAGCTCGCGCTTCCTGTCCCAGGGTCCGTGACCGACCCGTGGGGGGTTTGGGAGGTGGCTGCCGAGGGACCGGTGGCCGCACCCTCGTCGTTCGGCTCGGCATCTGGCGAGGCGCAGGTCGCGGTCGACGCGCAGCGGCTAGGGGACGGCCTGCACGTGCGATCGCGGCGGCCGGGCGATCGACTTCAACCGTTGGGGATGACCGGCCGAAAGAAACTGCAGGACGTGCTCGTGGACCGGAAGGTGCCGCGGGACCAACGAGATCACGTCCCGATCGTCACTAACGCCTCAGGTCAGATTGTCTGGGTCGCGGGGCACGCACTAGATGAGGGATTCCGCGTGACCCCTCGCACAACGACCGTGGTAATGTTGACACTGAGGCGTAAGAACGCCCGGAGGCCGAGTTGAATTCGACAGTCAAGAGCCTGGTGTTCTGGATGGTCATGGTCGTCGTCGTGGCCGTGATGTGGAACTTCTCGAGCAGGTTCCAGAACAAAGAATCCGTCGTCAGCTTCAGCGAGTTCATCGCCCAGGTCGACTCGGGTCTGGTGACGAAAGTCACAATTACCGGCAACGATCTCGTGGGCGCGAATAATGCCAGGGAGAACTTCCGCACAACGATCCCCCTTCAGTACGAGGGACTCGTCAATCGCCTGATCGACAAGAAGGTCATCGTCCAGGCCAAGGAACCCACAGCCTCGCCGTGGGCGACACTGCTGCTGTCGTGGGCGCCGATTCTTCTGCTGATCGGCTTCTGGATTTTCTTCATGCGCCAGGTGCAGAGCGGCGGCAACAAAGCGCTATCGTTCGGAAAGAGCAAGGCCAAGCTGTCGTCATCGGCGCAGAAGAAGGTCACGTTCCGCGACGTCGCCGGCGCTGAGGAGGCCAAGAACGAGCTGCAGGAGATCATCGAGTTCCTCAAGGAACCGCAGAGGTTTCAGAAGCTCGGCGGACGCATTCCCAAGGGCGTGCTGTTGATGGGGCCTCCGGGAACGGGCAAGACGCTGCTGGCGCGCGCCGTCGCTGGAGAAGCCAACGTCCCATTCTTCTCGATCAGCGGTTCGGACTTTGTCGAAATGTTCGTTGGCGTCGGCGCCTCGCGCGTGCGGGACCTCTTCGAGCAAGGAAAGAAGAACGCACCCTGCATCATCTTCATCGATGAGATCGACGCCGTCGGTCGCCACCGTGGCGCCGGTCTGGGCGGCGGGCACGACGAGCGCGAGCAGACGCTCAATCAGCTGCTGGTCGAGATGGACGGCTTCGAGTCGAACGAGGGCGTCATCTTGATGGCCGCTACCAACCGTCCGGACGTTCTCGATCCGGCGTTGCTGCGCCCTGGCCGATTCGATCGACGCGTGATCGTCAATCGCCCGGACGTTCGCGGACGCGAAGGCATTCTCGCCGTTCACACTCGCAAGATTCCGATGTCCGACGATGTGGATATCAAGGTGTTGGCGAGAGGTACTGTGGGCTTCACGGGAGCGGACCTCGCGAACTTCGTGAACGAGGCGGCGCTGAACGCCGCGCGTCAGAACAAGAAGCTCGTCACGATGTACGACTTCGAGTTCGCCAAAGACAAAGTGATGATGGGCGCCGAGCGCCGCTCGATGCTCGTCACCGACGATGAGAAGCGAGTGACGGCGGTGCACGAGGCCGGCCACGCGCTGCTCGGGATTCTGCTGCCCAACGCCGACCCGATTCACAAGGTGACGATCATTCCGCGCGGCATGGCGCTGGGCCTCACACAACAACTGCCGACCGACGAAAAGCACAACTACTCGCGCGCGTATCTGATGGATCAGATCGCGTTGCTGATGGGCGGCCGCATTGCCGAACAGCTCACGATCGGCAATATCACCACCGGCGCCGGCAACGACCTCGAGCGTGCCACCGACCTGGCCCGCCGGATGGTGTGCGAGTGGGGCATGAGCGAGAACATGGGTCCGCTCACGTTTGGCAAGAAGGAAGAGCAGATCTTTCTGGGCCGCGAGATTGCGCAGCATCAGGACTACAGCGAGGACACCGCGCTCAGGATCGACGCCGAGGTCCGCCGCATCGTCACCGACAACTACGATCGCTGCACGGTGCTGCTTACCGAGCACAAACAGCGTCTTCTCGACATCGCGGATGCGCTGCTGGCGCGCGAGGTGCTGGACGGCGAGCAGATTCGCCGACTGGCCTACGGTCATCCGCTGGACGAGGTGGTGGCGCCGCCTGCCGCGGTTCCGCCGGCGGCCGACGCGCGCGGCGACCGCGTTCGGGAGAAGGAGCGGCCTTCGCTCGTGCCGCCGCCGATGCCCAAGCCACTCACGCAGGAGTGAGGCCCGCTTCACGCCCGAACTTCACGCTCAGTCTTCCAGGCCGGGAACCGTTGGTTCTCGGCCCGCGCACGCTCGTCATGGGCGTGCTCAACGTCACACCTGATTCGTTCTCCGACGGTGGGCTCTCAGGCGATCCTGCCCGAGCCATCGACCTTGCCCAGGCAATGGAGAGCGCCGGCGCAGACCTCATCGACGTCGGTGCTGAGTCGACGCGGCCGGGGGCCGCGCCCGTGGCCGCCGCCGAGGAGATCGAGCGCCTGCGGCCGGTGTTGAAGACGCTCGTGCACCGCCTGCGCGTTCCTCTTTCGATCGACACCTACAAAGCCGAAACAGCCGCCTTTGCGCTCGCTGAAGGCGCGTCTATCGTCAACGACATCAGCGGCCTCGAGTACGACCGCGGTCTTGGTCCAGTTTTGGCCTCTTGCGGCGTGCCGGTGGTTCTGATGCACACCCGTGGCCGGCCCGATGACATGTACGCGCGCGCGAGCTATGACGACGTCGTCGTCGAAGTGTCACGGGAGTTGGAGGACCGGATTCAGCGCGCGATTGGCTTTGGGATCGCGCGCGAGCAGATCGTGTTGGATCCTGGGCTGGGATTTGGCAAGCGCGCCGAGCAGAGTCTGAAGCTGCTGGCCGGCGTGCACGCGCTGGCGGCGCTGGGCCGGCCCCTCTTGATTGGCGCCTCACGCAAGTCGTTCATGAACACCGCGACGGGGCCGCTCGAACCCGCCGCACGAGACTGGCCCTCCGCGGCCGCGGTCAGCGCCGCCGTCTACTCCGGCGCCCACATCGTCCGCGTCCACCGCGTGGCGGAGATGGTGCAAGTCGTCCGGGTGGCGGACGCGATCCGTGCAGCGGCCCTTGGCTGACGGCGCGGAATTATCCACAGATTTCGCAGGTGCCGCAGATGGGCACAGATTTAGACGCTGCAGCCGGCGCCTCATCTGGTCTGGCCCGGGGCGGCGCCAGGCGCCGCTACGCTGCACCAACCTCAGCGAAGATGAGTCGGTCGTTCTGTCGGCTCAGATAGAATCGCAAGCGTCCTGCCGATGCCGACTTTCAGCGACCTCACCGCGCTGCTGCAGCGTCCGCCCATCACCTGGTGGGACCTGCTCGACATCGCGATCGTGTCGCTGATCGTGTACGAGCTGCTCAAGCTCATCCGTGGGACGCGCGCGGTCCCTCTCGCGATCGGCATTTTCCTCGTCGTCGGCCTGTTCTACTTCTCTCAGGGCCTCCAGCTCGACACCGTGAACTGGCTCATCCGAAACTTCATCGGCTTCGTCGTCTTCGCCACGATCGTGCTGCTGCAGGCGGACATTCGACGAGCCCTGGTCCATCTCGGGCGCGCCCGCGTGTTTCGGCGGTTCGAGCGCGCCCGGGTCAACGAGGATGTGATCGAGGAGCTGGTCGTGGCCGTGAGTACCCTCTCGTCGAAGAAGACCGGCGCGATTATCGTGATCGAGCGATCGATCGGGCTGCTGAACTTCATCGAGAGCGGCATTCCGCTCGATGCGAAGCTCACCTACGATCTTCTGGTGAGCGTGTTTCAACCCTCGTCGCCGCTGCATGACGGCGCCGCGATCGTTCAAGCCGATCGCGTCGCCGCCGCCGCGTGCTTTCTGCCGCTCACCGTCAACCCGCGTCTCAGCCGCCAGCTCGGGTCGCGCCACCGCGCCGCCATCGGAATCACCGAAGAGAACGACTCGGTGGCCATCGTGGTGTCCGAAGAAACGGGACTCATTTCGTTCGTGCAGGACGGAGATCTGGAGCAGGGCCTTGATGCCGCGCGTCTGCGCGAGCAACTGGCGTCGGTGATCACCGTTCGTCGAACGCAGGAAAGTCGGGCAGCTGGATACTCGCTCGGCTGATGGCGCCCTTCCCGTTCCGCAACTTCGGATTGAAGTTTCTGTCGGTCAGCATCGCGGTGTTGCTGTGGCTGGTCGTCGGCGGCGAGGGTGTCGTCGAGCGAGTGATGCGTGCGCCGGTGGAGTATCAGAATCTGCCGGCTGGCCTGGAGTTGGTGGGAAGCCTTCCCGAAACGGTTGAAGTACGTGTCCGCGGCTCCTCGGGGGCGTTGGGCCGGCTTGTGGCTGGCGACATGTCGATTGTGCTCGACCTGCGGACCGTTCAGCCTGGCTTGCGGGTCTTCAATCTGCTTCCAGGCCAGGTGCGGTCGCCGTTTGGTGTCGACGCTGTTCAGGTCTCCCCCTCCTCTGTCACCGTCGTATTCGAGGCCGCTGGTGTTCGCTCTGTTCCCGTGAAAGCCGAGGTGTTGGGTCGTCCAGCACCCGGCTTTGAGGTCACCGACGTGATGGTCGAACCGAAAAACGTGGAGCTGGCTGGTCCGGTTGGCGCTCTTGATGAAGTCAACTCGGCCACGACCGAGGCGGTTTCGATCGCAAACGCGACGAAGACCGTACGGCAGACCGTCGCCATCGGCGTGGAAAGCCCCAACGTTCGGCTTCGGGTTCCGCACTCGGCCGTCGTGACGGTGACGATCGAACGAAGCAAACGCCCATGAAACTCTTCGGAACAGATGGCATTCGCGGCCGAGCGGGGTCGCCCCCGCTCGAGCCGGAGACCGTGGCGCGCATTGGTTCCGCGCTCGTTCGCGCGCTGGCGCCAACCGCTGGCCCTTCGGCTCAGCTGCGCGATCGCGCGGCGGCGATCAGGACAGCGCACGCGCCCCGTGTGCTGATCGGTCGAGACACCCGCGAGTCTGGGACATGGATCGAGGCGGAGCTGACACGGGGTCTCGTGAGCGAGGGCGCATCGGTGGTGAGCGCCGGTGTCGTCCCCACACCCGCTGTGGCCTACTTGGCCGGCACCGAGGCGTTCGACGTCGGCATCGTGATCTCAGCCTCACACAATCCTTACGAGGACAACGGCATCAAGGTCTTCTCGGGATCGGGCGTAAAGGTGACCGAGGCGGTCGAACAAGAGATCGAACGGTTCATGGCGGATCGCTCCTGGCTTGTCCCGAGCGCAGTCGAGGGGCCTGCCCCGAGCGAAGTCGAGGGGTCCGTGCGCCCGGAGCGAGCGACCGTCGATACCTCGGCCGACCTCTCCGATCGCTATCTGTCGCATCTCAGGCAGATGCTGCCCGACGCCAGCGCTCTGACGGGATGGCCGGTGGTCGTCGATTGCGCAAACGGCGCCACGGCGCCTCATGCGCCCGCTCTCTTTCGATCGTTTGGCTTGGACGTGAAGGCGATCGGCGCCGATCCGAATGGCCGCAACATCAATCTCGACTGCGGATCGACGCACCTCGACTCGCTGGCGCGACACGTCGTCGAACACCAAGCCAGACTCGGCATTGCCTTCGATGGCGATGGCGATCGCGCCCTGCTCGTCGATCACCAGGGTCGAACCGTCAACGGCGACGCCATCCTGCTGATGGCGGCAAGACATCTGCAGCATGAAGGCCGGCTTCCGCAATCGGCCATCGTGGCGACCGTCATGAGCAACATCGGCCTTGAGATTGCGCTCGGCGAGCTGGGGATCACGATGGTGCGCTGCCCGGTAGGCGACAAGTTCGTGATGGAAGAAATGAACCGCCGGGGGCTGGCGCTGGGCGGCGAGCAGTCAGGTCACATCATCTTGTCGGAGCATCTGTTTACAGGCGACGGCATGGCGACGGCGCTCTTCGTGCTCCGAATGATCGCTGAGTCGCGGCTCGATCTGGCCGATCTCGCGTCGGCGATGGTGAGGTATCCACAAGTGCTCGTCAACGTGCGTGTCCGAGAGAAGGCGGACTATATGCAGGTCCCGGCGATTGCTGCGGTGGTCCGGCGAGTGGAGTCAGATCTTGCAGGCCAGGGCCGGCTGCTCGTCCGTTACTCTGGCACCGAGCCGCTGCTGCGAATCATGTTAGAGGGGAAAGACGACGGCGACATTCGCGCATGGGCGGACGAGATAGCCAGCGCCGTAAAGGCGCATCTAAGTTGAAACCACGTACGTGACCGTATTAGACGGCCGGTCTTCCATGTTGTTGTCTGATCTGAGTCACTTGCGAGTAGCGAACCACCAATAACGATGGTCAAACTCTCCGTGAACGTGAACAAAGTCGCGACGGTCCGCAACTCGCGCGGTGGAAGGCTGCCGTCCGTGATCGAAGCGGTCCGTGCCTGTATCGATGCCGGATCGCCAGGCATCACCGTGCACCCACGCGCGGACGGCCGGCACATTACGATTCAAGACGTTCACGAGATTGCCGACGAGCTGCGGCCGCTTCGAGGGCGCGTCGAGTACAACATCGAAGGCGATGTGCGGGCGGATCTCATCGACCTTGTCCACGACGTGCGGCCGGATCAGTGCACCCTCGTCCCGGTCGCGCCGGGTGAAATCACCAGTCAGGCCGGATGGCCGCCGAGCACGCCTCGCGACGAGCTCACGGGCATCGTTGCGCGATTTCAGTCGGCCGGTATTCGCACCAGCCTGTTCGTCGATCCCGAGCCTGCGGCCATTCGATGGGCGCGCGAAATTGGGGCCGACCGGGTGGAGCTCTACACGGAGCCGTTCGCGCGCGCGTTCGAGCGCGGTCCGGATGCGGCCGACGACAGTTTCGGCAAGTACGTACGAGCGGCGGAGTTGGCGCACGACCTTGGCCTTGGTATCAACGCCGGCCACGACCTCGATCTCCGAAACCTCACGCAGTTCCGCACTCTCCCGCATCTTGACGAGGTGTCGATCGGCCACGCGCTCATCAGCCGCGCGATCTTCGTCGGTCTGCCGAAGGTGGTTCGGGAATACCTGGCCGTGCTGAAGGAACCGGTGGCGACAAACCTTTAGGTGTGTCGATCGTCGGGCGCCGACAGACCTGACCAGCCTCCGCCAAGGCTACGGCGGAAGGTCTGTCGCCACGGGTGATATTCTGAAGCTTCCCCATGCGAGCAGATGCAATCGTCTTTGGCATTGCCGGCACGTTGTTTGGCCTCATCATCGGCTGGATCCTCGGAAGTCAGCAGCCGTCGGCACCGATTCGAGCCGCCGCACCCGTGGCGCAGTCGGCGCCGGCCAGCCAGTCAACGATCGGAAGCCAGGCCGCGGTCATCGATCCCGAGCGCGTGAAGGCGCTCGAAACCGTCGCCGCACAGAACCCAAGCGATCCGCAGCCACGCGTGCAGCTGGGGAACCTCTTCTTTGACGGCGAGAAGTACGGTCAAGCCATCACGTGGTACGAGCAGGCGCTGACGCTGAAGCCGAACGACCCTAATGTGTCGACGGATCTCGGCGTCGCGTACTACTACACGAACCAGTCGGATCGCGCGCTCGCGCAATTCGACCGGTCGCTCGCGATCGACCCCAGGCACGTGAAGACCCTGCTGAACGTGGGAATCGTGCGCGCCTTCGGCAAGCGGGACCTCGCCGGCGCCGCCAAGGCCTGGGAGCAAGTCGTCGCGATTGCGCCGGACACGCCAGAGGGTCAGGCGGCCAGGAAGGGGCTGGAGGGCTTGAAGAGCGCTCACCCCGACGCGGGCAAGGGAGGCAGTTAGCGGTGCTGCTTCGCGGTCTCCTCCTGCTCGTCCTGTTCTGGTTGATCGCCCGCGCGTTCTGGCGGCTGATGGAAGGCGTCGTGCGGGGCGCGACCTCGACGGGCGCCCAAGCCACTTCCTCGTCGCGCGCACCAGCGGCCGTGAAGATGTCCCAGTGTCCCATTTGCGGCACCTACGTGGTGCCGGGCAAGGCGATCAGCCTCGCTCGTGGCGGTGAAGTCTTCTACTTCTGCGGTGACCCGCATCGCGCGGAGTTCCAAACCCGATGAACGCCGAAGAACAGGCACGCGCCGACATCGTCGAAGTCGGCCGGCGATTGTGGGCGCGCGCGTTTGTCGCCGCCAACGACGGCAACATCAGCATTCGTCTCGGAGAGAACCGGCTGATCACGACGCCAAAGAACGTGTCCAAGGGGTTTATGACTCCCGACATGATGGTGATCACCGATCTGCAGGGCGTGCGCGTCGCCGGTGAGCGCGAGGCCTCATCCGAGTTGAAGATGCACCTCGAGGTGTATCGCAACCGGCCCGACGCTCGGGCCGTCGTGCATGCGCATCCACCGACGGCCACCGGATTCGCGGTCGCGGGGATCCCGCTCGATCGCGCTGTGCTCGCCGAGGTCATCACGACGCTCGGCAGCATTCCCCTCGCGGAGTACGCTACGCCGTCGACCGAAGAACTGCCGGCGGCGGTTCGCAAGTACGTCAAAGCGCACGACGGCATTCTGCTGGCCAATCACGGCGCCCTGGCGTTGGCTGCTGACGTCTTCGCCGCGTACTACAGGATGGAAACCATCGAACACTTCGCCAGAATCAGTCTGGTCGCGCACATGCTCGGACGCGAGCATCTGCTGTCGAGGAGCGAAGTCGATCGATTGCAGGGACTGCGCGGCATGTACGGCATCGCGTCGCCGGCGCCGATCTGCACCGACGACACCACCATGCCCACCAACGCGCAGCTCGACTGCCAAGTCGTCCAGGCGCCCGCGTCGGCGGAACGCCTGGTGCCGCATGCTCCCGCGTTCTCGGATGGACCGATCGAACGATTGAAGGACCTCCGGCAATCACACGTCGACGCGCGAGCGAGGAGCCTCTCGTCACCCGGCACGGACGAGGAAATTCGGCTAACATACCGCGAGCTCACCGCCTTGATTGAAGACGCGGTTCGACAACTGAAGTAGGTTGGGAGGCCGACGGCCCCCACGGAGGCAGCGAATGGGTGAAGCACTGGGCATGGTCGAAACCAAAGGGTTGGTCGCAATGATCGAAGCGGCCGATGCCATGGTGAAGGCGGCCAAAGTGACCCTGGTCGGATGGGAAAAGATCGGCGCGGGCTATGTGACTGCGATCGTTCGTGGCGATGTCGCTGCGGTGAAAGCGGCCACCGACGCAGGAGCCGCGGCCGCGCGCCGCGTCGGCGAGTTGGTTTCGGTCCACGTCATTCCCCGGCCGCACGCCAACCTGGAAGACGTCCTGCCGATCGGCAAGGCCAACACGAAGGGTTAGCGCGCACGTTTCGACGCGCGAAGGCAAAAAGGCAGAATGCTACTTGCGCGCATCGTCGGCACCGTCGTGGCCACGCGAAAAGATCCGCGATTGGTCAGCAACAAGCTGATGCTGGTGCGCCCGGTGGATCCCAAGGGTAAACCCGAAGGCAATCATCTGGTCGCTGTCGACACCGTGGACGCGGGCGTCGGGGAGACCGTTCTCATCGTCAGCGGCAGCTCGGCGCGGATGGCATCGGGCATGAAGGATTGCCCGGTGGACGCGGCGATCGTCGGCGTGATCGACTCTGTCGACGTCACTGACTAGCGCCATGCAAATCGCTCGCGTGATCGGCCACGTCGTCGCGACCCGCAAGGATCCGTCGCTGCAGGACCGAACGCTGTTGCTCGTGCAGCCCCTCACGCCAGACGGAAAGGATGTCGGACGCGCGCTCGTCGCCGTCGACTCGGTGGGCGCGGGCGTTGGCGAGAAGGTGTTCTTCGTTCGCGGCAAAGAGGCGAGCTTTCCGTTCTACCCGACCGAGGTGCCAACCGACGCGGGCGTGGTTGGCATCATCGATCACTGGACGACGGGTGAACGATGATCCTGGCAAGGGTTGTCGGACAGGTGATCGCCACCCAGAAGCGGCCCCAGTTTGAGGGCGCCAAGCTCCTGCTTGTTCAGCCCGAGTCGCCGACTGGAGAAGCGAAGGGCGTCACGCTGCTGGCGATCGATTCGGTAGGTGTGGGAGTCGGCGAACGCGTGATCGTCGTCCTCGAGGGTCGTGCCGCTGGAGAGGCCCTGGGCCGCAAGCTCTCCCCGGTGGATGCGGCGATTATCGGCCGCGTGGACGAGCTGGAGTGTGTGGAGTGAGCGACGACGACGTGCGGGCGCTCGTTCGAGAAGCGATTCAACGGCACCTCGGAAAGCCAACTTCGCTGGCCAAGTCATCCGCGAGCTTCGTCGAGCCAAGCTCTGCCGGGGCCGCCCTCACTCCTCAACCAGTGCTGCTCAGCTTCTCGCGCTACAAGGTCGAGCGCATCGGCGACGATGGGATGTGCCTGATCGAGCCCGCCGTGCGGTGCAACCACTGCGGATATTGCGAGTGTCATGGACATTAAAGGTTCCAATGTTCCAAAGTCCCAGAGTTCCAAGGTTGAGGTTCCCGCGTTCGAATCTCGAACGAAGAACCCGAACCACCCGAACTCTCGAATCTAGAACCATGGAACTTTGGAACTTTGGAACCCTGGAACTTTGAAACCCTCAGTCCTTATCACCCGTAAGCTCCCGGCGTCTGTGATCGCCCGTGTCGAGGCGGTTTGCGATGTCGATCTCTACGAGGGCCGCTCGGCTATTTCTCGCGAGGAGTTGCTCTCACGCATCAAAGGGAAGGACGCGCTCATCTGTCTGCTCACCGACACGATCGACGAGGTCGTGCTGGATACCGCAGGTCCACAACTCAAGATCGTGGCTGACGTCTCGGTCGGCTACAACAACATCAACGTGCCCGCCTGTCGTGCGCGCGGCATTGTCGCCACTCATACCCCCGACGTCCTGACCAACGCTTGCGCCGATTTCACCTGGGGGTTGATTCTGGCGATCACGCGGCGGCTTGGCGAGGGCGAGCGCGTGGTGCGTGCGGGGAACTGGTCGGGCTGGAGCCTCGACTACATGCTGGGTATGGAGCTCCGAGGCAAACAGCTGGGCCTCGTGGGCCTCGGGCGCATCGGTCGCGCTGTTGCCGAGAAGGCGCCGGCCTTCGGCATGAGCGTGGCGTATGCGACGGAGCCGCCTGCGGATCTGGCGGGCGCGACGCCGATGCCGCTCGATCGCCTGCTGGCGACATCGGACGTTGTCTCCGTGCATGTCCCGATGACACCCGAGACCCGCCACCTGATCGATCAGAAGGCGCTCACGAAGATGAAGCGGACCGGGTATCTGATCAACACGTCGCGCGGCCCGGTCGTGGACGAAGAGAAGCTGGCGTGGGCCCTCAGGGAGCGGCTGATTGCGGGCGCGGCCCTCGATGTCTACGAGAACGAGCCCGAGGTGCATCCGGCGTTGCTCTCCCTCGAGAACGTGCTGCTGATTCCGCATCTGGCCAGCGCCACCACCGAAACCCGCACGGCCATGGCCGACCTGGCCGCGTCGAACGTCCTGTCGGTGCTAGCCGGCCAGCCTCCCCTGACCCCGGTGCCGTGAGAGGGGAGCCACGGCCGAGTGCCGCGGCGGTCGAGCGCGTGATGCGCGCACTCGCGCGAGCGATCGACGGCATGGAACTGCCGGCCATCGAGAAGATCTCGGACAGTCATCAGAAAGATCCCTTTCAGATCCTCATCGGCACGCTGCTGTCAGCGCGGACGCAGGATGCGACCACGCACGCCGCCGCCACGCGACTGTTTCGAACGGCTCGAATTCCGCGGACGATGGCCCGGCTCACGGTGAAGCAGATCGAGAAGCTGATCTACCCGGTGAGCTTCTATCGGAACAAAGCCCGATTCGTGAAGGCGACCTCCCAGACGCTCGCGGACACGTTCAACGGCCGCGTGCCGGAGACACTCGAAGAACTGGTAACGCTTTCGGGTGTGGGGCGCAAGACTGCGAACCTGGTGATGATTCTGGCGTTTCGAAGCCAGCAGAACATTTGCGTGGACACGCACGTCCATCGGATCTCGAATCGACTGGGCTGGGTCAGGACCCGTTTTCCCGAGGAGACCGAGCGGGCACTCTATCGCGTGACCGACAGCCGCTGGTGGCCGTTGCTCAATCTGTATCTCGTCACCTGGGGTCAGAATGTCTGTCGACCGCAGTACCCTCGGTGTGCCGACTGTGTCATCGCCAAGGACTGTCCCCGAGTCGGCGTGACTCGGGTGGGCCGGTCGGTTTGACGAAAGTAGGGGCGGGTCGAGACCCGCCCTCCACGAAGCAAGAAGACAGAAGACAGAAAGGGATTTGGATCACGCGATGCCTGCCAGACTGGTTCCACTCGTTGTTGCAGCGCTCTTGGCGGCGGCCGGACCGAATGCTGCCGCACAAACCTCACCTGGCGCCGGGCCGATCATCGTCGTCGAAACGGAAAAGGGCGTTTTCGAGTTCGAGACCTATCCGAATGAGGCGCCGAAGACCGTCGCCCATATCGTCGAGCTGGTGAACAAGCGGTTCTACAACGGGCTTCGCTTTCACCGCGTCGTGCCGGGATTCGTGGTGCAGGTCGGCGATCCGACCACGCGCGATATGACCAAGCGCGACAACTGGGGCCGATTCGAGAGCGGTAAGCCGGTTGGAGCGGCCGAGTTTTCGAAACTCCGGACGCACGTGAAAGGGGCGGTGGCGCTTGCGCACAATGGCAATGCGTCAACCGCCGACAGCCAGTTCTACGTTTTGCTCAACGACACGCATCGGCTCGACGGCAAGTACACGGTCTTCGGCAAGGTCATTTCGGGCATCGACGTGCTCCCGAAGATTGTCGAGGCCGATCGCGTGATCAGAGTAACCGTGCGGGCGGGAGGATAGCGACCTTTCCCTCGAGCTCCGGGTAGCGCTCGACTAATTCGGCGGGCATCCGCGCCTGAATCGGTTCATCGAGCAGATGCCGCAGCGTCGCGGCGTTGGCGACGGCCTGCGCCGAGAAGTGGTTGTTCAGGAACAGGTAGATCTTCTTTACGAGCGCACGTGCCTCGCCGACCTTTGACGCAATCGGTTGGAGCTCGGCTTCTGAATACAGGTAGTTATAGCGATCCTCGGAGCGCTCCGGCTGCCACCAGTTCGCGCGGTTGCGGCCGTGCAGACGCACATAGAAGAAATCGGCGTTATTGGGAACGAAGTCCTGCCGGATGCCGGATTCGAGTCTCGGCTGATCGATTTGCACCCACGCGGCGTGGTGCGCGTCGAGCAGCGCGCGCGTGGCATCGTGCTGATCGCTCCAGCTTCGATGACGCAACTCGACGGCACGGGGGTACTCTGAAAACGTTCGCAGCAGCCAATCGAGGTACGCTCGCGCTTCTGGCGAGTCGTGAAAGCTCGAGGGAAACTGCGCGAGCAGCGCGCCAAGCCGGCCGCTGACCGCGAGCGGCTCGATGCCGCCCTTGAATTCGTCGATGTCCTCGCGCGTGATGGCACCCTCATCGTAGGTCGTGAGCGGGTGCGTGAACTTCTGGTACATCTTCACGGTAAAGTCGAAATGCTCTGGCGTGCGTTTCAGCCAGCCGAGTGCAGCCGTTGCCCGTGGCGATCCATAAAACGTGCTGTTCACCTCAACGGTGTTGAAGCGTTCAGCGTAGAAGGTGAGCTCGTCGAAGCCACGATCGCGATCCTCTGGATACGGATAGAAGATGCCGTTCCACGTGCCCCGGCCAGAGGGGTAGTTCCAGCCTGACGTGCCGACGCGCAAGTCCACCGATCTACACTACCAAGAGAAGTCTGCTTTCGCGATTCGCTGTTCGCCTTTCGCCAGGACAACGGAGGTCCGTGCGAATAGCCGAGCGCGAATAGCGAATAGCGACGAGCAGCCAATGTTGACCGTCAACGAAATTTTCCACTCGATTCAAGGCGAGTCGTCCTTCGCGGGCCAGCCCTGTGTCTTCGTCCGCCTGACCGCCTGCGACCTTCGATGCACGTGGTGTGACACTCCCTATGCCTTCTATGAGGGTCGCAAAATGTCGGTGGCCGATGTCGTGGCCGATGTGGAGTCGCGTGGATGTCCACTGGTTGAAGTGACCGGAGGGGAGCCCCTGTTGCAGCCTGATGTGTATCCGCTCATGCAGCGCTTGATCGACAGCGGCAAGACCGTGCTGATCGAGACGGGTGGTCATCGCAGCATTGCCGGCGTTCCGCGAGGCGTCATCCGGATTATGGATGTCAAGTGCCCCGGATCCGGTGAGTCGTCCAAGAACGACTGGTCCAATCTCCCCTTGCTCACGGCTCGCGATGAAGTGAAGTTTGTGATCGCCGATCGCGTGGACTACGACTACGCGCGCGAGGTGGTCTCGCGCGAACGATTGGCAGAGCGCTGTGGCGCCGTACTGTTCTCACCGGTTCATGGCGTGCTCGATCCGAAGCAACTCGCAGAGTGGGTGCTGGCGGATCGGCTTCCAGTTCGAGTCCAATTGCAAGTCCACAAATACATTTGGAGCGCGGACACTCGTGGGGTCTGAACCTCTTTTGACTTTCTGACGAAGACAGAATCAAGAAAGCAAGAAGCAAGAAGCAAGAGAATGTCGATAGCCGTGGTGCTGCTGAGCGGAGGGCTGGACTCGTATACGGCCGCGGCGGTGGCGAAGCGTGACGGATTCTCGCTCGCCGCCCTCAGCCTCGATTACGGGCAGCGCCACGTCCACGAGTTGAAAGCCGCCCGCGCCGTCGGGAAGGCGGTTGGAGTCGAGCGGCATCTTGAAATGGCGCTCGACCTCACGCGGATCGGTGGATCGGCGCTGACCTCGAGCGCGATCGAGGTGCCGAAGGATCGGCCCATCGATCCCAGCGAGATTCCGCCGACGTACGTGCCGGCCAGAAACACGATCTTCCTGTCGGTTGCGATGGGATGGGCTGAGGTGCTCGAGTCCTCAGACATCTTCATCGGCGTGAACGCGCTCGACTACTCGGGCTATCCCGACTGCCGTCCAGAATTCATCCACGCGTTCGAGACGATGGCGCGGCTGGCGACTCGAGCGGGCGTGCTGGGACGGCCGCTGACCATCCACACTCCGCTTCTCACCTTGTCGAAGGCGGACATCATCCGGCTTGGCGTGTCGCTGGGACTGGATTACGGGCTCACTCACAGCTGCTACGATCCGCGGCCCGACGGCGGGCCATGCGCCCGGTGCGACAGTTGCCGGTTGCGCGCCTCGGGCTTCGCGCAGGCGCTCATACCCGACCCATTAGTGACCGGCCTGCCCTGGCCCTTCGATGGTTCGACAGGCTCACCATCGCCTCGAGCTTAGTCGAGAGGCGACAGGCTCAGGGTCATCCCGAGGGTAGTCGAGGGATGAGTGAGTCTCTGACTGTCCGAGACGAGTCGAAGGGCGCACCCTGATAGGATTTGCTCGGAGCGCCTTCGATTTGGCCCAACCGCTGCGGCGTCAGGTCATCGTCCTCGGGGTCATCCTCACTGTTCTCGTCTTCAGTGCCATCGTCTACGCTGCTCGCCTGACGTACCAGGAGCACCTGCGCCAGCTTGCCGCCGAGACGTCGACGATGGCGGCGACCGTGGTGGCGTATGTGAACCGCAGTCTCCAGTCGGCTGATGCCGTGGCGGTGATCGCGTCGAGGCACCCGAGTGTTCAACGACTTGACCCACGAGCCGCGTCCGAGGTGCTCACACCCATCGTCGGTCGCAGCCAAGGCACCCTCCGCAACGCGATGATCGCCGACATGACCGGCCGCGTCATCGCGTGGGCTCAGCCGCCGGCGATTTCGATTGAAGGCAAAGTGGAGCCGGCGTGGCTGGGCAGCGTCGCCGATCGCCAGCGTCCGGCGGTGAGTCCGCTCCTTGGCGGCCCCGGCGACACCGCGCATGCGATCGTGCTCGCGTATCCGATTCGCTCGGAAGCGACTGGCGCCGCCATCGGCGTCTTTGGAATCTCGATTCACTTGGAATCGATGGAACGCGTGTTGACATCCATTCCTCTGCCTGTTGGATCGGTCGTGACGCTCACCGACGAAAAGAGCGTGGTGGTCGCGCGCAGTCTGGACGCCACGAAGTATGTCGGACGAATGACGGAGGCGCCGGGCCAGGCGCGAACACCCTCTGAGGTGCCGTCATCGAGCGTGCGCACCGGAATCGACGGGGTCGAGCGAGTCTTTGGCAACGCCCTCGTCGAGCGCGGACCCTGGATCACCAGCGTCGGCATTCCCACGAGCCTGGCACTGGAACGGACCGAGCCCATTCATTCACGCAATATCGTGATCGCGATTGGCGCAACCGGCGTGGTGTTGTTGCTGTCGTCGATCTTGATCCAGCGCTGGCTGTCCGCGTTCGGTTTACTCAATGCGACGGCGCGGCGCGTGGCCACCGGTGACTTGTCGCCGCTCGAGGAACGAAGAATGCCGACGGCGGAGATGGACCAGCTCTATCACACGGTGGGCGACATGATCACCAGCCTTCGCGCCGCCAGAGAGTCGATCGCGGCCCAGGTGGACGAGGAGCGTCGCATTCGACAGGAGATCCAGACGCTGCAGCAACAGGTCGTCCGGCAGGAGCGGCTGGCGGCCATCGGCGTGCTCGTCTCGGGCGTGGCGCACGAGTTGAACAATCCGCTCCAGGCCATCCTCGGCTTTTCAGAGCTGCTCCAGATGCATCGGGACATGCCGGAAACAGCCCGTACCGACCTGTCCCTGATTCAAAAGGAGAGCGCTCGAGCAAGCGCCATCATCCGCAACCTGTCGAGGTTTGGGCGACAGACGTCCGAACCTTCGCCCGTGCGTCTCAAGGAAATCGTGGCCTCTGTCATGGAGCTCCGTCAACGCAAGCTCGAGGAGCTTCACATTGACGTGGACGTGCAAGAGCGATCCCGCGCGAGCGTCATGGCCATTTTCACGGAGTTGCAGCAAGTGCTGTTGAATTTTGCGATTAACGCCGAGCAGGCGATCGTGAAATCGGGCGCCCTTCGCCGGCGCATCACGATCCGCACCCAAGACAGGGACGGATGGGCCTCGGTGGAGCTCGAGGATACCGGACCCGGCGTGGCGCCTGGCGATGAGGCGAAGCTGTTTCAGCCCTTCTTCACGACCAAGCCGGTCGGAGAGGGCACCGGCCTCGGCCTCTCGGTGAGCTACGGGATCATCCAGTCGCATGGCGGACGACTCGGCTATCGGCAGGCTCCCTCCGGCGGGGCGGTCTTCTATTTCGATCTGCCGATTGCGTCCGAGACCGCGTCGCCGTCGGCCACTCCGTCATGACCGATCGGATTTATTACACCGACCCTTACTGCGCGACTTTCGAGGCCACGGTCGTCGCGTCCGACGAGGTCGATGGGCACTCGCACATCGTGCTCGATCGAACGGCCTTTTATCCGACATCTGGGGGACAGCCCTTCGATACCGGAGCCCTCGGCGGCGTGGCCGTCGTCGAGGCGATCGATCGAGAAGATGGGGAAGTCGCGCACGTCGCCTCGGCGCCGCTCCAGCCCGGTACGGTGGTTCAGGGCGTCATAGATTGGCCCCGCCGCTTCGATCACATGCAGCAGCACACGGGTCAGCACGTCCTGTCGGCGGCGTTCGACCGGCTGCACGCCGCACGAACGGAGAGTTTTCATCTCGGCGCCGAGGCCGCCACGATCGATCTTGACCGCGAGGTCTCGCCCTACGACATCGCACGCGCCGAAGACGAGGCCAACCGCGTCGTCTGGGAAGACCGTCCCGTGGCGATTCGGTTCGTCACTCCCGAAGAAGCCGCCTCGTTGCCGCTTCGGAAAGAGCCTGGTCGGACTGGACGGCTTCGGCTCATTGAGGTCGAACACTTCGATCTTTCCGCGTGCGGTGGCACACACGTCTCTCGAACAGGCGCGATTGGCGTGATCGCGGTCAGTGGCTGGGAGAAATTCCGCGGCGGCACTCGCGTGGAGTTTCTCTGCGGTGACCGCGCACTTCGACGGTTCCGTGCTTGGCGTGACGCGCTGTCGGCGACCCAGCGTCATCTCTCGGTCGCGCCCAACGAGATGGCGTCGGCGGTCGAGCGGCTGCAAGCGGAGAGCAAGGCGCTGCAACGAACGATCAAGGGGCTGCAGGAAAAGCTGGCTGTTCACGAGGCCAGCGCGCTTCTCGCCAAGGGCACCCTCGCTGGTGGTCGCCTCGTGATCGCCGAGGCGGTCGAAGGATGGGATGCGCAGGCGCTGAAGACGATGGCGGTGGTTGCCGCCAGTGAACAGCCGACGGCGGCCATCGCGTTGTTCACGACGTCGCGTCCCGCACTGGTCGTGATCGCTCGGGGCAGCGCTGCCGGTCTGGACGCGTCTTCAGTGCTCAAGGCGTTGGTCTCCCAATTCGGAGGGAAGGGGGGAGGCAAGGCCGATCTCGCGCAGGGTGGTGGACTCGATGCGGATACGATCGAGTTGCTGGAGGCGGTGAAACACCTCTTGATTGCCTGATCGACTGCACCCTTCTCATTCCTTGCTAGGATAGGGGGCCCACGTGAGCCTCCTCGCCGAACTCCGTTCTTTCGCCGGTCTCACGTTCGGCCTCCCGTCGTTCTTTCGCCACACGGTCACGCTCGACGAGGCACGCGATGTCCTCCGTCGCCGTGTCGAGCAGCGGGAAGACAACTTCCTGCGCACGATCGAGCGCGGCATCTTCGGCCATCGGTCGAGCCCGTACCGTCCGCTGCTTGCGCTGGCGGGGTGCGAATTCGGCGACGTCCGCGCGATGGTGAGAAGCCGCGGGCTCGAGCCCACACTTCGTCAGCTGCGCGATCAAGGCGTTTACGTCAGCTTCGAGGAATTCAAGGGCCGGGAGCCGATGATCCGCGGTGGCCGGGAAATCGCGGTCAAGCCGTCCGATTTCCTCAATCCCTACGCGCAGCATCACTTCTGGACCGAGACGGGCGGAACAACCGGTCCTGGCATCCGCAGCAGCACGGGCCTGCCGCGCCTCTTGGATCTCGCGCTCTATTACAAAGTCGCGTACGACGCGTATGGCATGGCGGGTGCACCGAAGGCGCTGTGGCGGGGAACCTTGCCGGACGGCAGCGGCCTGGGCTTCGTCATGGCCAGCGCCCGCGCGGGCGAGATTGCGGATCGGTGGTTCACGCCGCTGACGCGCACTGAGCTCACTTCCTCGCGCAAGTATCCGATGGCCGCGTCCGCCCTGATGGCAACCGCACGGCTGTGCGGGGTGTCGCTGCCGCGGCCGCAGCCCGTCGGGCTCGATCGCGCCGACATCGTGGCGCACTGGGCGGCGGATGCGCTTCGCGCGCACAGACGCTGTTACATCAGCGCCTCGGCGAGCATGGCGCTCCGCGTGTGTCTTGCAGCGAAGGCGGAGGGCCTCGATCTGACGGGCACGACGTTCTCGGGCGGCGGCGAGCCGATGACCGCAGCCAAGGCCCAGGGGATCGCGGCTGTGGGCGCACGAAGCCTTCCGAACTATTTCACTGTCGACACCGGGGTGATGGGCATGAGCTGCGCGAGCCCCGCGCACCTGAGCGAGCAGCATCTCTTCAAGGACTCGGTGGCGCTGACGCAATACACGCGTCAAGTGCCCGGAACCGCCATCGAGGTGGAGGCGTTCAACGTCACCACCGTGTTGCCGTCCGCGCAGAAGCTCCTGCTGAACGTGGATCTCGATGATTTCGGCGTCGTCGAACACCGGTCGTGCGGCTGCCCGTTCGAGGCCCTGGGGTTCACCGACCATCTGCATCACATTGCGAGCTGGCGCAAGCTCACGGGTGAGGGCGTCACGCTGGTCGGGACGGACATGGTGCGGATCCTCGAAGAGGTGCTGCCCTCCCGGTTCGGCGGGAGTGCGCTCGACTATCAGCTCGCCGAGGAGGAAGATGCGCAGGGCTTCACGCGCCTCAGCCTCCTCGTGGGCTCCGGCGTGCCCGCGGCCGACGAATCGGCCATGCGCGATGCCGTGCTCCGCGCGCTGGCGGCCAGCAGCGCGGGGGCCGACTACGCACGCGCGATCTGGCAGAAAGCGGGAACACTCCGGGTCAAGCGCGCCGACCCGGTGTGGACCGCGCGAGGGAAGTTGCTGCCGCTGCGTATTGCGGCTCGGATGAAGGACTCGTGAAGATGCGGATATCGGGAACGATCGCTGGCCTGCTGGTGTTGTCGCTCGCCTCGCTTGCGATGTCACCACCGCAAGCGACCGACAAGCGTGCCGACACCGTGAAGGTGCGTACGACTCCATATCTTGGCTTCGCGCCGTTTTTCATCGCCAGGGCCGAGCGCTTTTTCGTGGACGAGGGCCTCGACGTCCAGTTCGTCGACATGACAGCGGCCGCTGAGGCGCTGGCCGGCCTTGTCCGCGGCGACCTCGACGTGGTGTCCGGCGCCATCAGCCCGGGCCTGTTCAACGCCATCGCGAGGGGTGCGGACATCAGGTTGGTCGCGAGCCAGACGGTCATCGGCCGTAATGCCTGTACGTACGTGGCGTTGATGGCGAGCCACGCCGTAGTCCAGCGCGGTGCGCTGAACGGTGCCTCGGGATTGCGCGGCCTGCGGATCGGCACACGAGAGTCGTTTGCGACCGCGTACTTCGCCGAGACCGTCCTGAAAACGTACGGTCTCACCATGGCCGGCATGCAGACCGTCGACGTGCCGGAATCGATCGCCGCCGAAGCGCTCAAGGCAGGCCGCATCGATCTCGCCATCATCGGCGAGCCATGGCTGACGCGCGCCGCCGCCGCAAACGCCGGCGTGATCTGGAAGCAGATCGAGGAGGTGATTCCGGGCTTCGATTTTTCGGTGGTCCTGTACGGCAGCCGCCTGCTGAATTCGAATCCGGATGTAGGCAGACGGTTCATGACGGCGTATCTCCGCGGCGCCCGGCAGTTCAACATGGGCAAGACGCAGCGCAACATGGAGATCCTGTCCGCCGAAACGGGCCTGGACCGAGACCAGCTGACACGCTCTTGCTGGCCCTCAGTGCGGGGCGACGGCGTCGTCAACGTGCCCAGCGTGCTCGCGTTCCAGGCGTGGACGCTCGGCAGGAAAGCTGTCGACCGATCCCTCTCCCTTCAGCAGATCCACGACGGCCGCTTCGTCGAGCACGCGAACAAGGCGCGCCCGGCAGCCAGGTGACCGGCTTCTCCGCCTGCGCCCATGCAATTCACCTGTCACCGTCTCTCCAAGATCTACCGGAACCTCAACGCCACGATTGAAGCGGTCCATGACGTGAGCTTCCGCGTGGAAGAAGGGGAGTTCGTCTGCGTCATCGGATCGAGTGGCTGCGGCAAGACGACGCTCGTGAAGCTGATTGCCGGGTTGTTGAAACCGACGTCAGGGTATGTGCACTTCGACAGGGAACCGGACACCGGGCGGCCACGAACCGCGCTCGTGTTCCAGGAGCACGGCCTGTTTCCGTGGATGACCGTCGTGGACAACGTCGCCTTCGGCCTGCAGATGGCTGGCGTGGAGCGGAAGGCGCGCAGAGAGCGTGCGGCGGCGTTCCTGACGCGGGTGGGACTTGGCTCCTGCCTCGACAACTACCCGCACGAACTGTCAGCCGGCATGCGCCAGCGAGTGAACATCGCCCGCGCGTTTCTGGTCGACCCGCACACGCTGCTGATGGACGAACCATTCGCCTCGCTCGACGCGCTCACGAAGCTCGCGCTGCAGGAAGAGCTCGTGCGCATGTGGGCGGATCGCCGCGGTTCGGTCGTCTACGTCACGCACGACATCGAGGAAGCGGTGCTGCTGGGCGATCGCGTGCTGGTGATGAGCGGGGGGCGCGGCGACAGCGGGCGCATTTGCGAAGAGATTCCGATCCCGCTGCCGCGGCCGCGCAATCTGGTTGCGCGGCACCAGCCGGAGATCCGGGACCTGACATGGCACATCTGGTCGATTCTCGAGAACGAAGTCCGTCAGCGGCTGTCGATTCCGAGCTGAGGGCGCCTCCGCGCGACCGTTTCGTGGCCGAGCGCGTGACCGCGATCCTGGTCGCGGTCACCGCCCTTGCCATGTGGGAGTGGGCGGCTCGCGCCGGAGCCGTGTCGGCGCTGTTCTTTCCTGCCCCATCGCAAGTGCTGCGAACACTCAGCGACCTGATCTCGAGCGGCACCCTGGCGACCCATATGGCCGCAACGCTTCAGCGGGTGGGCCTGGGTTTCCTGCTCGGTGGCCTGCCAGGCCTCCTGCTGGGACTCGCCATGGGGTGGTCGCCGCGGCTGCGCGCGCTCGTCGATCCCTTCGTGGCCACGCTCCATCCCATCCCGAAAATCGCGGTGCTGCCGCTGTTCATGATGGTGTTCGGGCTCGGCGAAACCTCGAAGGTCGTCGTTATCGCCGCCGCCGTGTTCTTCCCGATGCTCATCAACGCGATGGCCGGTGTTCGTCAAATCCACCCGGTGCATTTCGAAGTGGCGGAAGCGTACGGCGCAAATCCGCTGCAGGTCTGCACGCAGGTCGTCATTCCCGGCAGCCTGCCAATGCTCTTGACCGGCGCCCGCCTCGCGTTTAACGTTGGGCTGCTTCTTACACTGGCAGTGGAGTTGGTTGCGGCGCAACAGGGCCTCGGCCGCATGATCTGGCTCGCGTGGCAGACGATGCGCACCGAAGAACTGTACGCGGCGCTATTCGTCATCGCGGGGCTGGGTGTTGGATTCAGTTTCGCCCTCGCAGGACTGACCAAGTATCTTGCACCGTGGCACATAGCGCGCGTCGAATGACCTACAACACTCATCTCATCCCCCTGACGATCGTCGCCCTCCTCAGCGGCCCCGCCTCAGGCGCGGCCCAGGCGCCGCCGCCCCCCGGCCGCCAAGAGGCAGAGCAAAAAGACCTGACGTTTGCCGACGAAATCACGGTCACCGCGGATCGTCTGGAGCACAGGGTGGCTGACGTTCCAGCCACCGTCACCGTGCTCACCCGGGACGATATCCGGCGTTCGAGCGCGCAGTCGGTCGACGAGCTTCTGCGGCAGGTCCCCGGGTTCAACCTGCTGCGGCAGGGCAGCAGCATCGCCGGACATCCGACGGTGCGGGCGGCATCGATGCGCGGGCTCGGCGGCTCGGCCAACAGCCGCGCGCTGGTGCTGGTGGACGGCGTACCGATCAACGATCCGTTCTCGGGCGCCGTGTTCTGGACGCGCATCCCGCTGGACAACATCGAGCGCGTCGAAATCGTGACCGGCGGGACGTCCATCGTGTGGGGCAATCTGGCGCTCGCGGGCGTGATCAACATCATCACCATAAAGCCGAGCGAACGGAGTGTGACCATTACCGCGGAAGGCGGCACTCGGGATACGCGCAAGATTCACCTGGCCGCACGCGGCGCGCGCGGCCCGGTTCGCGCTGGGATCGCCGCGAGCTATTTCGACACCGGCGGCTATCACGTGATCCGGAAGGATCAACTTGGCCCGATCGATCGGTCGGTCACCGACATTTACCGAACGCTGGACGGGACGTTTGAGTACCAGGCGTCGCCGACCGCGCTCTGGTCGTTTGGCGGCAGCCTCTACAGCGAGAACCAGGGATACGGCACCGCGCTGTCGACCGACGCGGTTCACACCGGCTACGTGCGCGGCGGCGGCGATTTCACCACACGCGGCTCGAACCGCTGGCAGGTCACAACGTTCGTCACGCGGCAGAACGCGACGAGCCTCTTCCCGTCGGTGGGTGCGGGCCGCCTGACCGAGACGCCCGCCAGCAACCAGTTCGACATGCCCGCGATGGAAGGCGGCGCCTCACTCTTGTGGTCGAGGCCGATGAGCGCCCGCCATCTCCTTGCCGCGGGAGCGGACGTCCGTTGGGTTCAAGCCACCGCGAACGAAGACTTCAACTTCGTCGCGGCCTCACGACAGCTCACCCGGCGGCGGAAGGCTGGCGGTCATCAGGCGTTCAACGGCGTCTACGTGCAGGACGTCTTCCGCGTCACCAACTCGTCGCAGATCGTCGGCGCGATCAGGATCGATCGATGGGAGACAAGCGACGGCTCGCGCCGCGAATCGGATCTGCTGACGGGCAACGTTCTTCGCGAGGAGACCTACGCCGATCAGACGGCGTGGACGGTCAACCCGAGCCTCGGCGTCCGCCACGACCTCACGAGCCGCGTGTCCGTCAAGGCGTCTGTGTACCGGGCGTTCCGCGTGCCCATGCCGAGCGAGCTGTACCGGCCGTTCCGATCGCGCGGCAACGTCATCACCGAATCCAACGCGCAGCTCACGCCCGAACGGCTGACGGGATTCGAAGCCGGATCGGACCTCACGTTCGGGCCCCGCGTTCGTGCGCGGGCCGTCGGATTCTGGAACCGGCTCGACGATCCCGTCGTCACGATCACGGTGGCGGACGCCGGTTCGGTCGGACGCGAGATCCAGCCGTGCGGGTTCGTGGCCGCCGGCGGCACATGCCGGCAGCGGCAGAATCTCGGCCGTTTGCGGAGCCGCGGCATCGATTCCGAGCTCGAATATCGCCCGAAGGACGAATGGATCCTCTCGGCCGGCTATGAGTTCGTCCAGAGCACTGTGCTTGCGGCGCCGCAGCCGGCGCTCGTCGGCAAGGCCAACCGGCACACGCCCGAACACCAGCTGGTGCTGGGGGCGAGCTACGACGACCCGCGGTTCATCAGTGTTTCCGCGCTTGCGCGGTACGTCAGCAGCCGGTTCGATGACGACCTCAACACCTTGCCGATCGCCGGGTTCATGACGGCCGACTTGCGGATCTCGCGCGCGCTCCTGCCCAGGGCCGACGTGTTCGTCTCGATCCAGAACCTCTTCAACCGGACCTATGAAATCACCCGCTCCGAGGACGGCACGGTCGGCATCGGCGCCCCTCGCTTGGTCAACGCCGGCCTGCGGTGGCGATTTTGAGAGTGGCGTCAGGTCAGTGGTGACCTGACCAAACACCTATGCCACCGGCGGTGATCATTCTCGGCGTCTCGCGCAGTGGAACGACGCTGCTCAAGCAGATGCTCGATCACCACTCTGAAGTGGCCATTCCGCGCGAGTCGTTTTTTCTTCCGCAGCTGTGGGCACGGTATCGCCGTCGGCCCGACACCGACGCGCTGCTCGCCGATCTCGAATGCCTGCCCCGCATCCGCGATTGGGGCGTCTCGCTGGAGGAAGTGCGCCGCCGCGTGCCGCCGGGGGCCAGCTTCACGGAGACGATCGCCACCGTCTACCGCGTCTATGCCGACTCGTGCGGCAAACCTCGCTACGGCGAAAAGACCCCGCAATACCTTCAACACCTGGAGTTACTCGAACGCGTCTTTCCCGGCGCGCAGTACGTCCACATCGTACGAGATGGGCGGAACGCGGCACTGTCGTACGCCGAGACGCATCGCAGGCGGCGCCTGGACCTGACGTTTCCGCAGGGCCTTGGAGACTTCGCCGCCTGTTGGCGGCGCGAGGTGCTGGATGCGCGGACGTTCGGAGCGTCGGCCGCCTCCGGACGCTACTTCGAGCTGCGGTACGAAGATCTCATTGCCCAGCCGGAGGCTCGGCTGCGCGAGGTCTGCGCGTTTCTGGATCTTCGGTTCGAGCCGATGATGCTCGAGTACCACGCGGATTTCCAATCCGTGTGGCACCCGGATCACAAACGCCTTGGTGAGCCGCCGAGCCAGGGCGAACGGGCATGGCGAACGCAGATGCCTTCCGCAGCCCTCGAGCGCTTCGAGGCGATTGCCGGCGACGCGCTGGCCGCGTTCGGATACGAGCGCGCGCATCCTGCGCCGTCGGCTGTCGCACGCGCCCGAGGTGCGATTGGCGCCGTCGTTTCTCGGGGCCGCGTGGTGACGATGGGAGCGGTGATGCCCATCTTCTACCGTTCGCGACTCTGGCGCGTAAGACAGCGGTACCTGCTCCGCACACGCCGGACAAGCCGCGTCGAAAGCCAGTCGCAGGCAAGCGGAGCGGCTGGCCGCGCCGGGCACTGATGGCGGCCGATGTTCGCGGGCGGCGGGTGAGCTGAGAAGCCGCGGCCGTCGACAAGCCTCTCAACGCAAAGCTCTGCCCTCCTTCCCCGAGACGATTACTGCCGCGACCATATCTGCGGTGACGTTCAACGCCGTCGCGAAGATGTCGGGGATCGCGTCAACGGCAATCAGCAGACCGATGCCCTCCGCCGGGATCCCCATCGGCGCCATCAGCGGCGAGATCACGAGCAGCCAACCGTGCGGGACGCCGGGCGTGCTGAAGCTGGTCAAGAGAGCCGTCAACGCGATGACCACCAGCTGCGGTGGACCGAGTGAGACGCCGTACAGATGGCCGAGAAACACCGCAGCGATCAACCACATCAGCGGCGTCGACACCTTGAAGCTCGAGACCGCAAGCGGAAGCACGACGCCCGTGACGTTTGACCCCAGGCCCAGCCGACGATCGGCGCCTTCCATGAGCGCCGGGAGCGACGCCAGCGACGAGCTCGACGCGAAGGCGACCGCCTGCGCCGGAAGCACGCCGCGGCCGAACTTCACGACCGGCACGCGTCCGACAAGGGCCGCGATCGGATAGAGCAGCACGATCAGCAGCGTCAGGGCGATGGCCATCACGGCGACGTAGTAGGCCAGCGCGCCGGCCGCGGCCAGCCCCGTCCGGCTGGCCACGGGTACCATCAGCGCAAAGACGCCGATTGGCGCAAGGGCGATCACGACACCGACAACGGCCAGC
Source organism: Vicinamibacterales bacterium (assembly GCA_050747925.1). Taxonomy (GTDB): domain Bacteria; phylum Acidobacteriota; class Vicinamibacteria; order Vicinamibacterales; family UBA2999; genus 12-FULL-67-14b. The sequence goes on from JBOGIV010000002.1 coordinate 41,379, forward strand.
ATCGTGTCGCCGACCCCGCGGAAGAACGTCACGACGACAGTACGTCTTTCGGCTGGACTCGTCAGGAGTCCGAGTCCAAAGGCCAGTGCAAACACGACGAGCGGGAGCAGCGCGCCGTCGGCGGCGGCCTTGATCGGATTGGTCGGCACGATGCTGAGGACCCAATCGGTCAGTCCCGGAACGGCGCTCGCCGGCAGGGGCATGGCTGCCGAACCGCGCAGCGCCGCGACCGTCGTTGCGTCAACCTGAAGCCAGGCGAATAACGGAGGCACCACCATCAGGCCAACGACAGCGGCCAGGAGCAGCAATGCCAGAAACGTCGCGAGGGCGCGCAGGCCGATCGTTCGCACGGTTCGCATGTCGCTGCACGAAGCGACGCCGGTGATGAGCAGCGAGACGACGAGCGGCACGATGGTCATCCGAATTGCATTCACCCACAGCGTGCCGACGGGTTCCACAATGCCGACGACTGTCAGGAGCGCCGGGGTCGGATAGGAAAGGACGACGAGGCCAAACGCCAGGCCCAGGAACAACGCGACGAGGACCTGGGTTGTCAGAGACATGGGCCCCTACCTCGGCGCCATCCTGAGTGCTCCATCGAGGCGGATGACCTCTCCGTTCAGCATCTCGTTCTCGATGATGTGGCGGGCAAGGGCGGCGTACTCGGACGGCCGGCCGAGGCGCGAGGGGAATGGCGCCTGCTGACCGAGCGAAACGCGAGCCGGTTCGGGCAACGCGGCCAGCAGCGGCGTGTCGAAGATCCCCGGTGCGATGGTGACGACACGAATGCCCAACGATGCGAACTCACGGGCGACCGGCAGGGTGAGGCCGACGATGCCGCCTTTCGATGCGGAGTACGCCGGCTGGCCGATCTGCCCATCGAAGGCGGCGATCGACGCCGTGTTGATGATGACGCCGCGCTCTCCGCTCTCGCTCGGTGTGTTCCGCGCGAGCACCACGGCCGCAAGCCTGATCACGTTGAACGTGCCGACAAGGTTGATGCGGATCGTCCTCTCGAACAGATCCAGCGGATGAGGACCATTGCGACCGAGCACCTTAGCCGCCGGTCCGATGCCGGCCGCGTTCAACACACCATCGAGCCGGCCGAACGCGGACACGGCGAGATCGACCGCGGCTTGCACTTCCTCCTCACTGGTGACGTCGGCTTGCGCAAAGCGCGAGTGAGATCCAAGCGCGGTTGCCGCTTCGAGTCCCGTCTGCGCGTTGACATCGAGCAGCACGACTCGGCCATCGGCGGCGAGAATCGCGTCTGCGGCCGCGCGTCCCAATCCTGACGCGCCGCCAGTAATGAGGAAGGTCTTGCCGGGAATCTGCATGCGCGCTCCTACGAAGCAGCTGTCGAGCATAGCGTAGAATTGGAGGATTCATGACCGTGCACGAGCATCACTATTACGGCGGCACGTGGCAGACGCCGTCGACGACAGACACCATCAACGTGATCTCGTCGGCGAGCGAAGAGCCGATCGCGCGCGTGGCTCGGGGAACGGCCGCTGATGTCGATCGGGCGGTGAAGGCGGCTCGGGAAGGGTTCGAATCCTGGAGCCGCACACCCATCGGCGACCGTGCACAGTGGCTCGACGATCTCAGCGCGGCCATGAAAGGACGGGTACCGCAGATCGCACGAGCGATCTCGCATGAAGTCGGAACGGCCCTCGGCTACTCGACCAAGGTTCAGGCCGAGTTCCCGATTTCGATGATCGCGATGAACGCGAAGTACATTCGCGAAGCGCATCTCGAAGAGGAGCTCGGAAATTCGCTCGTGGTGAAGGAACCGGTCGGGGTCGTCGGCTGCGTGACGCCGTGGAATTACCCGCTTCACCAGGTCGTGTGCAAGATCGCGCCCGCGCTCGCGGCTGGCTGCACCGTCGTGCTGAAGCCGGCCGAAATGGCGCCGCTCAGCGCGTTCATGCTGGCCGAGGCCGCGTACGAAATCGGGTTGCCGGCGGGCGTGCTGAACATCGTCTCGGGATCCGGCCGCGTCGTGGGGGAGGCCATCGTCTCGCATCCGGGTGTGGACATGGTCAGCTTCACGGGATCGCTCGAAGCCGGCCGCCACATTGCGTCCGTCGCCGCCGGGCAGATCAAAAAGGTCACCCTCGAGCTCGGTGGCAAATCCGCCTTCGTCGTCCTGGACGATGCGCCGTTTGAGAAGGCGGTGCCGGCAGGCGTGAACAATTGCATGCAGAACTCAGGGCAGACCTGCTCGGCCTGGACGCGGATGCTGGTGCCTCGGTCGCGACACGATGAAGCCGTCGAGCTGGCGCGTGCGCAACTCGCGAAGCTCACGCTGGGCGATCCATTCGACGCCCAGACTCGGCTGGGGCCGCTCGCATCGGCGGGCCAGCGCGACTCGGTGCTCGGTTACATCGACCAGGGAAAGAAGGAGGGCGCAACGCTCGTCGCCGGCGGGGGACGGCCCGAACGGTTCCCGAAAGGCTACTACGTCGAGCCGACGATCTTCGCCAACGTCGGCAACTCGATGACGATCGCGCAGGAAGAAATTTTCGGGCCTGTGCTGTCGATCATTCCGTATGTGGATGAGGCCGACGCGGTTCGAATCGCCAACGATTCGCCGTACGGACTCTCGGGCGGTGTGTGGGCGGGAACCCCGGAGCGCGCGCTCGATGTCGCTCGCCAGCTGCGCACTGGACAGGTGGACATCAATGGAGGCCGCTTCAACGCGCTCGCGCCGTTTGGCGGCTACAAACGATCGGGTGTGGGCCGTGAGATTGGGCCGCTCGCGCTCGAAGAGTTCTTTCAGTTGAAGTCCATCCAGCGGTAGGCTGTCAACCGCCGGATGTCGTTGCGCCTCGCGCTCGTCCCAGGCCTCCTCGCCGCGTTCGTCGTGATGCTCGCGGGGTTCTGGCTGGCGGACCAGATCGGTCACGCGATCCTCGCGGCTCAGGGCCTCAGCGGCAGCAGCCCCATCTCGGGCGTCCCCGTCGCCATTGTCCTCGGCCTCTTCATTCGAAACCTGTTGCCGCTGCCTGCAGCCCTGTCACCGGGCTTCAAGTTTTCGACCACGACGATTCTTCGTTTGGGCATCGTTCTCATCGGCATTCGCCTGAGCGTCTTCGACGTGGTCAAGCTTGGCGTCGCCGGCCTGCCGGTCGTGCTGGCGGCGATTGCCGCGGGCCTCATCTTTGTGACGTGGTTCAACCGCTGGCTGGGTCTGCCGCCCCGACTTGGGACGCTCATCGCGGCCGGCACCAGCATCTGCGGTGTGACGGCGATCGTCTCGACGGCGCCAGCCATCGAAGCCGACGAGAGCGAGGTCGCCTACGCAGTCGCCAACGTCGTCGCCTTTGGGCTGTTTGGGATGCTCGCCTATCCCTACCTCGCGCATGCCGTGCTGCGCAGCTCCGAAACGATTGGGTTGTTCCTCGGCACAGCCGTCCACGACACCTCACAAGTGGTCGGCGCCGCCTTGACCTACAAACAGGTGTATGCCGATGACGTCGTCTTGCGAGTGGCGACGGTCACCAAGCTCACGCGCAACATCTTTCTGGCGGCGGTCGTTCCACTGCTCACGTGGATGCACGTGCGGTCCACCCACGAGCACGTCTTGGGTTCCCGGAAAACGTCGCTCGTCGCTCTGGTGCCGGCGTTTGTGATCGGCTTTCTCGCCATGGCCATCGTTCGATCGATTGGCGATGCGACCCTGGAGTCCCACGGCGCGGCGCTGGGCATCTGGGACGCGAGAGCATGGGGATCGCTCACGGCTCAGGTTGGAGATCTCTGGGCCTCGCGCATCCTTCTCGGCACTGCGATGGCCGCGGTCGGACTCAACACGAGCTTTTCAGTGTTCAAGGGCGTCGGGATGAAGCCGTTCGCCGTCGGCCTTGCGGGTGCCGTGATCGTCGGCCTCACTGGAATCGGCATGGCGATTCTGCTCGGGCCTTACGTGAGACTTTGAATACGTACGTTTTACCTTTGAAAGAGTTTCCTCTGTGGCTCGGTGTCTCTGTGGCCACGTACGTGATCGTCGTTGCAGTGCCCAGGCAGAACGGGACCTGCAAGGATCTGAGGCACAGAGAAAGCAATTTTCGGGTATCCCGCTGCACTTCAGATCACGTACGAAGTCGCGAGCAAGCGACGAGCTTCTTGCCTTTGAAAAGAATTTCTCTGCGTCTCTGCGTCTCTGTGGCCACGTAGGTGATCGTCAATATAGGGACCTGCAAGGATCCGAGGCAACCCTTTAGGATTGCCTGGGGCCTCGGTTACCTCCGCACGTAGTACCGATAGCTCACTTGGGCACGCTTGGCACCTTTGGCACCTCTGGCACTTCGACTTGAACGTAGTACCGATAGCTCACCCACTCCGGTCCGCAGCTGTTGTCGTTCTCGATGTGGACCAGATGTCCGCCGCGGCCTGCGATGAGGGCGGTGATGTCGGCCTGTGGAATGCCGTGCATCGGGAAGTCGCCTGGATCAGCGTTATGCGGGTTCACACGTTCGTCAGCCATCACAGCTGAAAGATCGATCGCACGTTTCGGAGCGAGTCGTCGCGCCTCTCTGGCGGAACGCGTCTCGGGCGTTTCGTGACGCAAGTCGCCAGAGCCGCCGCCGACGCCGACAGCAAACCTCACGGTTGGCGATCCTTTATCGTGAAACCACAGCACGCCTTCGTGTGCGAGGTCGAGCTCGCATTGGTAGCGTCCAGCCTCGACCGGTGCGGTGATGGTCAGCCCGACGCGAATCGTCTCCCCTGGCCTCACGACACCCGGCAGGCTCGATCGTCCATCGTCTCGGGTCAACATGCGCTCGCCGTCGTCGTCACGCCAATGGTTGCCCACGCGGATGACACCGAATTCGTGAGCGCTCCATGGGAGCGGGCTTGTGTTGGTGACGGCAACATCGAGCGTGATCTGAGATCGGGGCTCCAGCTCGAGCCGCTCTACGCCCGTGACGGCGATGGCAGCCTGATAAGCCTCATCGGCCATCGCTCGTGCACCTGAGGCAGGTGGAGTGTCGTCCGGGGCGCGCCTGTGTGACGGAAGCTGAAAGACCAGAATCCCGCCAGGCGTGAGCAGACGAAGGAACTCGCCAAGATAGCCGAGCGCCAGCTCTTGCGGCACATGTTGGAGCACGATGTTGCTGATGATGAAGTCGAACGTCGCCCGCTCGAAGATGCGCAGGTCGTCGCGTTGATTGCTCACATACGACACTCGAGACGGAAAGGCGTTGAAGTCGGCGGCAAGTGCGAGCATCCGCGGCGAGACGTCAACGCCGACGACGCGGTCGAAGTACGGGGCCAGCGCCTGGGTCAGCCGGCCGATCCCGCATCCGAAATCGAGCGCCGACCGCCGCGCCACGCCGATACGGCGTGAATCGAGCTGGTAGAACACCGATCCGATTTCATGGACGCCAGTCTCAAAGAACCGCCCGACATTCCATCGCCCGCCGCTTCTCGACGACTCGGACAGCACGGCCCACAGCGGATCGCGCGCAGCGTGCTTGTCCCAGTAGTTGCGGATTCGATCGAAGGCGTCAGCCAATGCGCTCCTGAAACAGCTATTGTCCGATGGCCTCTTCCAGCAAGGCAAAGGGCGACGCAACATGTTCGCCGAGGACCCGTGCTTGCCACTGAGGGACAAGGGCGTCGATCAGCAGGAACAGGGCGAGCCCTTCGTCCTCGGACCAGTACTTTTTGTCGGCCCGGATGATCTCGACGACTGCCGCGTCGCTCACCTTTGCGTCTGCGTGCGATCGGGCCCAGCGATAGACGGCCCACTGTCCGGTGCCCTCGAGCGTGAGGAAGATATCCTCGAGCTCACGATAGACGGCGTTGACGCCAGTGTAAAAGCGCGCGCGTCGTTCGCGCGCCAGCGACAGGCCCCGTGCCGCAAGCGCCCGGCGCCGCTGCGGGCTAGAGGCGAGCACGGCCTGGTAGAAGGCCTTGCGCTCGGCGTCCACCGCTCGCTGGAATCCTCGTACGGGCTGAAACCGTCGCTGCACGATGTCATCGTCCACGCTGGAAGGAAGGTCGACCGTACCTCGGAGCGCGCTGAGCCGGCGATTGATCGCGACGACCTGAGTTGTGTGCGTCAACTCATGAATCACCAGACTCTGGAAAAACCGCTCGAGCTGACGGTCTTTGGCATGGCGGGGATCTCGCCTCCAGACCTCCAGCTCGGAGAGCACCGAAAATGTCCGGGAGCCTTCGCCGTAGACCGACGTGCTGGCCGTCGCGGTTGAGCCCAGCGTCCGGCCGTTTGGCAGTCGCAGCGGCCCGTTTCGTGGCTGGGCGAAGAGCGTGAGGCGTCGTCCGTCGAACGACAGGGCCGTGTCCGAGGGCGTCGCCGACGTGAACGCGGCATCCGGCGAGAGATGCCACTCACACTTCTCGTCCACCAGTATCAACCACGGCATCGTGGCGCCAATGCCAAGCGCATCGCGGCTGACCGAGGCCCAACCGTCCAGCGCGCCTTGGAGGACGTGATGTCCCTGCTCGGGCAATCGACAAGCCGCCGGCGTGCCGGTTGAAGGCGATTGCGCACTGCCGGGTCCACCGAGCAGCGCCGCGGTGAGAGCGCCTCGAGATACCCAGATGGCAGCGCGCCGGCCAGCCATCAGTCGCCCAGGATGACCGCGTAGCAGTCAGTGTCGGCTGGCATGTCGCGATCGAGGTTCGGGAAGACCGAATGCCGGTGCAAGGTGGCTTCTTTGACGAACCCGCATTTCTCGAGCACGCGCTGCGAGGCGGCGTGCGCGGGATGGCAGAGCGCATAGAGCCGCATCACGCGAAGTCGCCGTGCCAGCGCCACCATGGCCTCCAACGCTTCGGTCGCGTAACCGCGCCCCCACGAATCCTTCGCGACCACGTAGCCGGTCATCGCGCGCCACGGCGTTTCGAACGAGAGGCCGGTTCCTCCCAGTAGCGTGCGATCGGTTCGCGATCGAATCAGATAGGGCCCTGCGGGCCAGCGGTTCCACTCGCTTTCGCTGAAGGCGAGAAACGTCGCCGTATCGGCGACGGTCAGATGGCGCGGCCAGCTCAGGTAGTGCGTGACGTCTGGATCGCTCGCGTACCGCGAGAAAATCGCCTCGGCGTCGGCGGCGGTCGGCCGGACGAGGAGCAGCCGGGTCGTCTCGATCCGCTGTGGCGCCCAGTCCATTGTTCGACTCTAGTGTCTCGTCTCCGAAGTCTTGTTGCATTCGGCTCGCGCTGCATCCCGGCGGGTGGCGTTGCTCCTGCTAAATGCCCCAGTATTCTCGGTCGTCGCGCCTTGCCGGCCGGGCGCATCGCGACCCTCGATGCTAACAAGACTTCGGCGACGAAACACTCGCGAAGCTTCGCTGTCAGCGCTCACCTCAAACAGCGTAAATCTGGACTCTCATCGACACGAACTCATCGATCTGAGTCACGCCTGATGGGCGGTAATCGAAGAGCCGTGCAGGCGTTCGGCGGCCGTTGTGATCACACGGATGCCGGTTAGCAGCTGCCGCCGAGCGCCCCCTCGACATCACGGATTGCGGT
>JBOGIV010000003.1:0-3576 GCA_050747925.1 Vicinamibacterales bacterium
GGCCGCGCCCGCCAGCTCCAAGCGCTGGTTAGGCGCCGGCTTCGGATCAGTTGCGACCGCGAGGCTCATGGGTTGGGACATCGTGCCTTCTCAGAATCTCAAGCCCATTCGGACTTATCGAACGCAAGCCCGGATTTGCAGCGGCTGAGAAGTAATCAAAGAGCGGCTGGCCCCCGCCCTTCCCAAGGTACAGCCGGGCAGGTTGTACCAACCGTGCCCGATCCTCCGGACGAATCGGTGGCCGCGCTGGGGAGAACGGCATAGACGGAAGAGGGAGGGTCTTGAGCAACGCCGTGTCTGCGACGTAAGGGTCCCAGGTGGGGTTGTGCCAGTACAGACCTACCTCGACGTACGCGCGATCCGCGATGGCAGCCCCCGTCTCGGTGGCCGGTTGCGAAATCGCGCTCATGAACCGCATGACTTCGCCCCGATCCGTCACGTAGCGACGTCCCTCGAGCACACCGCCGTAGAACATGATGAGCCTTGGCCACGCCAAGGTCCGTAAAGGCGCGGGCGTGCGACCCGTAGTGGCGACAACAGGAAGAACCACAGCGGTAAGGAGAAGCAAGGCTTGCTTCATCGCAGTCTTGAGGCGCCGGCGCCTAACTGTAATTCGATTGGTCGTCGTAGAATAAACCGCAGCGAGCGGCGGCGCCAGCTAGCAAACGCAACCCGACCACGGCGGTGCGGGTTAGCCTGGTCAGCCTAGTCGCATTATCACAGCGTGTCTGCCGGACTGCGGACGCCAGGCCCCTGCGGCGCAGTACCTGCGTGTAGATCATGGTCGTCCGGAGGTCGCGATGACCCAGCAACTCCGTGGTGAATGGGAGCCACGACATCATGATCCCGACCGTCAACGCCTCACTCAACCAGGCACTCGCTTTCGTCCGGCGTTTCGTCTAATCTCTGAGTCACGGGAGACAGGACGACTCTGACCAGGAGACGGTATATGCCTCGCACCACCACCGCCCGCAAGGATGGAAGTGGGTCACGCCAGGGCACTCGGGAGAGCCGCTCGCGCGCCAGCACGCGGCTCTATCCCACGAAGAACGATCTGCCCGATGCCACGCGTCTCGAGGCGATCGCGCTGCTCAATCAGCGGCTCGCCGACTGCGTCGACCTGCAGGCGCAGTGCAAGCAGGCCCACTGGAACGTGAAGGGGCCGGCGTTCATCGCGCTGCACAAGCTGTTCGACGAGATCAATGAGGACGTCGAGGAGTACGTGGATCTGCTTGCCGAGCGGATCGTACAGCTCGGTGGCATCGCCGAGGGCACGGTGGGTGTGGTTGCGGAACGGTCGACTCTCGTCGACTATCCCCTGGCGCTCTCGACCGGCGCGGAGCACGTAGCCGCCCTGTCGGACGCGCTCGCGATGTTTGGCCGCACCGCGCGGGTGGGCATCGAGGAGATGAACGAGCTCGAGGACGCCGCCAGCGCCGACATTCTGACCGAGATCTCGCGCGGCGTGGACAAGTGGCTCTGGTTCGTGGAAGCGCACCAGCAGGGCGGCTGACGTCATGACCATCGCTGCGGGACCCCCGCCCCCACCCCCGGCGCCCGCCCTGCGTGCCGAGCACCTGTATCCCACGCTCACGCCGGCCCAGGTAGGCCGCGTCGCCGCACACGGCCGCCTGCGTCGGGTCGAGCCGGGCGAGGTGCTGGTGCAAGCCGGCGAGCGCACAGCGCGCCTCTTCGTCGTCGCGGCAGGTCGGATCGACGTCGTCCGTCCGTCGGCCGCCGCGGAGGAAGTCGTGGTCACGTTCGGCCCCGGGATGTTCACGGGCGAAGCGACCATGTTGTCGGGGGGACGCGGGCTGGCCCAGATCCGAGTGGGAGCGGCCGGCGAGGTGATCGAAGTCGGCCGCGACCAGCTGCTGGCCCTCATCCAGACCGACGGCGAGCTCGGCGAGATCCTCATGCGCGCGTTCATTCTCCGTCGGACGGAGTTGATCGCCCGCGGCGTCGGAGACGTCGTGCTCCTGGGGTCGAGTCACTGTCAGGGGACGCTGCGCATTCGAGAGTTCCTGACGCGCAACGGGCATCCCTACACCTCGGTCGACCTGGACCGCGATACCGGCGTCCAGGAGCTGCTCGACCGTTTCCACGTGCGCGCCGCCGACGTGCCGGTGGTGATCTGCCGCGGGACTGTGGTGCTGCGGAATCCGACCACTCAGGAGCTCGCCGCCTGCCTCGGTCTGAACGACGCCGTACGCCCAAGCGCAAAAGTTCGGGGCGCAAGTGCTGATTGCGAAAACCGCCGCCCGACTCAGCGACGGGAAGCCGTACGCGATCGATGTCGGCGATGGAGAGCGGGTATCGGCTCGAACGGTCATCGTTGCGACGGGCGCCGAGTATCGGCGGCTGCCGATCGACGGTCTGTCACGGTTCGAGGGCGCGGGGGTGTACTACGCTGCGACCTTCATGGAGTCGCAGCTGTGCGACGGCGAAGACGTGGTCGTCGTGGGGGCCGGCAACTCCGCGGGCCAGGCCACCGTGTTCCTCGCGCAGACGGCGCGACGCGTCCACATGCTCATCCGGTCGGACGGCCTGGCCGACACCATGTCGCGCTACCTGATCCGCCGCATCGAAGACCATCCTGCCATCGTCCGCCACGTGCGCACGGAGATCGTGAGCCTCGAGGGGAACGGTCGTCTCGAGCGGGTGGGCTGGCGCGACAATCAAACCGGGCGGATCGAGACCCAGGACATCCGCCACGTCTTCGTCATGACGGGCGCCGTGCCCAGCACGCGGTGGCTCGCCGACTGCCTCGCGCTCGACGCCAAGGGGTTCATCAAGACGGGACCGGACCTGTCACCGGACGATCTCCTTGCGGCACGCTGGCCGCTTGCCCGCGCTCCCCATCTGCTCGAGACGAGTCTGCCCACGGTTTTCGCCATCGGTGACGTCCGCAGCGCCAGCATCAAGCGCGTCGCGTCTGCCGTCGGCGAGGGGTCGATCGCGATCGCCGCTGTGCATCAGGTGGTGCACGAATGAGAGGAGGTCGATGATGTCCGACGGTCCCTGCGCGCATCTCGAGGCGATCACAACCGTGAGACACGCGAAGCGCAGGGAATGCGCCGAGTGCGTGAAGATGGGCGCGCAGTGGGTACATCTGCGCACCTGCCAGGAGTGCGGTGCCACCCTGTGCTGCGATAGCTCCCCCAACCGCCACGCGTCGAAGCACGCGCGGGCGAGCGGGCATCCGGTCGTCGCCTCGGCCGAGCCTGGTGAGCGGTGGCTGTACTGTTATCCAGACGACGGCTTTGGGGAATACTGAAATGGAGGATCCTCCATCGCCGAGCCGCTGGGGGGACTGGCGACGCTCGTTGGCTTGCTCACACAAGTAGCGGCCGCCGGATTCATCCTTGTCATGCTGGGAGCGATCCGCCTCAAAGTGACGCAGATGCGTAAAGGGTTCAGCGGCGAAGGAGGCTGGGAGTTCGAGTTCCTGCTCCTGGTCGGTGCGATCGCACTGCTCTTCCTCGGCGCCGGGAAGTTCGCACTCGACCGCCTCCTGTTGGGGATCTAGGGGCGCCACGAGGAGAATAGGACATGGACAAGTACGAGGACCTCGAG
>JBOGIV010000004.1:0-6699 GCA_050747925.1 Vicinamibacterales bacterium
TTGATGTCCTATGCGATCGAACGGCGGCTGTCGCGACACCCAGAAGCGTTTGGACGCGGCGCCATCGAAGGCGTCGCGGGTCCCGAGGCCGCCAACAACGCGTCTGCGGCGGGGACGCTGGTGCCGCTGCTCACCCTCGGCCTTTCCACATCGGCGACGGCGGCCGTACTACTGGCCGCGTTTCAACAATTCGGCCTGCAACCAGGGCCGCTGCTCTTCGAGCACGAGCCTGCGCTCGTCTGGGGCGTGATTGCGAGCTTGTTTCTCGGCAACGCGATGCTGCTCGTTTTGAACCTGCCGCTCGCCGGGTTATGGGCGAGGTTGCTGTCGATTCCGCGACCGTGGCTCTACGGCGGCATCCTCGTGGTCGCGGCACTCGGCGCGTTCAGCGTGCATCGATCCGCCGGTGACCTGGTGCTCGTCGCCATCATCGGCCTGGTCGGGTTCGCACTCCGACTGATCGATGCACCGGTCGCTCCAGTGATGATCGGGCTGATTCTCGGGCCTGCCGCCGAGCAGCATCTGCGCCGGGCGCTGGCGATCAGCCAGAACGATCCGACGGTCTTCTTCACACGCCCACTCACGGGCGCGCTGCTCGTGGCGAGCGCGGTGATTCTGCTGTGGGGTCCGCTTCGAGCACGCCGTCGGAAGAGTCAGTAGATCAGCGAAACGGCCCCTTGCTCGCCTCAGCGCTGGTGAGTCCGCGCAGGCTGAACTTCGACGTCTCGATCGGTTCGATCGCCGGACGATAAGAGTAGGCGTTGGTCCTGTCTGCAGACAGGGCTGACCCACTGGCGCTGAGGTCGGACTGGTCCTGCGGAGCGAGCCGCGGGCTCTGAGGGGAGAACGGATCCACATCCCCCAAATCGAAGTCACGGCAGATTTCGAGCACGATGCCGGCGTCGACCGGCCGCCGATCCAGCGCGAACCCGGACAACAAGGCGTTGTCGCAAATCACGCTGATCGTCCTGGGCAGGCCGTACGAGCGCTCGTGGATCAGGGTCACGGCCTGCTGCGTGAAGCTCTGCGCGGGGTTGCCTCCAGCCGTTCGAATGCGCGACGCGATGTAGGCCGCGGTGTCCTGCAGATCCAGCGATGTGAGCGCGCAGCGCAGGGCGATTCGCTGCTTCAGCTGTCGCATTCCCGACGCGTTCAACCGGTCCGCAAGCGCCGGCTGGCCCACGAGCACGACCGGCAACAGCTTCTCATCGTCGGTTTCGAGATTGGAGAGAAAGCGAATCTCTTCGAGGATCTCGGTCGGAAGCGCGTGCGCTTCGTCGATAACCAGCGCAGTGATTTCGTGACGCGAGCGGCGTCGGCGAATGACCGACTCGAGGCAGGTGAGAAGATTCGCCTTCGACGTGGACGAGCCCGCTCCGAGCTCGAATCGCGCCGCCAACGTTTCGATGAATTCGGCACGCGTCAGTGTCGGGTTTTCGATGACGATGAACTTGACGCCGCGGCAGGCCTCCGACTCCAGCGCGGCTCGGAGCACCGTCGACTTTCCAGTTCCCGCTTCGCCAACGAGGACAGTAATGGGCTTCGCCGATGAGAGCCCGTACACCAGGGTGCTGAGCGCCTCGCGGTGCTGCTCGGTGAGGAACAGGAACCTCGGGTTCGAGGTCAGCTTGAACGGGGCCTCGCGAAAACCGTAGAAACGCTCGTACATGAAATTCGCGGCCGCTATGGGACTAGCACCAGCGTCCTGAAGTGACTGAGGTAGATACGCAAAACGGGACGCACAACCTACCACAAACGTAAGCGGACTGCCAGAAGTGTCATCGTCGGTCTCTTGCCCAAAGACACTCGGTTCGATGGGTGACAAAAACCGTTGCGCCGTGACGGCCTAAGATAGAGCCCATGAAACTCTCCGACCTCTTCGGCGGCTCCGTCGATCAAACCCTGACGGACTTTCCCGAACCGGCCCGAGATATTCCGGCGAGCGCCACTGCCGCGGATCAAACGGCCGTTCTCGCCGGTGGCTGCTTCTGGTGCACCGAGGCGGTGTTCCTACCTCTAGAAGGCGTGATCGACGTGAGCTCAGGCTACGCGGGTGGGACCAGGGAGACCGCGAACTACGAGACCGTGTGCAGCGGCACGACCGAGCATGCGGAGGCGATCCAGATCCGGTTCGATCCGAAGCGCATCACCTTCGGTCAACTGTTGAAAGTGTTCTTTGCCGTCGCCCACGATCCGACCCACGTCAATCGTCAAGGCAACGACCGCGGCCGGCAGTATCGCTCAGCGATCTTCTACGCGGATGAGGAGCAGCGGTCGGTGTCGGAGGCCTACATCAAGCAACTGTCGGACGCGAAGATTTTCCCTGCGCCGATGGCGACAACGTTGGAGCCTCTCGAGGAGTTCTATCAGGCCGAGCTGTACCACCAGAACTACGTCGCTCGAAATCCGAATCAGCCCTACGTGGCGGCGGTGGCGATCCCGAAAGTTCAGAAGCTCCGAAAGGTCTTCGCAGAGAAGTTGAAGCAATAGCTTTCCAGCGACCGAGCCACGCGTGTCCTCCAGACACTGATCGTAGTGTTCTATTCCGACCGGAGCGCCTGCAGAACATCCACGCGCGCCGCGCGCACGGCGGGCAGCAGCGACGCGACGACGGCGGCAATCCCGAGAACAATGACGGCGGCAAGAATCGGCAGCACGCCGGGGAACCGCACGTTCTCGAGATAGGCCCTGGCCACGCCGGCAAACGCATAACTGGCGGCGACACCAGCGGCGATCCCGACCGCCACAATGGACCCACCCTCGAAGAGGACGCGCTTCAGCAGGTCGCGTGGGGCCGAGCCGATCGCCAGCCGCACGCCAAACTCGAGCGTGCGCGCGCTGACCGAGAACGCCAGCACGCCGGACACGCCCACCACGGCAATCAGCAGCGCGATGCCGGCGAATCCGGAAATCACGAACGCATTCAGCCGCTCGGGGCTCAGCACCTCGGCCCGGATATCCTCCAGCGTGGCCGGGCGCTCGACCGCCTGGTTCGCCGACAACTCGCGAATGATGCGCGTGACCGTTGGTACGAGCGATTGTGGGTCGCCCGCCGTGCGCACGAACACGCGCATCGGCAGGGCCTTCCCTCTGTATGGGGAGTAGAGAGCCATGCCCGGGGCACGCTCGGCATTCTCGTCGTCCACATCGGCGACGACGCCCACGATGCGGGACGGCACAGGCGTCTGGTTGCCCGACGCGCTCAGTCTGCCGGTGACCCAGAGCTTCCGATTGAGTGCGTCGCCATTGGGGAAGAGCCGCTGCGCGACGCTCTGGCTGACGATCGTCACGCGCTCCGTGCCGGTGCGATCGTCCTCCGTGAACTCACGGCCAGCCACCACCGGAATCCCGAGTGTCGCGAAGAAGCCGGGTCCGACGGATCGCTGCCTGGCGTACGGATTCTCTTCTCCGTTGGCCGGTGTGTAGCCCTCGACGGTGAACTGGAGGTGGGGCCATCGACCCGTGTCGCGCCAGGGCACGAAGAGGCCGCCGACCACTCCATCGACGCTTGGCAATTGACCGACCCGTTGCATCAGGTCTCGATACAGGTCCGGTGCCGGCAGCGGCGGACTTGGGGCAGGCGGGTTCGCGGACGTAGCCGAGCCGCTCGAAGGGCGAGGGGTTGGCGGGGCGGGCCCGAGCGATATCGGCGGAATGTCGAAGGCCAGCACCTGCCGGGTCAGGAAGCCAGTGTTCGCCGTCTGCAGGGCAATGAGCGCCGCCACGAGCATGCCCGCACCGGCGAGCAGCACGAACGAGAAGGCGATCTGCGTCGTCGCGAAGGCACGCAGGCGACGATTGGTGCCTGGGGTGATCCGAAGACTGCTGCTGGCGATGCCCAACCCTGCCGCAGCATTCGACGAGGGCAGACGCGGAACGTAGGCAAGCAGCACGGCGGCGGCGATGGCCAGGCTCGCACCGACCCAGAGGACGGTGTTGTCGACGGTGACGTCGAGCGCGCGCACCGAGAAGCGCGCGGCAAACCGCGCGACGACCGACACGAACGGTCCGGCAAGCAGCACTCCGAGAACGGCGCCGGCCCCGCACAGCACGAGGCTCTCGGCGAGCAGCGTGCGCCGCAGCGCGCTGTGGCTCGCGCCCAGAGCCGCGCGCACGGCCAACTCGCCCTCTCGGCGAACCGAGCGAGCCAGGATCAGATTCGCCACATTCGAGCACGCGATGACGAAGACCACACCAGCAGCGGCGAGGAGCACGAGGAGAATCGTTCGCGCCGGCGCGGTGATCTGATCGCGGAGTGGTGTCACGCTCAGTTGCATGTTGGCTCTCGCCGAGTACGCCTCAGGGTGCTCGCCGACCATGGCCGCATACGCCGCGGTCAACTCCGCGCGCGCGTCCTCGACCGACGACTGTGGCGCCAGGCGGCCGAAGAGCTCCGTCATCCGATGCAGGCGCTCGATGTTCATCGTCGCGCCCATGTGGTGCGGGCTCGTCACCATGTTCGCGATGATTTCGGTCTCGACGGGGTACGGGAGGGAAGGTTCGAGGACACCAACGATGGTCGCTGTCCGCGAGCTCAGCTGCATGGGCTTGCCGATCACGGCCGGGTCGCTGTTGAAAAAACTGGTCCAGAATCGATGCGTCAGGACAACCACGCTCTGCGCATCGGGGCCGTCGTCCGAACTGTTGATCAGCCGGCCCAGCACTGGTCGCAAGCCCACCACGTCGAAGTACGACCCGCCGACGACGCCGGCGTGCAGCAAGCGTGGCTCGCCGAAACCGAGCATCGTGAACTCGATGGTCGAGAAATCGCCAAAGGCGCCGATCGTGGTGGCGCGCGCCTTGAGGTCGTTGTACTCGGCGACCGAGAACGTCAGGTTCTCGGCGCCGACACCCGGCGCGCTCTGGCGAATGTAGACGAGGCGATCCTCGCCGCGATTGACGAGCGGGCGCAGCAGCACGCCGCGAACGACGCTGAAGATCGCGGCGTTGGCCCCGATGCCGAGCGCCAGGGTGAGAACCACGGTAGCCGTCAGTCCCTTCACCCGGGCCAGGGACCGGAGCGCGAACCGGAAGTCGGTGATGAAGCTCATACCGTCCTATTACACCACTGGAGGAGATCGTTGAGGCATGTCGCCAGATTGACTGAAAGCTCCGGCCCGCCGGCGCCTTGACCGGCGGACGCCAGCATAGCGCTGGCCTGCCCTTCTAACACCTATGTCGAACGGAGGGCAGCGGGATCGACAGCGTCAGTCTCGCAATCGACGAATCGTGGTTGCGCGGATGAGCTTCTACAAGTCCATCAAGGCGTCAGGCCTGCGCCTGAGGCGCACAACGCCGCGCCTCTCCGGTAAAATTACGGCGTCTGTAGCAGCGCCCTGGCGCAATTCTGAGAGGTGACGATAATGCGACTTTCGATGACAGGCTGGTCCGGATCATCCTGGACGGCGATTCTGGTATTGGGACTCGGCTGCTGGCTCGCGCCGGCGCCCGCATCGGCACAGATCGCGCCAGGAGTGCGGGCCGGCGTCAGCGTTGATCCCGATCAGTTCTATATCGGCGGTCACATCGAAACCGAACCTCTGGTAGAACAGCTCGTCTTCAAGCCGAACGTCGAAGTCGGATTCGGAGACGACGTCACGCTGGCGGCGTTCAACTTCGAGTTCCTGTGGAAGTTCCCCCGGCGCGGCAGCCAGTGGGGCTTCTACGCGGGCGGCGGCCCGTCGATCAACATGTATCAGGTTGACGGGCCTGGCGACGATACGGAAGCGGGCGTCAATCTGATCGGTGGTCTGGAGAATACGCGCGGGTTCTTCTTCGAGTTCAAGGTTGGCGTCGAAGACAGCCCGGACTTCAAGTTCGGCGTAGGCTTCACATTCCGGTGACCACCCGCGTGCACCCGGCCAACCTTGCCGGCCAGGCCTCGAGCACGCCGGGTGCAACCCTATCCACGAGTATCCGCACTCATTGTCAGTGGCATCGGCTGAAGACCTGCGCATTCTGGGGGCCGTCGCCGCTGGTGACGAACCGGCCTTCCGAGAGCTGTACCGGCGCCACACGCCGGCGATGTACGCGGTCGTACTGCGCCTCCTGGCGCGGAATGCCGCCGATGCCGAGGACGCGGTTCAGGAAGCGTGGATGCGCGCGGTCCGTGGCTTCGGCGATTTCCGGGGCGATTCGGCCCTTCGGACCTGGCTCATCGGAATCGCAATCCGGTGCGCTCTCGAGATCGGGCGTCGCCGGCGGTCGTTGATCGACCTGGACCAGAAGGCGCCTGACCGGCTTCCGGCTGCCGGCGTGCGTCTCGACCTCGAGCACGCGATCGCAAGTCTCGCCGACGGATATCGCGAGGTCGTCGTCCTCCACGACGTCTACGGCTACACCCATGCCGAGATCGGCGGTCTGCTCGGCATCGACGAAGGAACCTCCAAGAGCCAGCTGTCGCGCGCGCGACACATTCTGCGTCGTACGATGTCCGGAACGATGGAGTGCCTCTATGAATCCTGATCGGCTTCCGCAGGAGATTGCTCCGCCAGAAGCTCTCGAGGCGAGGACTGTGGCCGCATTGCGCCGTGAGGGGCTACTCCGTCAGGCCTGGTTCCGGCGCGCCCGCCCGTGGCTCGCGGCCGCGGCGGCCGTGCTGCTGTTCACCAGCGGGGTTGCCGCGGGCAGGGCCTTCGACGCGCCGCCGGTCGCCGAGGGAAAGCCACGTTTTCTCTTGCTGTTGCACGGTGCGTCGAC
>JBOGIV010000005.1:0-13130 GCA_050747925.1 Vicinamibacterales bacterium
TGACGCGGGCGATCGAACGGAATCACGTGCTGATCTTGAACTGGCTGTTCGACGTCGGCGCGCGGCGCACGCCGTTGCCTGCCGACTTTCACACGCGTCTGGTCGAGGCGCTGGTCTCGGGCGATCCGGACGCGGCCGACGCCGCGATGCGTGCGCACGTTCGCCATGGCCTGGTCGAGATCACCGGTAACTTCAGCGCGCTCGCCGCGTCGGAATGGCGCGAGCGGCGAAAGGGCCGCCGGAAGGCGGGGTGAGGCGGATCCCGGCGGCCCGGATCCAAGACACCTGGCGATCAGCCAGGATGGCCGACAGGGCCGACGGTGATCGCGAAAATAGAGGTCGGCGATAGACCTTGCGGTGTAGCATTTCTCCCTCAGTGATCGAACCCGCCTGGAGGATCTGATGACGCGCATGCGATCGATCGGGTGGCTGATCTGCCTGCTGATCGCGGGCGGAGGTCTCGTGCTGGCACAGAAGCCATCCGAGACGCTTCCTCCCGGCAAGAATCCGCATCTCGGAAACAAGGCCTCGATTCAAGGCGGGCTCGCGCTGTACCGCGTGCGGTGCGGCGACTGTCACGGCCTGGACGCGAAGGGCTATCGAGGACCCGATCTGACGGCGGCCCTCGGCGGCATGCCCGACGAGCGGCTCTTCCAGACGATACGGAAGGGCGCGCAGGGCACTGAAATGCCGCCGAGCAACATCCCCGATGATGACGTGCTGATGATCATCGCGTATCTACGAAACCTCGGTGCCGTGGCAGCGCCGGAAAAGCCGATCGGGAACGTTGACAACGGCGCTCGCCTCTTCGCGTCACAATGTGCTTCCTGCCACCGCGTCGGCGAACGTGGCGGACGTCTCGGCCCCGACCTCTCGCGCGTCGGCGCGGCTCGCTCGCGGGTCGCTCTCGTTCGCGAAATCCGAACGCCCTCGGAGTGGATGCCGCCGGCCTTCGAACCCGTGACGCTGGTGATGAAAGACGGCCAGAAGGTTCGAGGCATCAAAAAGAACGAAGACGTGTTTTCAATTCAAGTGATGGACACGCGCGAACGCATTCAGGGGTACCTCCGATCGAGCCTGCAGGAAGTGATCTACGAGAAGACGTCGGCGATGCCGGTCTATGGTCCCGACCGGCTGAGCGACGCCGATCTGGAGGATCTCGTTGGTTATCTGAGCACGTTGCGTCTGGCCAGCCCGTCGGCTCGCTGAGGAGGCTTATGCGCCCTTTGATGATCGTCCTGCTTTGCTCGGTGACCCTCGCTGCGCAGCAATCGGGCCCGCCGCACGTGACCGCGCAGGATTTGCTCGATGGACTCAAGGACCCGAGCAGGTGGCTCACCTATTCGGGGACCTACGACGGCCATCGGCACAGTCCGTTGACGCAGATCACGCCAGACAACGTCAGCCAACTCACGGCACAGTGGACGTTCCAGACGGGCGTGCTCGGCAGCTTCCAGGCCACGCCGATCGTGATCGACGGCGTGATCTACGTCACCGGCTTCAACAACAACGCCTGGGCCATCGATGCCCGCTCTGGGCGGGCCATCTGGCGCTATCGCCGCAATCTTCCCGATGAGCTGCATCTCTGCTGCGGGCCCGTCAATCGTGGCTTCGGCGTGCTGGGCGACCGCCTGTTCATGACGACGATCGACGCCCACCTGCTGTCGCTCGACATGAAGACCGGCGGCGTGGTGTACGACGTCAAGCTGGAAGATCACAACCTCGGCTATTCGGCAACGGTGGCGCCGTTGGTGATCAAGGACAAGGTCATCATCGGGATCGCCGGTGCCGAGTACGGCATCCGCGGGTTCATCGAGGCGTTCGATGCGCAAACCGGGACGAAACTCTGGCGGTTCCATACCGTCGCCGGGCCCGGTGAGTTCGGCGGCAACACCTGGCCCAAGAGCGACGCGTACCTGCGCGGAGGCGGATCGATCTGGGTCACGGGCACTTACGATCCAGAGCAGAATCTTCTGTTTTTCGGGACCGGCAATCCAGGGCCCGACTATTACAGCGGGAACCGCGAAGGCGACAACCTCTTCACCGCATCGCTCGTCGCCCTCGATGTCGACACGGGCAAACTGAAGTGGCACTACCAGTTCACGCCGCATGACGTGCACGATTGGGACGCGACGCAAGTGCCCGTGCTCGGCGACCTCACGATCGACGGCCAGCCGCGCAAGGTCGTCATGTTCGCGAACCGCAACGGGTTCTTCTACACGATCGATCGCGTGACCGGGAAATTGATCGTCGCGAAACCATTCGTGGAGACGACCTGGGCCAAGGAGATCAGCGCGGTGACGGGACGCCCAATCCTGTTGCCCAACAATCATCCGAACGAACAAGGCGTGCGCACGTGCCCGGACCTCGGCGGCGGCACCAACTTCATGTCGCCGTCGTACGATCCGGCGTCCAAACTCTTCTTCGTGACCGCACGGGAGACCTGCGCGGTGTACTTCGCGTTCGATCAGGAGTTCAAGCCGGGTGTCCAGTACGAGGCCGGAGGCACCGTTCGACCGCGCGATCAGCGGAACTGGGGCGCGCTTCGGGCGATCGATCCCGTCACGGCCGAGCGGAAGTGGGAGTTCCGGTACCCGACGACGTCAGCGTCGGGCGTACTGTCGACCGCATCGGGGCTCGTGTTTGCCGGCGATGGCGACGGCAACATCATGGCGTTCGAATCGAAGACGGGGAAGAACCTCTGGCATTACCAATTGGGATCGGCGCTGCGTTCGACGTCGGGCACCACCTACATGGTTGACGGGCGGCAGTATCTGTTGGTGCCGTCGGGGAGTATGTTGACGGCGTTCGCGCTGCCGGCACGCTAAGGCCTCGGGCGCGTTGCGCCCTCGGTAGGGCGCCAGCCTCACGCTCCCGCAGCGAATCTCGCTGGCCGTGCTACCTGAGCCGCGTGCTAACATGCGCCGCTTCAGCGAGATGACAGCCGACAGATGCCCTCGCCGCGGTGCGTATGATTGCGAGAGGGTGTAAGCGGTCTACTCCAATACAAGTAGACGCTTGCTGGTAAGACCGAATGAGCGACCTATACGATCAACTCGAGGAACTGCAAGGGATGGCACGCGTACTGACCGCGGACGTTGAACGCCTGCGGCTACAACTGGGCCCGCGTGAGATCCAAGGGGCCGTGACCGATGACGAGGAAATGGCTCGTCGGCTTTACGTTCGCGCAATCTTTGCCCTTATCGAGGCTCTCGTCGAGCAGCACAAGCGGCTTCTTCTTCATCTCGCAAATCGCCACGCCATCACGCTCCAGCCCGGAGTACACGAGGCGCTATCGGAAAGGGTTCATGCGGTAAAAGATAATGGCGCCGTAACTGAGCGTGAGCAGTACCTTCAGCTTCTCCGCAAGCTCCGAGCCGTCTATCGGGCAGCGGGCGAGGGCTTCGGTGAAGCGCTCGCGGTCGAATTCGGCGACCAGGGCTGGCCAGCTTTCCAGGCTGCGATCATCGTACGTGATCGACTCACTCACCCAAAGACGTTTGAGGATTGCCAGGTCAACGAAGAGGACCTCAAGACCGTTGACGCGGGCGAGGCCTGGTATCGTGGTCTCAACAAACAGTTCGTTCGGGTTGCGAGGGCCCATCGCATACTGCATAAATGGTGAAAGCAGCGTCTAACGAATTAAGGATTCTTGTCGCGCGAAGCCGCGACAAAATCCGGGGTTGGACGAAATCCAGGCACGGGGGTTGCGATTGGGGTTCTTATCGAGCGGCGATGTGGGACACCGGTGCGGCGGGTCTCCGGTGTGGGCGATCGCGTGAGGTCAGCGGGTGCGAGGGGCGAGGAGGTGAGCGAAGAGCTGGACGTCGGCGTGCGCCCGTGAGGTGCGTACACGGGTGATCGCCGACACGACGCCTCGCACGGCCGACCGGCGGGTTCATCGGTGGGCGAGAGAGCGGCGAGGGTACGTCTGCGGTGTTCAAGGCGGTCGCCTCCACCAGGGTCGCAAGACGGCGATGAGAATCAGCGTCCCCTCACGACAGTGAGGACAGCGCGGGCAGGCGTCGGGAGACGGCCGCGCGGGCTGGGACGCCGAGGGCGTCGCGACGACGGCGAGGGCCGTCAGCCGCCGCCGCGCGTGGGTATGATCCGCGCGATGCGCCGCACTCCACAGCCCGTAATAGCGGACTTTCGCGCACCCGCGCGGGAGCACGTGTTGTAGAAAGCGCTCAAGAAACTCCACGCCGGGGAGCGTCACGCGCCGCACGGCCTGCGTGCGGTTGTCTAGATAACGAAACGTCACTTGTCCGGTGGTCGATGGCCTCCAGTCGGCTATTGGCGATGGCGATGCGGAAGACATAGCGACCGAGATAGTCGAGGACCCGCTGCCCGCGGCCCGCGGGCTGCGCATGCACCACCCACGGTTTCTTCCACAGCGTCACCGGAACGTCGGGGAGCAGTCCTGCGTGCTTCAGCGCCGCGCACACCTTCGCGCGGAAGAACACCGACAGCGCGCGGACCGGCACCAGATACGCAGGGTTCTTCGGCACGATCCACTGCGTCCCATCGGGCGACAGCCCACCCGCCGTGACCAAGAGATGCACGTGCGGGTGATAGCGCAGCGCCCGCGTCCACGTATGCAGCACCGCCAGGCAGCCGATGGACGCCCCGAGAAAGCGCGGATCGCGAGCGAGTGTGTGAAGCGCCGCCGCCGCGCACCGCATCAACAGCCCGTAGACGACCTTCTGATGGGCTCGCGCCAAGTCGCGTAGTTCGCTGGGGAGGGTCAACGTCAGCAGGTAGTACGGACAGGGCAATAAGCGACCGCGCTGCGCATCGAGCCACCGTTCGGTCTGGTCACCGTGACACTTCGGACAATGGCGATTGCGACACGAATGATCGACGTAGACCTGCTGCGCGCAGTGATCACACTGGGCGACATGGCCTCCACAGTACGCCGTACGACACTGCTCGAGATCCCGCATGGCCCGGGCGTGACTGGGTAGCAGGCGATCACCGAATTGCGCGCGGTACGTCGCACCGTGGAGGCGGAGAATGTCCGCCACCTCCAGCACGCAGACCTCCGGTGAACGATCAGAGGCCGTGCATCAGTTGGTTGACGGGGTCGATGAGCGTGGCCTGCACGTCCTGGGTCAGATGCGTGTAGATCTGGGTGGTGCGCAGGCTCCGGTGACCGAGGATCTCCTGAATGATCCGGAGGTTGACCCCCGGCTTCCAGCACGTGCGTAGCGTACGAATGGCGCAGGGTGTGGACCGATGCGCGTTTGGCGAGGCCACTCTTCCGGACCGCACGACGGAGCGCACTCTGCAAACTGCTGCGCGTGACGGGCCCGCCCTGGTGGGTCAGGCTGTGACGCAGGCCGCGACGCGTCGGGGCCGGGAACAGCCACTCCGCAGACCGATGGGGACGCCAGTAGTCGCGCAGCCGCGGCAGCAGGGGCGTGGGCAGGGGCACGTAGCGATCGCGTGTGCCTTTGCCGTGAATGTGCAGCAGCATCCGCCCACTGTCGATATCGGCAACTTGGAGCCGCGCGCCTTCGAGGAGCCGCAGCCCGCCAGCGTCGATCGTGGTCAAGCACTCGCGGTAGACGGGGATCCGCACCAGGCCGAGCATGCGCCGCACCTCGTCACGACTGAGCACCGCCGGCAACCGCGTCGCGGGCGCGGGGCGCACGAACCGGAGTGTCGGCCAGGGCTGCTTCAGCGTCTGCTCGTACAGGAACCGGATCGCGCACAGGGCAATCGTGGCCGTCGTCCGAGCGACCTGCTTCTCGTTCGTCAAAGTACAAGAAGTACTGACGGAGCTGATCGTCCGTGAGGGCGGCGGGGCTGACCTGATAGGGCGTGGCCAGCTGGCGCACGGCCGCCACGTAGCACTCCTGGGTTCTTGCGGACAACCCCCGGAGTTGCATATCCTCCAGCATCCGTTGACGAAACGTGTCATGCGGTCTCTCCTTCTGGGAGCGGGAGGTTAAGGGACCGTTCCCCAGAGGAGATCTTCACGCCACCGTCGCGACGACGTCGAAGAAACTCCAGTCGGTATCGACGTCTTGATCTCTCCGCCGCAGGCGGATTTAGTCCAACACGGCTTGCAGCCGACGGCGGCCAGCGAGAGAATGAGCCGCCGCGGCTGAAGCCTCGTCGCTCGGCCGCTGGAGTGAGGACCGGCGTTTTGGTATCGTTTCAAGCGGACATCACCATGAAGAACTTCACGGCGGTCATCGAGCGGGACGCCGATACGGGTTTGTACGTCGGGTGGGTGCCTGGGTTTCCTGGTGCGCACAGCCAAGGCGAGACGCTCGACGAACTCCGGGTGAACCTCCAAGAGGTCGTCGAGATGCTCCTTGAGGAAGGCGACCCGAGGCTGGAGAGCGAGTTCATCGGAACTCAGACCGTCGAAGTGGCGTAGCGCGTGGCGAAGCCGCCGGTTCTCAAGCCCCGTGAGGTCGTGGCGCTACTTGGGAAATTGGGGTTTGCGGAAGTCCGGCAGCGAGGCTCTCACCGACAGTAGACGGTCGCGGGACGACCGTGCCGTTTCATTCGGGGCGCGACATTTCGCCGACACTCCTTCGTCAAATCGCGAAAGACATCGGGTTGTCCGTCGAGAACTTCTTGGCGTCACAACCAGCCCAGCAGCCGAACACCGCGTTGCAGCCGGCCGCCGACGAGGGGAACGAGGCGAAGAAGCCGCCTGAGCCCGGCCGCGGCTGAACGCGACCGTTGCCGGACGAGCGCGGGGAACCATTCGGCGAGTGCAAGATGAGAATCGCAACGCGGAACATGGACCACTGGCGACGGCCAGCTGATCTCAGGCTGCGCGCCTGGGGATTATTTGCGAAACCGAGTGCGACCGGATGTCGCCCTGGTGCAAGAGGCATGTCCAACCGGCGAGGTCCCTGGTCTGGTTTATCGCTCCGGTGGGATTCGGGACGACCGCGGCAAGAAAGAGAAGGATCTTGGTTGGGGTTCAGCGGTCGTGTCCTTCGGTCCTTCGCTTCGGTCAATTGAGTCGGCGCAAAGTCCCTTTCGGAAGTCTCCGAATCCCCTCCTCCGGACCTTCCCAGGCAGTGTCGCTATTGCGGAAGTCCAAGGACCTGATCCTGTCGTCGTGGTGTCAGCGTACGGACTCATTGATCGCGGCTATGCGGACAGCACCGTTCACCGAATACTTAGCGACCTCACGCCGTTGGTAGACGAGCGCCGAAGTCGCCACATGGTGATTGCAGGCGATCTCAACATCACGACGGAATGGTCGTCCAAGCATCGCTCTTTCCTCAAAGGCCTGCACAAAGAGTGTCTGGACCGTGATCTCAACTTGATGGAGCGGTTCCGAGCCTTGGGCTTTCACAATCTGGTCGTGCGTGAGGACGGCCCGTTGCCTGGCTGCGAGTGTCATGCAGGTGCCGCCTGGCACCACGTGCAGACCCAGCGCCACGACCGCTCCGCGTTCCCGTGGCAGAACGACTACGTGTTTGTAACGGCCGACATCCTTCAGTGCAAGCCCACACTTGAGATTTACGACCGAGACGACGCATGGGAACTCAGTGGTCACTGTCCGGTGGTCATCGAGTTTGCTGACGCCCAGAGGCAGGCCGCTAACCAGCGGCTGCACCCGACGGCCGCCCGTGCGATCATGAGCGGCCGCGGGTGAGCCGCGGGCACTGGCCGACTAGAAGAATGACGGCATTCGGAAAGTGTGTCCGAACACACTTTGATTTTCTGGTCGATGATTTCGGATTTGCCGTGACATCCGACGATGACCCCGTCCGCTATGACGCAGCCACACTCTACGTGGAGATATGGTCGAGCCAGGTCTAAGGGACAGAGAGTTCGTAGGGACGACCGGCTGCAAGCTCAACCGCCTTCGACTCATCCGCGCCTTGCAGTCGCACGCGAAACGTTCCGCTGATCGACGGCCGCAGCGTTGCCTTCACGATGCGGCCTTGGCGCCAGGCCACATCAACCTCCACGCCGCCGCGAGCGCGGAGGCCGCGGACCTCGCCGTCGGACCACGCTCGAGGCAGCGCCGGCAGCAAATGGATTTCCCCCGCGTGGCTCTGGAGCAGCATTTCGGCGACGCCGGCGGCGCCGCCAAAGTTGCCGTCGATCTGAAATGGCGGATGCAGGTCCCACAGATTCGGGAGTGTCGACTTCGCCAACAGCGCTTGATAGTTCTCCCACGCCTTTTCGCCATCCTCCAGGCGCGCCCAGAAGTTGATGATCCACGCCCGGCTCCAGCCGGTGTGTCCGCCGCCATGCGCGAGCCGGCGTTCGATCGTCGCCCGAGCGGCCTTCGCCAGCGACGGCGTCCCGCGGACAGTGATTTGATCGCCGGGGTGCAACGCGAAGAGCTGCGAAATGTGACGATGACCGGGCTCCGGTTCGTCGTAGTCCTCCGACCACTCCTGAATCTGTCCGTGTTTGCCGACGGTCAGCGGCGGCAGCCGCTTCTCGGCGGCCAGCACCTGCGCGCGAAACGCCGCACCGATGCTCAGGATCTCGCCAGCACGTGCCACCTCGGTGAAGAGTCCCGAGATGATCTGGTGATCCATTGACGGCCCCATCGTGAGAATGCCGACCTGTCCGTTCGGCAGGCGATAGCGATTCTCCGGCGACACCGACGGTCCGCTCACCAGCCGGCCCTGAGGATCCTCGACGAGGTAGTCGAGAAAGAACTCCGCCGCCCCTTTCATCACTGGATAGGCGCGTGCGAGGAAAGCGCGGTCGGGCGCGAAGAGGTAGTGCTCCCACAAATGCTGCGTCAGCCAGGCGGCGCCGGTTGGCCACAGGCCGGAGCGCGGAAGATCGCCGGGCGAGGTGAAGCCCCAGACGTCGGTGATGTGATGCGCGACAAAGCCGCGTGCGCCGTAGTGCACCCGCGCGGTTTTGCGGCCGGGCGCACCGAGCGATTCAAGAAATGCGAACAGCGGCTCGTGCAGCTCAGCCAGGTTGGTCACCTCTGCCGGCCAGTAGTTCATTTGCAGGTTGATGTTGAGGTGATAGTCGGCGTCCCACGGCGGGCTCATGCTGTCGTTCCAGAGCCCTTGCAGGTTGGCCGGCAGATCTCCGGGGCGGCTGCAGGCGATCAGCAAGTAGCGGCCGAACTGAAAGTACAACGCGTCGAGTGCAGGATCGGATCCTCCGGCTGCGACCGACTTGAGACGTTCATCAGTCGGCGGCGACGGCGAATGCGTCCGGGTCGGCGACCCGAGTCGAAGCGCAACCCGGCGGAACAGGCGTTGATGGTCGGCGCGATGCGCATCGAGCAGCTGTGCGTACGTCTTCGACGTTGCCGTCGTCAGGTCACGCCCCACCTGACGCACGGGATCGTTCCCCTTGAAGCTGGTGCCGGCAGCCAGCACGATGGTGGCCGCGTTGGCGCCGGTGACGAGAATGCGTTCCGGGAATGTCTCCTGCGATCCCCCTTCCTGCGTCACCCTCGCCGAGGCCAAAAACGACAGGCCCTTTCCACCTGACAACTCGCCAATCAGATTCAACCGATCGTGGCCGACGATTTCGGTGCGCGCATCTTGCTGCCGATCGATCCACGAGCCGAACTGGAGTGCCCCGGGGCGATCGACGGTCAGCCGTACGACCACGACCTGGTCAGGATGACTGGCGAAGATTTCGCGCGTGTGGCGCACGCCGCCGACACGATAGGTCACGCGAGCGACTCCCGAATCGAGATCCAGCGATCGCCGATAGTCGGTGATCTCGCCTTCGTGATCGAAGCTCAGCCGCAAGTCGGCCAGACTCTGATACGACTCGAGGCGCCATGGCTTCCCCATCAACTTCCGTTCGGCAAGCGCATAAGCGGCGACCGGCTGGCCGGCAAAGAGCAAACGACGGACTTCGGGCAGGTTGGCGCGCGCTTCGGGATTGTCGGTCTCACGCGGACCGCCCATCCACAACGTCTCTTCGTTGAGTTGAATCCGCTCGCGGTTGACAGTCCCGAACACCATCGCGCCCATCCGGCCGTTCCCGAGAGGAAACGCGTGGTCCCACTGCGACGCCGCTGACCGCAGCCAGATGGTGTGCTCGACAGCGGGCGCGATCGCTTCCTGCCACGACGCGCCCCGAGGACCGCCGGTGTTGATCGCTACGATGACCGTCACGATGACGATGAGTCGCTGCATGACTCCTGCTTACTTAGGCAACCCTAAAGGGTTGCCTCTACACCTCTGTCGTCTGAGGCAACCCTAACCAGCCTCCGCCAAGGCTACGGCGGTCCGCCGAAGCGCTACGCGCGAAGGCGGAAGGGGTGCCTCTACACTCGCGCCGCCGCGCTGGCGAGCTACGGCGCGACCCGCCGTAGCGGCCTCTAGAGCCTAGGGGCCGCGTAGGCGGGCCCACCAACCTACCCGCCCACCCGCCCTACCCGCTTAGGCAACCCTAAAGGGTTGCCTCTACACGACATTGTTCCCCACCCGGCCTACCTGGCCTACCCGCTTAGGCAACCCTGAAGGGTTGCCTCTACACGAAATTGTTCCCCACCCGGCCTACCTGGCCTACCCGCTTAGACAACCCTGAAGGGTTGCCTCTACACGACATTGTTCCCACCCGGCCTACCCGGCCCACCCGCCCTACCCGGCCCAATTACATCCCCTGCGTATTCACATACACCGCGTAGAGCGATTGGCTCGCAGCCATGAACAAGCGATTTCGCTTCGGGCCGCCGAAGCAGAGATTGCCGCAGACCTCCGGTAGCCGAATACGGCCCAACAGTTTTCCCTCGGGCGTCCACGCCGTGACGCCGCTATATCCCACGGCTCGGCCGGCATTGCTCGAGCACCAGACGTTGCCGAAGACATCGCAACGGACCCCGTCGGCGCGCGCCTTGACGCCATCGATCAAGAAGTCGGTGAACAGCCTGCGCTTCGATACCGCGTTGCTGGCGGTGACGTCGAAGGCGAACAACTCCCCATTTCCTCCTGGCCCGGTGTCGCCGGGCCCGCGTCCAGTGCTCACAACGTAGAGCGTCTTGTAGTCGGGCGATAAGACGAGACCGTTGGGGTTGGGCACTTGTTCTTCAGTGACGATGAGCGACACCTGGCCTTTGCTGTCCACGCGATAGACGCCGTGCGGCAGTTCGCGCCGCATCCGTCCGGCATCGGCCGGCTGACCGATGCGTGGATTGAGTCGTCCGAGGCGATTGGTCGGGCCGCCCGGCTCGTCCACTTGTCCTTCGTAGAGCTGACCGCCGTAGGGCGGATCGGTGAACCAGTAGCTGCCGTCGGGATGCGCCACGACATCGTTCGGCGAGTTGAAGCGTTTGCCGCCAAACGAATCGCACAGGATCGTGATCGAACCGTCGTGCTCATAACGCACAACCCGACGCGTCAGATGCTCGCACGAGATTTGCCGCCCTTGAAAATCAAACGTGTTGCCGTTGCTGTTGTTCGAGGGACTGCGAAACACCGTCACCCGCTCGTCGTCTTCGGTCCAGCGGAGCTGGCGATTGTTGGGAATATCACTCCACACCAGGTATCGTCCCTGTCCGGACCAGGCCGGTCCTTCTGACCACAACGCGCCGGTCCACAGCCGTTTGATGGGGGTGTTGGCCTGCACCAGGCCACTGAACTGTGGGTCGACGATCACGATGTCGGGATCGGTGAAGTACGTTGTCGGAGGCGCACCAGGACCAAAATCCCGTGGCGGCGTGGTCACGGTGCTCGGCGGCACTGGCCGATCTTGCGGGGTTTGCGCGCGGAGCGGGAGCGCGGCGGACGCCGCGGCGAGGGCGCCCATTTTGAGCATCTGTCGTCGCATCATGTTCGTTCCACCTTGAGTGCGAGCGGGACCTGCGCTGACTGACTCGTAAAGACGAGTATGGCCGAGACGACGGCGGCTGCTGCGAGCATGCGATAGTTGACCATGCGCACGTCGCTGACGCCAATGAGTCCTTCGTCAGTCTGGAGCTCGAGAAACACCAGCTCGCGCCACGGCGCGCCCACGACGGTGATCCGCGTATCAGTGATTCTCACGGGCGAGCCGGAACATAACATGTGCCTTGCACGCGTGCACCCGAAGGGTAACTGGCATCGACACCGCCGGCCGCGATCCGGTGTCCGATATCAGGCGCGCGACGACTGGCGACTTACCGCGCGTTCTGCGAGAATGCGGCGATCCTCATTCAGGAGGCACCAATGAGTTCTTCCAGGCCGTGGTTCATCCTTTGTGCGGCCGCGCTCGTCGTCGCGGCCGGCCGCTTAGTCTTGCTTGCTCAGCCTGCGCCCCCTGGCACGACACCGGTGCTCACGGCGGCGGAGCAAGCGGCGGGATGGCGCTTGCTCTTTGATGGCGCCACCACGAAGGGCTGGCGTGGTTTCAAGAAGGCCGACTTTCCTTCGAGCGGCTGGACGGTCGAATCCGGGCGCTTGAAGCACGCAGCCAGCGGTGGCGCGCCGACTCCGACCAGCGGCGGCGACATCATCTCGATTGAGACATTCAGCGACTTCGAGCTCAGATTCGAATGGGTGGTCGCGCCAGGTGCGAACAGCGGCATCAAGTATCTGGTGACCGAAGATCGGAGCGGCCCGATCGCGCACGAGTACCAGATCATCGACGACACGAAGCATCCCGATGCGCTGATCGGGCCGCATCGTGCGACCGCGGCGCTCTACGACGTCATCGCCGCCCCGGCCACCAAACGCCTCCGACCTGCGGGCGAGCTCAACGAAGGCCGAATCATCGTGAATGGCATGCACGTCCAGCACTGGCTGAACGAGGCCAAGGTGATCGAGTACGAGTTGGGCAGCGCCGCGCTGAAGGCCGCGAAGGCCAAGAGCAAGTTCAAGGACGAAGCCGGTTGGGGTGAAAAACTCAAAGGCCACATCCTGCTGCAGGATCACGGCGACGAGGTGTGGTATCAGAACATCAAGATCAGAGAGCTTGCCACGACCATCACAAAGCGCTAACTCCTCCGCGAGACCTGGAGAATTCACAGAAGATCAGGAGACCAGGAGAATATTTTGTCTCCTGAGCTTCTGATCTCCTGTTGCCCTGCTTGGCTCCGCAGATCAGAAGATCACCCGCAACGCGAATCGCACGGCACGTTCGGTATTAGCCTGCGTCGTCGTGATCTGGCCGAAGCGCACGTTGCCAAAGTCACCATTGGGCCGGTCGAACTGTGGCCGATTCGTCACGTT
>JBOGIV010000006.1:0-17348 GCA_050747925.1 Vicinamibacterales bacterium
CTCTCACAGACCAGAACGGAAGGGGGTCACTTTTAGTGGCGTCGGCTCAGACCACGTAGAATAAACGCCCCGCTAGTGGATCAGTTTCCGAGCGGCGGAGTGGACCAGTTTCCGACCGGCGCGCCCACCTTCTGCTTTGTCTGCTCGGCGAGTCGCGCGACGGAGCGTGTGAAAGCTCTGACAGAAATGAGGAGGACGACATGGGAATCCAGCGAAAGCACGCTGCAGGTCGGACGTGTCAATCGCAGAGTCATGGCGTCGCAACGCTGATCTTGGTCGCACTGACAGCGGGAGCAGCGCTCGGCGGATGCGAAACGACGAAGGCGACTCCCGAGGGAGCACAGGCAGGAGCGACGGCAGCACAGGCAGGAGCGACCGCAGCGCGTCCCGCAATGCCATTCGACGAACAGATTCAAAACAACGCCAAGCGCATGCTCGAAGAGGGCAAGCAAATATTCCGCTTCGACACATTCGGTTCGGAGGATTTCTGGGGCGGCAAGCTGCGGCTGCACGAGGCACTTGCCGGCGAGAAGCTTGGCGGTGTGGGGAAGGGCGTCAGTCCGAAGACGGCCCTGGCGCTTGGCTTGAAAGTCGATGCCGAGGCGCTTCCCGCCGACTTGGTTGCGCAGATCAAGGCCGGCAAAGTCGATCTCGACGACCCGGCTACCACGGCTGCCCTGCTCAAACTGAACGCGGTCGTCGGCGTGACCGGTGTCTTCAATCTCGAAGGAAAACTGCAATCCGTCGGCTTCCAATGCGCGTTGTGTCATTCCACCGTGGACGACTCATTTTCGCCTGGCATTGGCAAGCGACTCGACGGCTGGGGCAATCGCGATCTGAACACCGGCGCGATCGTGGCGATTGCGCCGAATCTCCAGCCGTTCAGCGACCTACTCGGCGTGGACGTGGCGACAGTCAAGATCGTCCTCAATAGCTGGGGGCCGGGCCGGTACGACGCGGAGCTGAACATGGATGGAAAGGCCAAGCGCCCTGATGGCAAGAGCGCCGCGACGATGATGCCCCCCGCGTTTGGCCTGGCCGGCGTCAACCAGCATACATGGACCGGCGGATGGGGCACGGTGACCTATTGGAACGCGTACGTCGCCAACACACAGATGTATGGCAAGGGCACCTTTCTCGATTCGCGCCTGGAAAATGCCAAACAATACCCAGTTGCGGCGAAAGCCGGCTGGGGACATAAGCGTGACGCAACGGACTTGATCACCGCCAAGTTGCCGGCTCTGCATTTCTATCAACTCGCGATCCCGACGCCGAAGGCGCCCGAAGGCAGTTACGACGCCGAGGCCGCGCGGCGCGGGCAGGTGCAGTTCAACGGCGACGCCAAGTGCTCGACCTGCCACGTGCCACCGATCTTCACCGAGCCGGGGTACAACCTGCACAGGGCCGACGAAATCGGCATCGACAGTTTCCAGGCTGACCGTGGCCCGGAGCGGCGCTATGTGACGACGCCGCTGCGAGCTTTGTTCGACACGCAGAAGATTCACAAGGGCGGCTTCTACCACGACGGGCGTTTTGGCACGTTGGATGAAGTCGTCGAGCACTACGATCGCTTCCTCAAGTTGCGCCTGTCAGACGGGCAAAAGAAGGATCTGATCCAGTACTTGAAGTCGATTTGAACCTCGGCCCTGGTTGGCCGCCACACGCCTGGCAAGCGGCTCAAAACCGCGGAAACTCGAAGGAGGTGGGCGGCCAACGTCGTGAGGCGTCAATGCGGACATCGGTGCCGAATCGCACGCGCCTTTCGAGTCGGTAGCTGCCTTCCGGAACGTGACGGCCTGCGCCTCGTTTTTCCTAGGCTGGAAGAACGCCGGAATGCTCATACGCGCTGTGCAGGCGTTGCTTGATCAAGTGGACAATCTGAGGACTGTAACCCGCGATCACCCGGCAGCTCCCTACGAGACCAAAGATCTGGGAGGTCGTCACTAGTCTGCTCGGACGTGCGAGTTCACGGACTCGCGTCCACCAATGAGCGCAGGTCGATGCCTTCGTCTCGAAGCTGTTCAAGATTCACCGCGCGTCGAGACTTGATGAGCGGCATGACGCGGCGGACGTCCTTCGCGCGGTTGAGACCGACGGCAGCATCGATTCGGCCCTCGTTTACGTAGCACGCCAGAAAGCTGCCCGAGTCGAGGCGGCCGCGCACGACGAGCTGCTGCCACTTCGTGTGGAATCCGGCGTACTGCAGGTTGGCGTCGTACTGGTCAGACCAGAACCAGTGGACCTCGTCGTACGCGGCGCGCTTGCCGAGCATGTTGCGCGCGGCAGCGGCGCCTTGTTTGATGGCGTTCTGCCAATGTTCCACTCGAACCCGGCGATCGAAGACGGGGTGATAGTGATTCGCGACGTCACCCGCGGCGTAAATGCCGCTGACGTTGGTCTGGCAATACTCGTCGACGACCACGCCGTTGTCGACGTGAATTCCGCTGTTTCCGAGCGCCTCCACCGCCGGCTCGATACCGATGCCGACGACCGCAAAGTCGCACTCGAGCCGCAGGCCTCCTTTTGTGACGACGCAGCCCACGCGCCGCGTTCCCTCGAACGCGGCGACGGTGTCCTCGAAGATTGTGCGAACGCCGTGAGCACGATGGAGCTCGGCGATGGTCTGGCCGACCGCCTCGCCCAGCACGCGGAAGAGCGGCGTCTTCGAGGGGTCGATGGCGACGACGTCCACGCCCTTCTGCCGCAGCGACGCCGCGACCTCCGATCCGATGAACCCCATGCCCACAACGACGGCTCGACGACCGGCAATCATCTCAGCCCGAATGCGATCGGCGTCCTGAACCGTGCGAAGACTGTAGATGCCTTCAAGATCGCCACCTGGTATCGAGACCCGCCGGTTGCGGCCGCCGGTGGCCAAGAGCAGCGCATCGAACGGCACGCGACGTTGACCCTCGAGCTCCACGAACCGTGCCGACGAATCGATGCGCGTCACCCGTGTCCCAAACATCGTCTGGATGCCGTGTTCCGCGTAGAACGCAGCCGGTCGCACCAGCGCTTTGTCGAAGGGCTCATCGCCGCGCAAGTAGGCCTTGGAGAGCGGCGGCCGCTCGTACGGCGGCTCGTGCTCGGCGCCGATCAGGGTCACGGCGCCATCGTCGCTCCCTTCGCGCAGCGTGATCGCGGCGGTGGCACCGGCCAGGCTCGCGCCGACGATCACGTACGCGGCCGTCACACCTCGATCTGCAGCGCGTCGTCTTCGACGCGCGTGCGATAGACCTTGACCGGAAGCAGGGCCGGAGGCGTAAGGACGCTCCCCGTCCGCACGTCGAACTCGGAACCGTGGCAAGTGCACGTGAGGGTTGTGCCCGCCAGGTCTCCGTCTTCAGCAAGCGAGCACTGCTCATGCGTGCATGCATCCTCAAACGCGTAGTACGCGCCGCCAACATTGGCGACCGCGATCCGCGTGCCGCGCACGTCGATTGCCGTCACGCCGCCCTCCGGTATCTCGTTCGTCTTGATTGTCGTCACAAATTCTGCAGCCATTTGCGCACTCTCCTCGGTGATGAAACATCGTCGCCAGCGACACGTCCATGTCAAGTGTCAGTCGGGGTGGGTAGCGGGCTCCTTTGAACTGTGTCTGTTCACAAACCCAATAGGACGGTTAGGCGAGGCACGTCGTAGCCGACGACTCGCTCGCCATCGATAACGATTACGGGCGTCGTCATCAGACCCATCGCGGTTAATTCGTCCAGCGCCTTTTCGTCCGTCGTGATGTCGCGGTCCGTAAACGCAACGTTGTGCTTGCGAAGGAACTCCTTCGTCCGGTTGCAGAACATTCAACCGGGCTGCGAATACAGTGTCACCGTCTTCGCCACATGGTCCGCCCTTCAGTCACGCCGCTTTTTGCCGGCTTCTGCCTCGACCAGCAGGTTCACGAGATCCGCAACTTCCCAAAGCTTATTAGTGACACCGGCGGCCATCGCCGGAGTCACGCGCGGTGTCCGGTGAATCCGGATGAAATTGTAGACGAAGCAGTTGAGCGCCACAGCCTCGGGGTGGCGGAGGTTGACACTCGAACAGCCTCACAGCGACTTCAGGAATTCGACCAAGTCGGCTTTCTGTGCGGCTGTGAGATTCAGCGCGAACAGTCGATCATAGTGATTGACGACCGCGAGGAGATCCGACGCACTGCCGTCATGAAAATACGGTGGATGCTGCCAGAGTCCGCGTAACGGCGTCGTCCGATACCGTCTTGTGGCGGTCCGCAACGCATAGGCCGGATCCATGCCGACCTCGGCCGGATCGTGGAGGAACGGCGCCGTCGGCGTTGGACCGCTCAGAACGTCGGTGAAATTCGGCGACTGGTGGCAGGTCGCGCAGCCCGCTTCGCTGCGGAACAAACGCTCGCCCCGCCTCGCTGCGGCGCGATCGAAGCTGCCGTGGGGAGGCTCCGGGGTGCGCAGACTCAGTTGATAGTCCAGCAGGGCCGCGAGCTTTGGCGTGACGAGATCCGGCGTCTGTGTGATGAAGAGCCCGATGCGGGGATCGCTGAAGTCGCCCTGCCCGCCCATTTGCCCGACGCCCACGTAGCTGTTCCAATACGAGATGGGCCCGTCGGCGCTGAACGTCTCGAAGCCCACCCCCTTCAATCCGTAGATCGGCGGGAGGACAATCGGCAGCGAGGGACTGTTCAGCGACAGGATGTTGGTGCCGTCGAACGCATGGTGGCGGGGATCATATTTGCCGGGGCCCCAGGCGTTGAACTCGGCCTTGGTGGGCGCATCCAGCGCCGGCGAGAGGGCTACAATCGCCCCCACGTTCAGATCGGTGTTCGCCCAGCCGTCCAGTCGCGAACCGATCCCAGTCGCGAAGGCGTTGTCGACCGAGGAGTGGCAGAGGGCGCACGTGATGCCTACGCTGGTGAGCTGACCCACGTCACTGACCGTCCCCCGGACCCCGACGACCGCATTCAGCCGTAACAATTCGACAGTCACGGCGGGGTTGGTCAGGTCAACCTGCCCGGCCCGGAGCGCGGCAATCAGCGTCGGGGGCAATGCTTCCACATCGACTTTGAGGCCCACGGCCAGCGCGGTTACCGGAGGGACGGTCGCAATGACTTCGTGCATCCGCAACACGTCGGTCCACAACTGTTCGTCGCCGAAGGTGTCATAGCGGAAGATGGACTGCCCATTCCGATGCTTCCGTTCGCCATCATCTCGGTTCCAGTCGCCAACGTCTCCGGGGCGACTAGAACGTTGGTGTGCGGTTGTTGCGGGAGCGAACCCTGAGATCGCGAACGTCAACGCGAGTGTGAACACGATTGAGGCTGCACCGATGAGTCGCATGGGCGATCACTCCTTGTTGCCCGTGACTAAGGCAAGCAACGCGCCAAGCGTTGGCCTCGGCCAGAGCTACCAGTGAAAAAGACCCTCCTTTCGTTTTGAAAGCCGACGTTTCATTCTGAATCGGCGCACTGCGCATCCGCGGTAGCGCAACCCGCAGTGACGTGCATTCCGCGCACCTCGTTGCTGGCGCGCCGAGTGCAACTCTACAAAGCAGAAGGCGAGTCAGTCGCAGGTTCGCCATAACACTGAAGTCGAGGG
Source organism: Vicinamibacterales bacterium (assembly GCA_050747925.1). Lineage (GTDB taxonomy): Bacteria > Acidobacteriota > Vicinamibacteria > Vicinamibacterales > UBA2999 > 12-FULL-67-14b. The sequence continues at coordinate 5,565 of JBOGIV010000006.1, forward strand.
AAGCAGATGGCGGGACTCGATACGCCCGGTGCTGGGTGCGCTGGCTCTCGCCCGACTCAGTGAGGAGTTCGCCGGAGGCCAGTCATGAATCCACTGCGTACATTGAACCAGCGCGGCCAGTTCGTGTGGTTGGACCATATCAGCCGGGGTCTCATCACGGGCGGGGGGTTGCGACGGTTGATCGACGAGGACGGCTTAAGTGGTGTGACCAGCAATCCGACCATCTTCGCCAAGGCGATTGCCGACAGCACCGACTACGACGGCCAGATCCAACGAGCGCTGGATGCCGACCGCCACGTGAACGATCGGACCCTGGCCGAACAGTTGGTCGTCCAAGACATCCAGCTGGCCGCGGACGTTCTTCGACCTGTGCACGCCCGGAGTGACGGCGCGAACGGCTTCGTGAGCATCGAAGTATCGCCGGGCTCCGCCCACGATACCGGAGCAACGGTCGCCGAGGCTCGTCATCTCTGGCAGGTCGTGGGGCGGCCGAACGTCATGATCAAGGTGCCGGCTACCGTCGAGGGCATTCCTGCTGTCGAAGTGCTGACCGGCGAAGGCATCAACATCAACATCACCCTGATGTTCTCTCTCGAGCACTACGAGGCGGTGGCGCAGGCCTACCTTCGAGGTCTCGCTCGCCATCCGGACCCGCACCGAGTCACATCGGTAGCATCGGTATTCGTCAGTCGTCTCGACGTCGTTGTGGATCGTCTGCTGGAGGCGGTCGGATCGCCGGACGCCCTGGCCCTGCGGGGAAGGATCGCCGTTGCCAATGCCAAACGTGTCTATCGCCGCTTCCGTGAGATTTTCGGCGGCGAGCCGTTCGCCGCACTCGCGCGGCGGGGCGCGCGCGTCCAGCGGCCGCTGTGGGCCAGCACAGGAACGAAGAATCCCTCGTACTCTGATGTCCTGTACCTCGAAGCGCTGATCGGGCCGGAGACGATTACGACGGTTCCGCCCGCGACGATGGATGCCTTTCGGGATCACGGACGCGTTCGGGACACGATCGAGACGGAGGTGGAGGAAGCCGAATCCGCATTGCGGAATGCGACGGCCCTTGGCCTTGACGTGCACGCGATCACGGAACAGCTACAGGCAGACGCCATCAGGGCATTCGCTTCCTCGTTCGACCAGTTACTCGCCACTGTAGCGGGGAAGCGGCGCCACATCCTCGCCGCCGTGAGCTGACGGTGAGACCGCTCGTCGTCTTCACGATCGGTCACTCGACACGAGCGATAGAGGACTATATCCGCCTTCTCAAGGCCCACGAGGTCCGGTGGCTCATCGACGTGCGTAAAATCGAGTCGGAACGGAGGAGTGGGACGCAACACGAACGCGACGTCGGCTTGTCGGCGCTCCATGAATGTGAATCACCGCACCGCCCGCTTGGACGTCGTCGGCCGGTGCGACTTCTTTCGCAGGTACTCCTGCAGTGCGACCGCGTTGTTGTGCTGTGTGTCGTGTGAGCTGTAGACGAGCGTAACCGTGCCGCGCCGAGCCGCTGACACGATCGGCTGCCAGACCGCCGGTCGCGAGTCGAGCTCACGAAAGTAGCGTCGGCGAAACACGGCCCACTTTTCGGGATCGTGACTGAACCACTTTCGCAGCTCAGTGGTCGGTCCGACCTCCTTGAGCCACGCGTCGATCCGGAGCTTCGTTTTGGAGAGTCCCCGGGGCCACAGCCGTTCCACTAGGAAGCGGGTGCCATCGGTGCGCGAGACTGGGTCGTAGGCGCGTTTCAATGTGATCATTCGCGAGCGCCTCGCCTCATCTGGCCTTGACGTTCGCGTTCGGAGCGCTCGTCGGACGAATCCATGTCCCTCGCGATCCTCGAGGCCTCACGGACGATCTGACTCGAATACCCCCATTCGTTGTCGTACCAACTCATCACCTTGACCAGATCGCCATCGATGACCTGGGTCATGCCGAGATCCACAACCGACGCCCTGGAGTCCTTGACGATGTCGGACGAGACGACCGGATCCGTCGTCACACCAAGGACGCCGCGATAGCGTTCACTCTCGGCCTCCTCGGTGAACAGACGGTTCACCTCGTCTACCGTCGTTGGTCTGGCCGCGAGAGCGACAATGTCTGCGAGCGACCCAACAGCGACGGGCGCCCGGACGGCCACACCATCGAATCGGCCGCGATATTCTGGTAGCGCCCTGGTGGTCGCGGCCGCCGCGCCCGTGGACGTTGGGACGAGGTTCGCGGCGCCGGCTCGGCCCCTTCGGGCGTGCGTGTGTGGAGCGTCGACGATGGCTTGACTGGCAGTGTACGCGTGAACCGTGGTCATGATGGCCTTCTTGACGCCGATGCGCCGCCCGAGAATCTCCATCACCGGCGTAATGCAATTCGTCGTGCAGCTCGCACACGAGATGATAGCGGTGCCCCCTTGCGGCGCATTGACTCCGTGGACAATCGTTTCCACGTCGTCACTGTGCGAGGGTGCCGACAGGATGACGTATCGAGCTCCGGCGCGGATGTGAGCGTCGAGGTCTTCTCGCCTAGTGAACGCTCCGGTGCACTCGAACACGATATCCACGTGCAACGACTTCCACGGCAGGCGCGCCGGATTCTGTTCGCACAGCAGCGTCAGCCGGTTCTCGCCAACGGTGAGCGTTCCGTCGTCGGCTTCGACCGTCCTCTCATACCGCCCGTAGACGGTGTCGTACTTCAGGAGATATGCGACATTGTCGGCCGCACCGAGGTCGTTGGCGGCGACCAGATCCAAGCCAGGCGTGTCCATGACGATCTTGAGCGTGGCCCGACCAATTCGTCCCAGCCCGTTGATGGCTACTCTGGCCATGAGCGTCCTCCACCTGTACTGAGAGACACGCGCGATGCCGGGTCTCGTCTCACACATCCTCGATTCGCAGAAGCCGTTCGAGAATCGCCGATGTCGTGCACGGCTCGCAGCTGCGGGCCGTGCGCTTTAGGTCAACAGCAATCGCGGGGCTCCGTCTGAGTGTGTCTACCGTGCGCCTCTTAGCTGGCCATTTCGAGGAAGAGCGCTGAGGAGCTACGGCGCTGCGCTACGATTCGCTGACGCTGCTCGGCCGTCTCACGAGCTTCTTCACAATCCTTGCACCGGACTGCGAACGGTAGGGCCCGGAGGCGCGGCTCAGCGATCCCGTCGCCGCACTCGAAACATTTGCCGTAGGTGCCTTCCTCGAGCCGGCGGAGCGCCGCGTCGATCCTGCTCAGCGTTTCTGCCTTCATCTGGAGTAACGCGAAGTTGATCTCGTCTTGGATGTCGACCTCGGAGCTTTCGGCCTGGTCGAGCACCTCGCGTTCCTTGATGCTGTCGATCCGCGCGTCGCGGATCTTGCCCTGGACTTCGTGCGCCAGCTCGCGCCGGCGACCCCTGAGAATGGTCGTGAGCTCGCTCTCGCCCCAGCGACTTCCGTTCGCCGCTGCCCTAGTTGTCGTCCTCATGATGCCGCCCCTTCCAGAAACGGGGATACCCCCGTCCACGGTTGCTGCCACTTGCGATGGCCGTCGATTCGACTGAATGCCCAGCCGGAACAGCGGGCGGTGCGGAGGATCCGGCGCCCTCGAACCGTGGCGCGCGATGCGCCCTCATGTCCGTCCATGCTGCCGCACCGGCACTTCCTCGGTGAGCCTCGAACGCCGTCTTAGGTTGCATCGCGTTCTCTCCGCACCGCCCGTCCATGATGGATAGACGCAAGGGGCGGGCCACCATGGTTTCGTCCGTGAATCGGCTAGAACCACGAGCATTCGGATGATTTGCTCCGCAGGCACGCCTACGGTGAGGACCTTGGGTATCGCTCATCGTTTCAAAGCGAAACCGTGCGGCCCAATCTGAAAGGCATCCGAGTCAGGGCTGTCCAATGGATTCATTCCTTCCATCGCGATTCAACCTCGTGACTGATGGAGCGCCGGCGCTAGCCCTTGGCTTGGATCCCCCAGACGCCGACGTGATGAATCGAGCGCCCCGCCCGGCCGGCGAACCAGTGGTGACGCGACGCATGTGGCGCGGCATCCTGCTGGTCGGCGCCGTCATGGCAAGCGGAACGCTGCTCGTCTTCGATGCGTCCCTGCCTCGCGGTCTCTTCGAGGGCGCGGGGCATCTGCGATATGCGCAGACGATGGCGTTCACCACGTTGGTACTGTTTCAGATGTTCAACGTGGTGAACGCGCGTTCGGAGGAGCGGAGTGCGTTCGCCGGCCTGCTCACGAATAATTGGTTGTGGGCGGCGATAGGCTTATCGATTGCCTTGCAGCTAGCCGTGGTCTATGTGTCCGTTCTTCAGCAGGCGTTTGGCACGGTCGCCCTGAGCATGGGCGACTGGCTCCGTTGCGTATTGGTGGCAAGTTCCGTGCTCTGGATACGAGAACTGCAGAAGATGATGACAGCCAGTGTCAGGACCTAGTCATGATCATGAAGAATGTGCCCACGCTCGTATGTCCGGTGGACTTTCCGATCATTCGAGGGTGGCGCTGGCGCGTGCGGGCGCATAGGCGCGGCACTTGGAGCACGGCTCATCGTGATGACGGTCGTCGTCGCGCTTGGCGAATGCGGCAGCTGCAACGTACGACACCGAGTTGACCAACGATTTCGCCATCCGCATCGGCGCGCCGCGCTCGCGCACATCACATTCAATCCACCTGACTCTGGCGAGCGGTGGATCGGTTTCTTGACGGCGCTCGTTGGCGCTGCCGATCGTGTGGCCGGCTTTGTGATGGGCGGCTCCGACACTGGAGGAGTGATGACCGCCGTGCAGACGGCCATGCTCGCGCACCTGCCGTACACCACGATCCGCGACGCCATCCTTACGTAGTAGCCAATGACGAAGGGTGAACGTCCTGTTCAGCGGTCTGCGAACAGCACGCCGGCATCCGGTTGACGCCTCAAAAGTCGACGATCAATTCCGAGCGCAAATGTAGCGGCCGTCGTCGGTCTGCTTCAGGAAGCCTCGTTCGACCAGCATCGCCAGAACCGCTGTCCCAGTCTCCTTGTCGAGTCCCAAGAAGCGGAATGCTCGCGGGGCCGTCAGACTCAGTCCGGGCATTTCTTCATATTCACTCTGGACACGCCGCGTCAGTTCGAGCACACGGCTACTTGCCACCGTACCACTCGGTGTCTCTCGCTTAGTCACGCTCTCCTCCAATGGCGATACGTATCGGGCCTGCACGTTGAACCGCGAGTTGCCCAGACAGTCTGCCCATGGCCTCGCCGACCCGGCCAACAGCACGGTTGATCGCCTCGTATGCATGTGGTCCGATTGCCCTGATGCGCATCTGGCCGGTCGGATCCAGTGTGATGGTCACGGCGCACGTGACGCTGTCGGTATCGCCGACCTCGCCAGCGCGCTGCAGCACGACGCGTGCACGACGAACCCCTTGCACGTGACGGGTGAGGGCAGCGAAGAGGCGGTACTCGGCATACGATCGAGCTTGGGCACTGATGGTTTGCGCATTGGCCACGACCTCAATACGGATCTCGGCGGGGCCTGTTGTGGGTTCCGCTCCAGGGTGAGGGCCAACCGTCTCCGAAGGCGAGTTCTTTCGCTTCATTCCGAGTAAACAGGCAAAGACTGATCCAACCTCGACTCGACGTCTTGTCGCGCGCATGACTGCAAGAAGGTCAGTTCGTCTGCGCGCGCTTGTTGCAATGTGAGATGGCGATTCCGTTTTGCAATGCCTTCTGTGTTGCGCATATCGAATGTCGAACCGCCGATGTCCAAGCACGCGGAGGCGTTCCTCTTGCGCGCGCTGCCGCGTCGCGTTCGGCCAGCACGTTGGCGTGTTACTTGCTCCGATTCCGGTGGACCAATCACCTGGAGAGTTGACATGACGCTGCGAGGGCCCGTGTTCGTCGGTACCGATCTGTCGTCCGCTGCCAGCGAAGCGCTTCGCCAGGCGCAGGCACTGGCCCGTGACCTGAGCAGCTCGATGATCGTTTGCCACGTCTTGCCGGAGTTCCCAGCTGTGCGAATGCTCTTTCCACAATGGGCCGGGGTCGATGCCGCAAAGCAAGAGGCGATGGCGAGCACGGCGGAGAAGGCGGTGAGGCGCCAGGTTGCCGAGACCATCGGTGACGCGACTCACGCGCGAGTCGTGCTGGACACAGGGACCCCGCACGCCGGCCTGTTGGCGCAGGCTGAGGCGGCGGGGGCGGGGATCATCGTGACCGGCCCGGGCCGGGTGGCCGATCGGGTCGTGCGTCATGCGACGGTTCCCGTCCTCGTCGCCCGACCGTCGCCACGCGGCGACGTCATCGGCGCGACTGACTTCTCAGATCCGTCTCTGCCGGCTCTCGAGACTGCGGCGTTTGAGGCACGCCGGCGGACATCACGACTCCGCGTGGTTCACGTCATCGATATCGGTGTGTCTGCGTTGGCGGGAGGCGCGGGAGCGGGCGCGCCATTTCTAGGCGCCGCGTCGCTCATCGCGCTGGAATCGATTGACGAGCTGAAGACCGCCGCTCGAGACCGATTGCAGCAGATGCTAGCGGGCTCTGGGGTTGACGGCGAGGCCGTCGCCGTCTCCGGCTCGGCGGCGACGACGCTGATAGGCATCGCCGAGTCATCTCGCGCAGAGCTGGTGGTCGTGGGTACCCACGGCCGAAGCGGCTTGGCGCGCTTGACGCTCGGCAGCACGGCCGAAGCCGTCGTCGACTCGGCGCCTTGTTCCGTGCTGGTCGTGAGACTGGCGCACACCTGATGGCTGCCTCGCCGACGTTGCCCGCTCGTCACTATCTGAATAGTCACAGTCTGGCGTCGTGGCTGCTCACCACGGATCACAAACGGATCGCGATCCTGCACCTGATCACCGTCTCGGATTCTTCTTCTTTCTGGGTGGCCTGATGGCCGTGGGCATCCGCCTCGAGCTGGTGACGCCGGCCGGCGATTTCGTCGTGGGGAGCGATCAGCGGCCCGACTCCGTGGTTGGTGCAGGGTCTCGAGTGGCGGACTCCCTCCCCACCACCAACGAAGAACTTCGCTGAGATACCGAAGGTGACAACCGAACCCTACGTGTTCAGACCGTCTCCAATCGGTGAGGGTACATCGGGTCTGAGCAATGGCCCTCCGGCCGGTTCGACAAGCCATGTCGTCGAGGCGACGTTTATAAGAGGACGACCAGAGGGACTAGAATCGCTCGACCGTGGATCTCGAACACGCCCACCTGGCCGAGCTTCTCGATTTTCGCCCCAAGCAGGGCATTATTCGTTTGCACGAACAGCGGGTCGTGATTCTCAGCGCCGCGGCGATGGGGCTGCTGCGTAAGGAACTCATCGACACCTTGGGTCTGGAGACGGCGCGACGGCTGATGCTGCGATTTGGCTTTGCCGATGGCTATCACGATGCCGTCAGCCTGCGTGACCGTTCGCAGTGGGCGAGCGCCGTGGACGGGATTGGCGCTGGAGCGGTGTTGCAAACGCTCGAAGGCATTGTTCGGGCCGAGATACACACCATCCATAATGACGCCTCGACTGGCCGCTTCGAGGCGCAAGTGGTGTGGCACGATTCATATGTGGCCGAGCAGCATCTCCATCACTACGGCAAAGGCACGCTGCCTGTGTGCTGGTCGTTGGTAGGGTATGCCAGCGGCTATGCCAGCGCATGTCTCGGCCGTGAGGTCTATTTCAAGGAGCTAGAGTGCATGGCGCAGGGCGCCGGCGTTTGCAAGGTCTCCGGCAAAGACGCCGAGAGCTGGGGCGATGAGCTCGAAGCTCTGCGTGGTGATTTTCAGGGGGCGGTCTTGGGTCGAGAGGTCGAACGGCTGCGTACTGCGGCGCACACTCGACTACAAGAGCTCGACCGCCGGGAGCGACTCGTTGAGAGACGGGAGCGGGAGCTCAACGCGCTGCGCGAGCGCGTCGCCCGTCACGCGGCGTCGAAACATTTCATCACCCGTAGTCCCGCCATGCACGACGTACTCGAGCTCGCCGGCCAGGTCGCGCCGCTCGACACCACGGTCCTCGTGTACGGCGAGAGCGGCACCGGAAAGGAATTCATCGTCCGGCTGATCCACGATCAGAGCGCGAGGGCCGGCGCTCCATTCGTCTCGATCAATTGCGCGGCCTTGACCGAAACGCTCTTGGAGTCCGAGCTGTTTGGGCACGTGCGTGGGGCGTTTACTGGCGCCGTGCGCGACAAGGCCGGGCTCTTTGAAGTCGCAGGCAACGGCACGCTGTTCCTCGACGAAATCGGCGAGGTGGCCCCCACCGTACAGGCCAAGCTCCTGCGGGCGCTGCAGGAGCGCGAGATCCGCAAGGTGGGCGGCGAACGCGACATCAAGTTCAAGGCGCGCGTCATCGCCGCGACCAATCGGGACTTGCGCGCGGCCGTCGACGCCGGAACGTTCCGGGAAGACCTGTTCTTTCGGCTCGGAGCTTTCGTGATTACGGTCCCACCGTTGCGCGAGCGGCGGGAGGATATCCCGGCCCTGATTCACGAATTCGTGCGCCGCGCCGCAATTCGCGTCAAGAAGGACGTCACCACCGTTTCGCCGGAAGCGATGACGGCGCTGATCGACTACGAGTGGCCGGGCAACGCGCGAGAGCTCGAACATGCGATCGAGCGGGGCGTCATCCTGGCCCGCGGGTCCAGCATCAAACTTCGGGAGCTGCCGCCAGAGATCGCTCGGAAGCCCGCGCCGATGCCGGGACACGATACCCTTCACCTGCACGGCCAGGAGCCGGAGCTGATTCAGCGAGCGCTTGACCGCTATCGCGGCAACAGGCGCCAGGCCGCTGAGGCCCTCAGTATCAGCACCACCACTCTCTGGCGAAAAATGAAGCAGTACGGACTCGACAGGCCCAAAACTTAGAGCCGTGGTGCGCCTCTTGCTCCGATTCAGGTCGGAATTACTGCGCTTGTTCTCACGTTCGGCGCCAGAAAGAGGGACAGATGCCGAAGCCAGGTATCACCGAACAACATGGAAAGCGGGAGACTCGGCTGATGCCCTCTGGCTTCACAGAGGCAACGCCTGCTGGAGGCGCTCGCGACATCGTCGATGAGGCTTCGCGCGAATCATTTCCCGCCAGCGATTCGCCGAGTTGGACTCTCGGTATCGAGCCCATCAAGTCCGCCGCTAATACGAGAATCGTCTAATCCGGGTACGGGCGGTCTCGAAAACCGCGAGTCAACCAGGGCGTTTACAGGCGCCGCGAGCCGCAAAGAGTCAAGCGCGAAACCGGCCGATTCGGCGGGCAGTGCCAGTGACGAGACGAGATACGGCGCGATCGACAGCGTCGTAAGCATCGGCTCCCCTCGCTTCCGCATAAAGCGGTCCGCCAAACAACAGCCTGGCGCTGATGCCCGCCCGCTTGTCGATGCCGCCCCGAGGGCCGTTCAAGTCAGCGACTTGGACGACGACGCTCGTGATGGGGGCGGCGATATGTTCGAGTCGCGAGCGAACCCGGCCCTCGGTGTAGCTCTTCAAGGCGTTCGAGATGAGGCGCTTCTGGCCTCTCACATTGATGTGCATCGTGGTTCCTCCGGTGAATGTCGGTCGCTGGGCGACGATCAGTGAGGGTTTGAAATGGTGGTGCTTCGTGTTCCGATCCGCGTTCGACAGGAACGCGGGCGGTCCTACACACAGCCATCGCAAGATGCGGGCCGAGCAACCCGCGCCGTTCGAGTCGCTGGGCAGCCGCCGTATCGAGCCCGACGTTTCGGTCTGCAACCTGCATTTCACATTGAAATGACTGACCTCAGCCCAGCCGAGCGATTCCCCTCGGGTGCGCGCTGCGGATGATCTTGCAGAAGGAGAGTCGGTATGAGCGTCGTTCTGATCGTCCTCGCCGTCGTTCTGCTGCTTCTGGCGATCCTGGCTGTTCGCGATCTGACGCAGAAGAAGCACGCGGTGACCCGCAACTTCCCGGTGATCGGACATTTCCGATTCTTCTTCGAAGAGCTCGGCCAGCCGCTTCGTCAATACCTGTTTTTGAGCGACATCGAGGAACGGCCGTACAACCGGGTGACACGCTCGTGGGTCTATGCATCGTCTAAGGGCCAGAACAATCTCGTGGGTTTCGGGTCGCAGGTCGATCATCACGCACCCGGCCGCATGCACATCCTGCCTTCGATGTACCCGACGCTCCGCGGTCCGGCGACTGGTCTCCCGCAGCCCGCGCTCATTGGCGCCGACCGGCCGACCCCCTATCAGCCGAAGCGGTTTGCCAACATCTCGGGCATGAGCTTCGGCGCGCTGTCCCCCAATGCCGTACGGGCGCTGTCTCGTGGCGCGAAGCTGGCTGGCTGCTACATGAGCACCGGCGAGGGATCGCTGTCGCGATATCACCTCGAAGGTGAGGGCGATATTCTCTATCAGATTGGCCCCGCCAAGTTCGGATGTCGAACGCGGGAAGGTCTGTTCGATGACGAGCGGGCCGAGCGCATCCTCGCGCTTCCTCAGGTGAAGATGGTCGAGATCAAACTCGCCCAAGGCGCGAAGCCTGGCAACGGTGGGCTGCTACCGAAGGAGAAGATCACCGAGGAGATTGCCGAGATCCGCGGCATTCCAATGGGCGTGGATTGTCAATCCCCGAATCGGTTCGAAGAATGCTACGACGTCACATCCCTCCTCGACTTCGTCGCGCGTGTGCGCAGGCTGACGGGAAAACCGATCGGCCTCAAGATGGTGGTCGGCTCGATTGCGGAAGTCCAGGAGCTATGTCACGAGATTCGGCGTCGAGGAGATGGCCCGGACTTCATTGCCGTGGATGGAAAAGAAGGAGGGTCTGGCGCAGCGCCGTTGGCGCTGGCCGACTACGTCGGCCTGCCGTTGATTGACGGTCTCACGGCGGTGGATGACGCGCTTCGCTGCGAGGGCCTGCAAGACCGCGTCACCCTGATTGCCTCGGGAAAGATCGCGACCGGTGGGGAAGTCGCCACGCACATCGCCCTGGGCGCCGATCTCGTCCACATCGGGCGCGGGTTTCTGTTTTCGATCGGCTGCATCCAAGCGTTGCGGTGCCATACCAACACCTGCCCGACCGGCGTCACGACGCAGGATCGGTGGCTCCAGTCCGGCCTCGACCCAGCGGACAAGGGTGTGAGGGTGATGAACTATTCGCTCGCACTCGAGCGCGATCTCTTGATGATTACCCACGCCTGCGGGGCTCAATCACCCGAGCGAGCTGCACCGCGGTCATGTGGTCGTCAACATCTCTCCGGGGGTGAGGCAGTCGCTCTTTGATCTCTTTCCGTACCCAGCTGAACAGCAAGCATCCTGCGGCCGCCCGACTGGGAGGCTCGAACGAGTTCAGTGAACGCCTTGGCGGCCAAGTCAGAAGGTCGGGATCGAAACTTGCTTCTTGACATGCTGTTCACGACGACTCAATCCGAGAGGCCCATGTCTTCAACGATGTTTGTGCTGACACTGATTCTTGCACTTGGCTATGTCGCCGTCGGGCTTGCCGGCTATCTGGGCTGGCGGAAGCGGATGCGTGACGACGAACTCACGCTGGCCGCTGCAGTTCCGGCTTCGCCGAGACAACGTGATTGGAGGCTCCAGCGCCGGCCTTTGTTTGCCGCCGACAGCGGCGCACAGCGACGCCGCCTTCGCATTGACGCTCACCGCTGATCAGAAGCGTGACCTCATCGACTATCTGAAGTCTCTATAGACATCTTCCAAAGCCACTACCGTGACGTTTGAAGCGAGTTTCGGGCCGGCATTTGTAAAAGGGAGGACACAATGAAGACGTTAAAGCTCGTGACACTGACCCGATCACTTCTGTGCTCTTGATCGTTGCATCGCTTGGATCGGCTCAGACGAATCAATCGAAGGGTCTGGCAATAGAGACCC
>JBOGIV010000007.1:0-8721 GCA_050747925.1 Vicinamibacterales bacterium
TGTCTGGTCGGCGCGGTCGATCGTATCGATCATGTACTCCGCGGAGACTGGATGAATGATGCTGTCGACCGTGGCGGCGTAGACGACTGGCGGGTGGGGGGCAGTCGCAGAGGCGTCGAGCAGGACAAGGGCCCGCGCCAACCCGAGCGCCAGCGTCGCACCACCGATGTGCCGCGCGCGCCAGGCAACCGGCTTCGCCACGGCGCCGGCGAGTCGCGCCGAAGCGCGTTGGGCCCTTGGGTCGGCGCGAAGGCGGGTCATAGTGGAGGCCTCGCCAACAGTCTAGAACGGTGTCAGACACCGTTCCAAGATTTGCGTACGGTGGAGATTATCGTGCCAGCAGCACCTTTTCACAGGTACGCAGATTGTGGAACGGTGTCTGACACCGTCTAACGCCGGAACCACTGCGGCATCGCCGCGTTGGGGCCCGGACTCGCCAGCAGCTCGCCGTCTTCCAGGACATCCAACCCATGCACGCCCATAACGTCCACGCAGCCAAGTACCTCGCCAGTGTTGCGATCGACCTTCATCAGCCATCCCGGAGACAGGTTGGGCTCATTGCGCTGTTGAGTCCCAAGCCAAAGCGCCTGGCCCTGCAGCGTCATCGAAAACGTCTTGCCGTACTTCGGCCACTCGCCGAGAAACTTCCCGGCTCGATCGAACCGCTGCACGCGTCCGTTCTCGCGATCGGCTACGTAGATGACATCGCGCTCGTCGATCTGGATCGAGTGTGGCAGCCGAAATTGTCCCGGGCCTGAGCCGGGTTCACCCCACTCGCGCACCTTCTTGCCGTCGGCGGTGTATTCGAGGATGCGCGCGTTCGCGTATCCGTCCGAGATGAACACGTGCCCGTCGCGAGCGAAGGCCACATCCGTCGTGCCGCAGAAGTTGTTTCGGCACGGCGACGGCTGGCCTCCGATGCTGATCTCGAGCAGCTTCCTGCCATCGGCCGTGAACTTGTACACCATCGAGCTTGCCGCATCCGTCGTCCACACGTTGCCACTGGGATCGACACGGATCGCATGCGGCATCACGTACAGTCCCCGACCCCAGGAACCAACGACGCGTCCGTCGCGATTGATGGCGACGATGGGATCGGCTTTGTCGCCGCGCTGCAACAGGTAGATGAGCCCGTCGCGGCCGGCAGCGATCCACGACACCATGCCCATCGCCCAGCCGTCCGCCGGGGGTTTGGCCGTGATGTCGGTGCGCCTCAGCATCAGTCTCGGCGCGCGTCCGACGATCGCGCGGAGCTCCGCGCCCTGTGCCTGAGCGGCGGCGTTGGGATCGGCCGGTGTCTGAACGGCGGCGGACGACGACGCGCGAGTGCCGTAGCCAGGTCTGTAGTGGGTGTGGCAGGACGTGCACGATTCGTACAGACGATCGCTCAGCCCCGCAATGCCCTCGACGTTGCGGGCTTTGACGGCCTCGAGCGCGTCGCCGGCGACATCGAGCAGCAGTTTCGAGTCGGCCATCCATCGATCCTGATCCCGCGCGCGGCCCGGCAACATCAGCAGATTCGCCGACTCGGCGAGCATCAACGTCTCGGTTTCGAGCCTGGCCCACTCGGCGTCGGTCGTCGGCGTCCGTGTCTCGATGTAGAAAAGGGCGTCGGAGAACGGATAGAGGATCTTCACCATGAGCTCGCTCATGGTGCCGACGTTTCTCGACGGCGGCCGCGTTTGCGGCAGTTGAGCCAGCAGAGCCGTCGAGAGCGCGATCAGGCCGAGCGTTCGCATACGTGACGCAGTCTTATATGAAATGACGTACGTGGCCACAGAGACACAAAGTCACAGAGAAACCTTGATCAGAAAACGCGTTCTGATCTGAAAGCTCTGAGTCTCGGTGTCTCGTTGGCTACGTCCGTCCGGTCACCTCATTTCGGTGCTCGGATTGCCGAATGGCTTCCCCTTCCAGAAACTATTCAGCAGCGTGTAACGCTCGGCCGCGATCGACCGGTGGCCGGCCGCGGCGTGTGCGCGCGCGGACCCGATGAGCGACCGCGCGCGATTGGGCGTCCGGAGCAGACACTGATCGAATGCCGTGGCAGCTTCGGCCGGCTTGCCGATCTCCAGGAGCACTTCTCCCAACAGCTCATGCGACGGCTTGACGGGATCGGCGGCGCCGTTTGGTGGGCGCATGCTCTCTTCGATTTGGACAGCTTCCTTGAGCAGAGAGACCGCGCGATCCTTGTCGTTCCTGGCCATCGCGACCTGCGCGGCCAATTCGCGGAACATGATGCGAACCGACTTGCCTGAATCAGGTCCGCCTGGCCCCGGCGCCGGAGGCCTGCCCGCCGAAGCCTCGGCGGAGGTGGGTGCGCCGCCGTGATCCGCGTGCGCCCCGGCCGAGGCGCTCTCTCCCGGCGCTGCCTTCGCTTTTGCCGCCAGCAGCGCCTCCATCTTTTCGGCCGTCGCGAGCTGACCGGTTCTCACGGCGCTGAAGCCGTTGGCGAGAATCGTCTCGTTCGACGCGTTGTCAGCGATCGGCTGCACGTTCCACTCTTCGGTCTCGATGATGTATCGCGCTTTGATCAGTGCGAGCGCACCGATGGCTCGCTGATGCTTCGACGCCTGGGCCATCTCTTCGAACGCCTTGATTCGCTCTCGAGCGCCCGCGTAATCGCCCAGTTGCAGGAACCCGTATTGCCCCCAGTCGCCTGAGTGCGACAGGTCGCCCGGCACATCACCAGGCTCCCAGAGATCCTTCGCGATGCCGTAGGCGCGCACGTTCTGATTGGCGACCTCGTTCCACATCCCGTGCTGGATGAAGATGTGCGTCGGCATGTGGACCGCATGCGACACCGCCGGGACGATGCTCGCGTACGCGCGCGCGGCTTCGAGGGCGAGCGGCGCGTGAATCGGATCGTCGAAGGCGTGGATGATGTAGTGCGTCGCGCCAGGATGCTTCGCGTTGCGCTTGAAGACATCGATCGCCAGGGCGCCCGCCTTCATGTTGTAGCGCAACGTGTCGTCCTGGAGCGCGCCGCCACCACTCAGCAGCGACAAGGCATAGAACGCCTGCACTTCATCGTCATTTGGGAACTGCTTGTAGAGCCGCTCCATCGCGTTCATGTACGCGACCCGGCGCTGACGCCATTCGCCTTCACCCCAGAGCGCCTCGACCGCGCCGAGAAATCCCTTCTCGCGTTCCGTGGGCGCCTTGGCCATGCGGGCGGCCGTGTTGGGGCCGAGCCGCGCGAGCACGGCGCGCGGGTTCTTTGCATCCTGCTCGGTCTGCAACGGGTGGTTGTAGCACAACGTCTCGCCCCAGTAGGCCATGGCGAAGTCGGGTTGCGCCTGCTGCGCCAGCTTGAACTCGGCGATCGCCTGCTTCCAGCCAAAGCTATGCAGGATGGCCACGCCGCGAAGGAAGTGCTTTTGTGCTTCGGGCGAGCCCGAGGTCGCGAACGAGAGCTGCCCGACGTTTTCGAGCTGAGCCGACGCGGGCGCCACAAGAGCGGTGGCCAGAACGGCACAAGCCAACAAACGACGCATAGGACCTCCTGGAGCGATGAGCGGGAATCTCGGTCAGAAGTTTACCTTCAATCCAAACCGCGCGACGCGTGGCGCCAGGATGCTCGTCACATAGTTCGCCTGGGCGAAGTTCTGACGGGTCTGGCGCGCAAGGACGGTTGCGGCCGTTGGTGACGTTGAACACATCGACGTTGAACTGAATGCGTCGCTGGCCGAACAGCCACCCTTTGTCCCAGTGCAGGTCGAGCTGACTGAAGTTCGGGTAGTGAGTCGTCCCCTGCGGCTCGATCTGCACGTTCGCGGCGCCGCCTTGTCCTGTTCGGTTCGGCGTCTGGATCGTGCGATTGAACTGCAGGCCGTCTCGCAAGTTGTAGAACGCCGACACCGACATATTCCACGGCAGGGCGTACATCCCGGAGAGCTTCGCCGTCCAGCGAGCGCCGTTCAGGCCGCTCGAGTCCCGCCCGTCGATCGAACTGAAGTTGGTGGGATCGGCCGAGGTTGAGAAGTCCCCGGGCCCGCCGTAGTGGATGATGGCGTTGTTCAGCGTGAAACTGCTGTTCATGAGCCACTTTCCCGAGAAGCGCTTGCGAGCCGTGAGCTCGATGCCGTTGTAGTCACGGTGCGAGTCGTACACCCTGAGCGTCGTCCCGGTCGCCTGCGCCGTGGCGCGCTGGTAGTAGGTGGCCGTGTAGCTCGGCTGACTGCAGAGCGAGTTGCCGCAGGCTGCGGAAAACGTGACGGGTGAGTACGAATCGGCCGTCGTGCTGCGGAACGCGTCCTGGAAATTGTGGTATCTGCGCCAGATGTAACTGACACCCACGCCAAGATTCGGCATCAACTCGCGATCGAGGCTGGCCACGAACTCGTCGGTGATGTCGTTCTCCAGATCGGGTGACACGGTGTTGGGGGAGGTGACAGCCGACGGATTGTTCGGATCGTAGTTGGCGCTGGGCGTCGCCCGGAATCCACGGGCAAAGTCGATCTCATCGCGGGTCACGAACAGGTCGCCATTTCGATCGTTCCAGAAGTACGAGAGCGTGGTCTGTCCCGTTGGGCTGACCGTGCCTGCCGTATAGATGCCCAAGCCGTAGTATCGGGCGACGCTCGCCTTGAGTACTGTTCGGCCGTCGCCGCGCAGATCGTAGGCGAGCGCGAGTCGAGGTGCCAGATCGTTAAAGGTGGCGCCCGAATCCGCGCCACTGAAGTTCACTGCCGGCAGGAGATCCGGAAGGATCGGATTGGCGGGGATGTTGGCCGCGATCGCGCGGTCGTCCTGATGGTCGAATCGGACACCCCAGGTCACGGTAGCGCGCTTCGCCCGGTAGGAGTCGCTGAAGTACAGGGAGTACTGCCACATCTCTCGGCTGGTGTCGCCATCGCGCGTGATATCGACCTCGTTCACGCCGGACGCCCGAAGGCGCGCTGTGGCTCCGCCGCCGGTCTTGCTGATCGTCTCGTACGGGGTGCTGCGCCAACGAACGCCGAACTTCGTGGAGTGATCCCCGCCCAGAAAACTCGGCAGGAAGTAGTTGCCGTCGAGCCGCGACTCGTAGGTCGGACGAATGTTGTCGCTGAGCGAGCCCGACCGGGCGAGCGTGTTGCCCTCGTCCACGAACAGGAGCCGCTGGACAGTCGCAAGCTTGTCTTCGTGGAAGTTCAGCAGGAAACCAGCGTTGTTGTAGCTGTACTCCCCTTCGAGCATGAGGCGGTCGCTGGCGACCCACTGGTGCTCGCCTTTGTAGTAGTTGTTCGGGCCCGTCTGCCGTACCGTGGCTTCGATACGGGTCGTGGAGTTCGCCCCTCGCGCGTTGCGAATCTTGTCGCCTCGCGAATACAGGAACGTCGTCTTGTGCTGCGACGTCCAGCCGTAGTTGAGCTTCAGATTCTGGTTGTTGAGTACCGTGAGGTCCGTCTCCAGGTCGTCCGCGTTGGTGGAGCCCGCCGGCGCGCCGGCCTTCAGGAATCCAAGGATGCCGACTTTGATGCTTTGACGGCTGACGGCACCCCAGAACCACGCTTTGTCCTTCTTGATGGGTCCGCCCGCCTCCACGCCGTACTCGATCACGTCTTTGAGCGGACTGCCAGCGCCTCCGCCCTGCGCGGCGACTTCCTCCGGCGTGTTCAACGACTGGAAGCGCTTGTTGGCATCGAACAACCGTCCGGATCCCCTCATGTTGTTGCTGCCGCTCTTGGTCACGAAATTAATCGCCACGCCGCCGGCTTCCTGCGAGGCGTCGCCGCCGCCGGTCGTGATCTGAATCTCTTCAAAGGAGTCGAAATCGAAATAGCCTGGCGACGAACTGGAAGCCATGTCGGTGATCGTCGCGCCGTCGAGATTCCATTGCTGATTCGCGGTGCTGCCGTGCGCGCCAAAGTCGGCTTGCTGTCCAGACCTGTTTCCTCCCACGTTCTGCACGCTCATCACCATGCCTGGCGTCTGCTCGAGGATGACCCAGGGATCGCGCGCCGACGGAATGGCTTCGAGCAGCTCCTTGCCGAAGTTCGTGCCCAGCGTGTTCGACTTGGTGTCCACGATCGGGCTCTCACCTCTGACGGTCACCGACTCTTCGACCGTCGCGAGCTCCAGCCTGGCGTTCACTTCGGCGTTGAAGCCCGCCTGAATACGCACATCGGTGCGAATCAGTTTCCTGAACCCGGCGAGCTCGAACTCGATGGTGTAGACCCCGACTGGAAGATTGGGAAATCGATACGATCCGCTCGCGACGGCCGCGGCCGATAACGGCTGAAGCATGGCGGGTCCTGAGATCGTCACGGTGGCGCCGGCGAGTGCCGCGCCGGTTCCGTCGGTGACCCTGCCGAAAATCTCACCGGTTTGAGTTTGGGCGGAGGCGCCTGATGCAAACACCGCCAGAGACACAACAACGCCGAGCGCACGGAACACCGAGCGTGTCATCTTGTCCTCCTGAAAAGTCAACCGCCTTGGGGCGGAAACCCAACAACGTCCGCCAGAGCATAGCTGGGCCCATCCCTAAAACAAGTGAATTCGTAAGCTGGGCCGCGCCGTTCATCCCGTGGGCACGGGCGGGCTTTGGAGGATTGCCACGTGTCCTGAGCGAGCAGCGCTCGCGCTGAGACGAGTCGAAGGATCTGCCGTCTGTCCGCCTACGCGGCCGCTACGGCGAGACCTCGCCATAGCTCGCCAGACCGCCCGACGACTAGCGCGAGCGAAGGCGGGCCGACACTATTCGTAGTACCGCTTGTACCTGCCGCGTCTGAAGATCCACCCTCCAAGGGGCCCGAGCCAATTGAGCACGTAGTGCATATAGCCCAGGTCCATCAGCTCGATGAGATTGCCGTCGAAGTCGCGCGCGAAGAAGAAGGTGTGGCCGCGAGGCGAGCGTTCGGGCTGACTCACGATTTCCACGCCCTTGCCCACCAGGTAGTCGTGCCACTTCTGTGTGTTGCGCACGTTGAAGCTGATGTGGGTCAGCCCGACCCTGTTCCACGGAATCGAGCTGGGCGGCTGATGCGGCTGAAACTCAAAGATCTCGAGGACCGCGCCGCCGGGGACACGAATCCATCCGATCTTGCAGGTCGGCTGAGGCGCATCGACCTGGAAGAATGCGCGAACGCGATCGGAGGGGGTGTCGGCGACGCCGACGAGCGGGCAGCCGAAGACGTCCCAGTAAAAGCGAACGGCCTTGTTGAAGTCGGAGACCGTGATGCCCGCGTGGCTGAACGATCGTGCTTTCACGGGGACATTGTAGATGTGCTGCGGAGAGGGGAATCAGCGCAGGGGCTCCCACACCTGAATCCGATGATTGCCCTTGTCGACAACCCAGACGCGACCATCGGCGGCGATCGCGACGTCAGTTGGCTGACGCAGCTCTCCAGGTTGGTTTCCCGATCGCCCGATTGCGGCTTCGGCCTGGCCGTCGGGGCCAAAGACTTGCAGGCGATCGTTGCCGTAGTCGGCGACGAAGAGCAGCCCGTTTGGACCGAACGCAATGCCGTGGGGCGCGCGCAACTCGCCGAGCGCCTGGCCCGGTGCGCCGATGAGGCGCCGGAAACTCCCGTCGGCGGAGAAGACGACCACGACATGGCGGCTGGCGTCGCTGACGTAGAGATCACCTGCCGTGGAACGGGCCAACTGAATCGGCCCCGATAGTGCTCCCGCTGTACCACGCCCACTGATGTCTCGCCGATGGCTACCATCCGCGTCATAGACGCGAATACGCCCATTGCCAAAATCGGCGACGAAGACCTCGCCCTCCGGCGTAAGGAGCACGTCTCGTGGATTCGAGAGCGACGACCCGATGAGATTTCGTCCGAACGCGCGCAGGAATTTGCCGCTGCGATCCCACACTTGAATCCGGTTGTTGCCCGTGTCAGCGATGTAGACGCGATCGCTGGCGGCATCGACCCACGCGGCGTCCGGAAAAGAGAGTTCACCGGGGGCTGACCCCGGCCGTCCGAATTTGCGAACGAACGCTCCGCGTGCGTCGAAGATCGAGATCCGATGCGACAAATCGTCGACGACGACGATCTCATTCGGCCCGCCGAGCGCGACGCCAAACGGTCCCAGGAACGACCCGTCGGCCGAACCGTGTGAGCCGAAAACTGCCAGGACGACCGGAACAGACGGATGCGGCTGTGGCGCAGAGGACATGATCCCGGCCGAGACGATGAGCGCGAGAGCCAGGGCTCGCACGCCGCAGTGTAGTCTGCCGTGAGCCTACGAACCCAGTCGCGCGCACCGGCGCGCCCGCTCTGCCCACTTCGCGGGATCGTCGCCCACCCACTTGGTGAGCAGGTCTACCGCCTCTTTGTCCTGCACGACCGAGCCGAGCGGCGGCATCTGCGACGAGGGTCGCCTCGACTTTGTCCGCTGGACGATCGCGCTCAGCTCGGGACGACCGCCGTGAATCAGTTTCGACTGCCCATCCGGGGCTGTCGGCACCACCCAGTGGCCTGGTCGGTCCAGCGATGTGGCGAGCGCGGGTGTGCACTCGGCGTTCGCCTTCAGCGAATGCTCGAGGATGAGTCCAAGCGACGCGATCGAACTGTGCCGGTTGTGGCAATTGCCGCAGTTCGCCGACAGATAGCCCAACGCCGCGCGCGTTTGCCCATCGTCGGCGTCGATTCGCGGCGGCGCGGCAACCCATTCGCGTCTGCCCGGGCGCAGTCGCCCTTCTTCAACCAGCGTGCCGAGCGTGATCATCTCGGGACTGAGAGGCTCGGCGTGTGGCGCATCCGGGTCGCGATCAGGGGACAGCTGTAG
>JBOGIV010000008.1:0-5977 GCA_050747925.1 Vicinamibacterales bacterium
GCTGCTTCTTGGCGTGGTCGGCATCTACGGCGTCATTGCCTACGTCGTCGCGCAGCGCCGGCGTGAGATCGGCATTCGCACGGCGCTTGGCGCGCGAGCTCATGAGGTCCAGCGGATGTTCGTCGCGTGCGGGATGATCGTCACGAGCGTCGGCCTGCTGGTCGGTGTTGGAATCGCGCTCGCGATGATGCGCCTGCTGAGCGTGGTTCTCTTCGGCGTGAGCCCATTCGATCCGGTTACCTACACGGCGGTCGTCACCCTTCTCGCGTTCATCGCCCTTCTCGCCACATGGCTCCCCGCACGCCGCGCGACCGCGATTGACCCCGCCCTCGCGCTCCGAGGTGAGTAGTTGTGGAGGCGACCCTAGGGTCGCCTAACCGCGGGACTGAGGCCGGCTTTTGATACCATGCGGCCCCGAAGGAGCCCGCCATGTCCAGGAAGCTCACCCGTCGTGAATTCGTTCAGACCAGCACGGCCGCTGGCGTCGCCGTGGCCACGCCCGTCACCCTGTTCGGCGAAGCGCCGGCGGTTCAGACGAGCAGCGGCAAGCCGGTTGTCATCTCCTCGAGCAACGGCAATCGCTACAAGAACGGCGGCATCGAGGTGGTCGTCGAAAAGGCGTTCAATCTGATCACGAAGGGGTCGGACGTCCTCGACGCGCTCATCTCCGGCGTGAATCTCTGCGAGCTGGATCCCGAGGACAGCAGCGTCGGCTACGGCGGGTTGCCAAACGCGGACGGCGTCGTGCAGCTCGATTCGTGCTGCATGCACGGGCCGGCCAAACGTGCGGGCGGCGTCGCGGCGCTCGAAGGTGTGCGGACCCCATCGCTCGTGGCCAAAGCCGTCTTGGAGCAGACCGATCATCATCTGCTCGTCGGCAAGGGCGCGCAGGATTTCGCACGCAACCTGGGTTTCAAGATCGAGGACGACCTCAACACCGAGCGCTCTCGCAGCCGCTGGCTCGAGTGGAAGCGCCGGATCGACCCCGAGCACTATCTGGATCCCAAGAAACGCGGCGAGGCGATGATGATGGCCGGCCTTAGCATGGTGCGTGACGGCCTCATCGATCCCGAGCACTACTGGGGAACGATCAATTGCGATGGGGTGAACGGCAAGGGCGAGGTGTGCGGCGTCACGACCACGAGCGGCTTGTCGTGGAAGATTCCGGGTCGCGTGGGGGATTCGCCGATCCTGGGTGCGGGACTCTACGTCGACGGCGACGTCGGAGCGGCAGGCTCAACCGGTCGCGGCGAAGCCAATCTCTATGGCCTCTGTTCCTTCCTGATCGTCGAACAGATGCGGCTGGGCAAGTCACCGAAGGACGCCGGAATGGAGGCGCTCCGCCGCATCCAGAAGAATACGGTCGAGAAACGCCTGCTCAACGCGCGCGGGCTCCCCAACTTCAGCATCAGCTTCTACGTGCTGAACAGGAAGGGCGAGCACGCGGGCGTCTCGATGTATTCGGGCACCTACGCGGTCTGTGACGACAAGGGACCACGGACGGAGAAGACCGAGCCACTGCTCGACGGAAGGGCCACCGATTAGAGCCCCCTAAACGCGAGTCCCACAATCCCGTCGACGGGACTCGGGAGTCGAGATTCAGCGCTGACTAGCACGTAAACGTACGTAGCCACAGAGGCACAGAGGCACCGAGATCAATTTGGCGCTGTGTCTCGGTGTCTCTGTGGCCAACGTCGGTTGATCGGACTCTCCTGAGTTCCTGTCATTCTGTGAGATACACTTCTCGGATCAATCGGCTCTCAGCGCAGTGGTCGGGTCGACGCGCGCGGCGCGCTGGGCGTGACGAGTCCGATGGACCGGCCGGGACACGGATACGTGCGAGGCTCGCGCGTATCCCGCGGAACGCGGATTTCCGCACTCGACTCGAAGTGTCCAGGGAGGAAGGGCTTGCTGGCCCCGGGCCTCCTCGTTCATGCGTGGATACGCGCCAGCGCCGGCGGGTATCCATTCCGATCGGCCAGTTCACGCGGGTTTTCGCGATCGCCTTTGCGCGTAACCATGCCGGGTGGCGAGCAGGAGTCCTGCTAGAATCTCCTTCGATTCCGCGGATTGCGCTGGTACACAACGGTACCACGAGGCGGTACTTACGCGCGGCTTCGCGGGCTACTAGTCGTTGAACTAAACCGCTGTTCGCGGTAGACAAACGCCTGATCTCCCACCGCTCGTGATGGCCGCGCGCCGCTGAGTGTGTCGCGGTCGGTCGTCTCATTCGAGCGCACCTCTCCATTGCTAACGCCGTCACAGAATGCGCGCTGACGGACGTCCATACCGGCGTTCGCCTCAGCGGAGGTGTGGCATGACGGAGCTGCGACAGCGGATGGTGAACGACATGATCGTCCGGGGGATGGCGGACAAGACGCGGACCTCGTACACGCAGGCGGTGACCGGCCTCGCACGGTTCTACCGGCGGTCACCGGATCAGATCACGCACGAGGAAGTCCAAGCGTATCTCCTCCACTTGATCCAGGAGCGGAAGCTCGCGTGGAGTACGTGCAATATCGCCGTACATGGCTTACGCTTTTTGTTTCATGTCACGCTCGGCCACGACGCGGTCGCGTTCTGCATTCCCGGTCCGCGGCAGCGCTCGAAGCTGCCCGTGATTCTGAGTCGTGACGACGTGCATCGGATCCTCACCGGGGCCCGGGACCCGCAGCAGCGCGCGCTCCTCACGACGACCTACGCGGCGGGCCTACGGGTCGGGGAAGCGGTGCACCTGAAAGTCACGGACCTCGACGTCACGCGACAGGCCATCCGGGTCGAGCAGGGAAAGGGCGCGACGGATCGCTACACGGTGCGGCCGTCCACCTTGCTCGCCGAGCTGCGCGCCTACTGGCGGGTCTCTCGACCCGCCGCGTGGCTGTTTCCCGCGCGCGATGGCCACCACCCGCTGACGGTGTGGCGCGCGCAGCACGCCGTCTACGAGGCGAAGCGGCGTGCCCAGATTCCCAAACGCGGGGGCATCCATTCGGTACGGCACGCATTCGCCACGCATTTGCTGGAAGCGGGTGTGGACCTCCCCACGATCCAGCGCTTGCTGGGCCATCGGTCGTTGCAGACGACCTCGCGCTATCTCCATCTGGCCGAGGTGGCGGGGCTGGCTCCCGGCTCGCCCCTGGATCTGCTCGCGACACCCACGCGGCCGTCACGGTCGGCGTAGCCGGTGTGTCCGCCGCCCGCAGGGGCGGCGGCGCACGCTGGCGCGCGTCGACTGCGCCTCGCGGACATCGTGCGCGTCGATGGCGCACGGTATCGGCGGACGCACCGCTTAGCGCGCGTGCAGCACGTCGCGCTGCGCGCCATCGAACGCTGTCGCACCGCCGCGCTCGGCGGGCATCGGGAGACGTGTGATCGCTGTGGCGCCGTGCGGATCACGTACAACTCCTGTCGCAATCGCCACTGCCCGACCTGCCAAACCCTCACCAAAGAGCGGTGGCTCGCGGCCCGGCAGGCGGACCTCCTCCCGATCCCGTATTTTCATGTGGTCTTCACGCTGCCGCACGCCCTCAACGCGCTCGCGCAGGGCAATCCACGCGCGATCTACGCGCTGCTCTTCCGCGCGGCCGCTGACACGCTGCTCACCTTCGGGCGCGATCCGCGGTACCTCGGCGGCACGATCGGGATCCCCGCGATCCTCCACACGTGGGGCCAAACGCTGGCGCAGCACCTCCATCTCCATTGTCTGGTCACCGGCGGCGCCTTGGCGGCGGAGGGCGCACGGTGGATCGCCGGCCGGTCGTCCTTTCTGGTTCCCGTCCGAGCGCTGTCGACGGTCGTTCGCGCCAAGTATCTCGCCGGCCTCGCCCGCGCCTTCGACGCGGGCCAGCTGACCTTTGCGGCCGGGACCGCCGATCTGAGCGATCGTCGCGCCTTCACCGCCTTCCTCCGTCAGCTGCGAGCCGTCGACTGGGTCGTGTATGCGAAGCGGCCCTTCGTCGGCCCCGAGCAGCTGCTCGACTACCTCGGTCGCGATACTCATCGTGTCGCCCTCTCGAATGATCGACTGGTCGATCACCGTGACGGACACGTCCGGTTCCGTTGGAAAGACTATGCTGACCACGATCGCGCGAAGATCCTGACGCTGGAGACCGACGAATTCCTGCGCCGCGTTCTCCTGCACGTCGTGCCGCGCGGCTTCATGCGCCTTCGTCACTTCGGCCTGCTCGCGAATCGGACGCGTCGAGCCACGCTGACGCGGTGCCGGGACCTCCTCGGCCACCCACCACCCGACGCCGCCCAGCCGGAATCGGTCGCCGGGCTGATGCTTCGCCTCACGGGCATCGACCTGGCGCGCTGCCCGGTCTGCAGTGAAGGCCGGATGCAGGTCACCGTCGTGCCGCAGCCGCCGCCGCTCGATACGTCATGAGCCTCCTTCCGTCTCGCCCTCCGACCACGGATCACGGCACACCGGCGGCCGCTCGGCCGGGCTGTGCCTCGCTCACGCTTGCTCGACGACGGCCACCACCGACGTGGAGACCACCTCGTGTGCGTGGTCGGCCCCGAGCGCCTCGCTCAGCTCCCGCGGGCCGGCCCGCTCGCACGCATCGGTTGAACGGCGCACCGCCTCACGCCCGCTCCGCCTTACAATCCCCATAGCATTGGCGACGGCGCAGCCACGCGGCTTCGTCCAACAGGGTTTATCCGCACTGAGCCCGCGCTGGTCCTCGTCCGATCGTCGGTGGCAGTGCGGATGAAACCCTATTCGTTAGACGGAACAGGACAGGATGCACAAAGCGTTCATAAGCTACGTTCGGGCTGACGAGGCGGCCGCCAGGCGCCTTGCTCAAGAGCTAGAGCGCCGGGGAATTCGCGCAGCCTCGATGGACCAAATCGTTGCCCCGGGCCAGGCGTGGACTTCTCAGTTGGAGACTGCCATCGCTGAGAGCGATCTCTTCTTTGTGCTTGTCTCACGCGAGTCGTCGCGGAGCCAGTGGGTTGCCGCTGAGACGGCTTTGGCGATCTCGTTGGCTGACCAAGGGC
The DNA here is from genome assembly GCA_050747925.1 of Vicinamibacterales bacterium. Taxonomy (GTDB): domain Bacteria; phylum Acidobacteriota; class Vicinamibacteria; order Vicinamibacterales; family UBA2999; genus 12-FULL-67-14b. The sequence continues at coordinate 4,999 of JBOGIV010000008.1, forward strand.
GTACGCGCGTGATTCCGGTCCTCATTGACCGAGATGCCGCGATCCCCGTGCTCCTTAGCCACGTCCAAGGGCTTGAGTTCTTCGACTCTGAGAAATCTCAACAGCAACTTGATGTCCTTATTCGCTCCATCGACCAAGGTTGGCCTACTGAGCGGGACCGCACATTGGATCTCGGAGCCCAACTTCGTTATGTGAAGGCCTCCAGAGAAGCTCTCGGGAGAGAGATGTCCATGCAGGCGTCGCGGCGTGCTGCCTGGTCCTCAACGATTGCCGCGGCCACTGGAGCGCTTGCGGCTGTGATGGGTCTTCTAGTCGCGACGCTCAGTGTCGTTGACTTGAGGATGGATTCGCTTGTTCGCTGGGGCGTGCCCTTCGGCTTTGGAGTGTTTGCGAGCATCCTGGCGTTCCTCTTGTCCGCGTTCTTCCGTCGCCGGATCGATTCCCGCCAAGCGGAGCGGGAGAAGCCGTGATGGATCACGCCAAGCTCACGCCTGTCGTGGTGGCCCGAGCCACGGAACAACTCCGCCAGGAGAGAGAAACCTTTGACCAAGCGAAGCAGCACGAGGGACGCTGGTTCGTACTGCGACTGGTGATGGGGTACTCCGCCGTTCTTCTTCTCGGCGCGATCATGGCGGTCGCGTCCTACGTACTCTTCAATAGCGCCGGTTTTCCAGCGAGCGTTGTCACGGCGGCGGGAGCGGCGCTGTTTGTCGATGTACTCGGACTCTTAATAGCGGTCTGGAAGATCGCGCTCAATCCGAATTTTTACGCGCGCCTCGCGCCGGTGACGCAAATTGCGCTTCCGGATATTGAACCAGAAGGAGTGCAGCAAGAACAGGAAGTGGCCGACCCAAATCCGGAGATGTCCGTCTAACACCGCGATGGAGCCGTCGGCGCGTCCGCAATAGTGCGCGCCGCGGCTCATCGCGAATCGTTGGGCTGCTTGACGTCACTGGCGGATCACATGACCGACAAGAAC
>JBOGIV010000009.1:0-9916 GCA_050747925.1 Vicinamibacterales bacterium
GAGGAAGATTAACCACGAGGAAGATCAACCACGAGGAAGATCAACCACGAGGGAGATCAACCACGAGGAAGATCAACCACGAGGAAGACCACCACGAGGGAAGATCAACCACGAGGAAGATCAACCACGAGGGAGATCAACCACGAGGGAGATCAACCACGAGAAAAGATTAACCACGAGGAAGACCACGGGATAGACAGCCATCTGCGAGAAACCCACGCGAATAGATCGACCACGCCATGGGCCAGGAATGCTCACAGTACGAATCGCTTGATGCTGCCCCGGAACATTCGATCGTGATAGTTCATCAAAAGCCCGACGCGAAGTCCGGTGGACTTGAGATACGAGAGGACTTGAGCCTGGTAGATCGGCTCCATTCGGGTTGTGGCCTTCAGTTCCACCAAGACTTGCTTTTCGACAACCAGATCCAGTCGCTGCGCTCGAAGCGGTCGGCCGCGATAGTGAACCGTGACGGCAAGCTCGCGGTCGAACGCCAGGCCTTCCATCCCAAGTTCGATACAAAGAGCATCCTGATACAGCCCCTCCAGGTATCCCGGCCCCAACTCCTCGTGCACACGGACGGCACATTCAATCGTCCGGGTGACAACAAGTTCTGTCTCTTCCGGCAGCACCGACCTGATTCGATTCAGCATGGCTCGTGGTCCTTGAGGGTTGATTTGTCTGCGTAGCTTAGGCCCGTTGTCGTGTTCATCGGTGTTCGTTGTTAATCCTGTTCGTGGCTGATCGGTGTTCGTGGTTGATCGGTGTTCGTGGTTGATCGGTGTTCGTGGTTGATCGATGTTCGTGGTTGATCGGTGTTCGTGGTTGATCGGTGTTCGTGGTTGATCGGTGTTCGTGGTTGATCGGTGTTCGTGGTTGATCGATGTTCGTGGTTGATCGGTGTTCGTGGTTGATCGGTGTTCGAGGTTGATCGGTGTTCGTGGTTGATCCTGTTCGTGGTTGATCGGTGTTCGTGGTTGATTGGTGTTCGTGGTTGATCGGTGTTCGAGGTTGATCGGTGTTCGTGGTTGATCCTGTTCGTGGTTGATCGGTGTTCGAGGTTGATCGGTGTTCGTGGTTGATCGGTTTTCGTGGTTGATCCCGTTTGTGGCTGATCCTCGTTCGTGGTTGATCGGTTTTCGTGGTTGATCCCGTTTGTGGCTGATCCTTGTTCGTGGTTGATCGGTGTTCGTGGTTGATCCCGTTTGTGGCTGATCCTCGTTCGTGGTTGATCGGTGTTCGTGGTTGATCCCGTTTGTGGTTGATCCTGTTCGTGGTTGATCGGTTTTCGTGGTGAATCCTTGTTCGTGGTTGATCCGTGTTCGTGGTGCTCATCGTCGCCGCTACCGCATCGACATGTGTCGACCGGTGAAGGTCTCAACCCGAAGGCTCTCCCCGTCCGTCACGACTTCAATCTGTCCTTCGTGGTCGGTGCGAAAGATCTCGGCCCCAACGTCGCGGTACCTCGCGAGCACGTAGGGCACCGGGTGGCCGTAGGGGTTCCCTCTGCCGCAACTGATCAGCACCACATCCGGTGTGATCGCGTTCAGGAACGCGGCCGAGCTCGACGTCCCACTCCCATGGTGCGGTGATTTGAGGACGACGAGAGGCAGCAGATCGAGCTGCGGGATGAGGCTCGTTTCCACTTCGTGCCCGATGTCGCCGGTCAACAGCACCGACACGCGACCGATGCGGAGCTCGAGGACGAGAGAGTCGTCGTTTCTCACCTTCTGCCGCTCCCAATCCGGGAGTGCGGGGTGGTGAACTCGAATCTCGACGTCTCCGATCGCGAAGCGATCGCCGCGCTGAAGGGATCGCCAGCTCGCGCGCGCGGTTCCTGCGGCTTCGTGAAGCCACCTCGTCGCGTCGTGGTTGGCAACGGGCACGCCTTCCCATACTTCCGCTGGCGCGAATGCGCGGACGAGCGAGCGAGCGCCACCGATGTGATCGGGATCGCCGTGTGTGACCGCAAGATAGTCGAGGTGGGTGACCCCGCGGGCCCGCAGGCCAGGGCCGAGGACGCGATCGCCGATGTCGAAGGCGCCACGAACGGAAACGCCTCCAGTGTCCACCATCAGCCGGCGTCCCTTGGGGAACCGAATCAACATCGCGTCGCCATGTCCGACATCCATCACCGTCAGGTGGAGCCGTCCGTCCCCGTGCTCCCTTGCGAGCGTCGGAGGTGCGATCGCGATCCAGAGAAACAGTGCCACGCCGGAGACGATGGAGACGCGCCGTAGGATCTGGCGTCGGTAAGTGTCCAGGAGGCCGCGCGAGACCCGCCACCAGACGATGAGCGACGCGTAGTACGCGGTGACAGCCACCAACGACGGCGCCACGACGCGCCACGTCACCCAGGGAGCGAAATCAACCAGCGCCGCGCTGCGGACAAGTACACGCGCGGCTGTGTGTGTCACCCAGCCAGCGGCGCTTGCGACGTGTTCCAGGCCTACGAGATCTGCGGCAACGGTCAGCATCCCCATCAGTTGCACCAGCCCCATGCACGGCACCGCGGCCAGGTTGAGGAGCGGCCCGGCGATCGTCACGCGCTGAAAGACCAGCGCGCCGATCGGCATCACTGCGGCCTCGGCGGAGAGGGAGGCGAGAACCAACGCCAGGGGCACTCGGGTCCATGGCGAAGGCAGCGGCATCCGCGCGACGCCGGCGACAATGGCGACAGTGGCGCCAAAGGTGAGCCAAAACCCGACGTCGACAATCGCGAGGGGTGTGACCAATAGGACGAAGGCAGCGGTCAAGGCCATCGCGTGGGCGGGCGCGGTCCGCTGATCGATCAACCGGAGCGAGAGGTAGATCACCGCCATCGTGGTTGCGCGAACGACTGACGCGCTCCCGCCTGCGACGAAGCCGTAACATCCGAGAAGAAGGATCGTGAAGGCGGCCGCCCACGACCCGCGAACGCCAATCCACCAGAGTGCCGCCAACGCGACTCCGGCGACGATCGCGATGTTGCCTCCGGAGATCGCGATGACGTGGTAGGTGCCGGCCTCCTGAAGACGCTGTTCAACCGTCGGGTCCAGCGCGGCCCGATCACCGATGAGAATCGCCGTCGCGATCGCGCCGGACTGTGGCTCCCGCGATGCAATGTGGCGCGAGACCGCGGCCCGAACGATTCCCCGCGCGTGAGAAGCGGCCTCATCAATCCAGCGGCCCTTCGCCACGATCTCGACCAGCGCGGCGCTCTTCGTACCACCAACGAGCGAAATCCCTCGTTGTGCCAACAGGCGCTCCTGATCTGGGACTCCGTCGTTCAGATACCGGGCTGGACGGCGAAGGCTTGCAGGAAGGCGCAACACGCGGCCGGCGCGCCACTCCTGAACGAAGCCAGATGCGAGGTTGCCACTGACCGTGAGAAGAACGCCTCCCGTCACCGGCTCCGGACAGACCCCGAGCCAGATGCGTTCGATATCGAGCGCGAGCGTCGCGCCAGCCTCCGAGAGGGCCGCATCCTCACGAAGACGACCCTCGATCGTGATGGGAGCCACCGAACCGACGGCGATTCTGTCGTCGATCGAGAAGCCGCCTAGACGCTGCTCCAGCATCGTTCGGAGAGGCGGATGAAGGGCGAGGCTGTGCGCGGAGCCACTGACGACGACCGAGAGCGCCGCGAGCGCAAGATGGCCCGTGACCGAAGCCCATCGATAGCGCCTGCGCACCGTAGCCGCGAACGTAGCGATGCCACAGGGGACGAGCATCCAAGGCGCGTAGTAGAGAAAGGCCGGATCGCCAAATATGCCGACGGCCACGCCGGCTGCGATCGAGAGAGCGAGAGAAAGGGAAAGCGACATACCCGCCGACGTGCAAGCAGCGGGACGGGGTCAGATGGTCAGGAATGTGAGGCTACTGGTTATGCAGAACGCAGAATCCGCGATCCGATCGAGTCGTGATTACGGCAGAAATGTTGATCTCGCATCTCTGAGGCGATGCTTCATGGTCACTCTTCCTCGTGGTTGATCCTCGTCGTGGTTGATCCTTCTTGTGGCTAATCTTCCTCGTGGTTGGTATTCCCTCGTGGTTTATCTTTCTCGTGGTTGCTCTGTCTCGTGGTTAATCTTCCTCGTGGTTTATCTTTCTCGTGGTTGCTCTGTCTCGTGGTTAATCTTCCTCGTGGTTGATCCTTCTCGTGGTTGCTCTGTCTCGTGGTTAATCTTCCTCGTGGTTGATCCTTCTCGTGGCTGATCTGCCTCGCGGTTCATGCCTTCGTGGTTGCCTTGGCTTGTTGCCATTGAATCTCGAGCTCCTCGAGGTTCAGCGCTTTCAACTGCTGCCCCTTGGCCGTGATGCTTCGTTCCATCGCCTCGAATCGCCGTTGAAACTTGTCATTCGCGGTTCTGAGCGCAGCCTCGGGCTCCACCCCCATCTTCCTCGCCAGGTTCGCCAGCGCGAACAACAGGTCGCCGAGTTCCTCCTCTGCTTCGTGTGACCGTCTTCCGTAGTGCTCCACGGCTTCCCGCAGCTCCTTCACCTCTTCCTCGATCTTGTGCACCACGTCCCCCGGCTTGACCCAGTCAAATCCCACCGTTGCCGCTCGTGTGCTGAGCTCGTAGGCCCTGAGAAGCGAGGGCAGCGATTGTGGGACGCCGCTGAGCAGCGTCTTTTCCTTCCCGCCTTCGTGAGCGCGTTCCTGAGCCTTGATGTCTTCCCACTTCTCCTTCACCTGCCGTGGCGTGAGCGTCGCCGCGCCATCGGCGTCGAACACATGCGGATGGCGGCGAATCAACTTCTCGCTGATGGAGTGGATGGAGTCGGCGATCGAGAAGCGCCCTTCCTCGTCGCAGATCTGCGCCACGAAGACCGCCTCCAAGAGAAAGTCGCCGAGCTCCCGCCGGATGGCGTCGTAGTCCTCTCGGTCCAGCGCATCCAGCAGCTCGTAGGTCTCTTCGAGCACGAAGGGTCGCAGGGACTTGATCGTCTGCTCTCGATCCCACGGACAGCCGTCGGGCGCCCGCAGGCGACGCATGATCTGCACGAGCTCGTCGAAGAGGGCGCCGGCCGAGTCGCTCATGGTGCGTATGCTACCATCCGATCTTTTGCATGCAGGCGCGCGTCACACTCCTGGGGACGGGAACCTCGCACGGCATCCCGATGATCGGCTGCACGTGTGCGGTCTGCCGCTCGCCCGATCCTCGCGACACGCGAACGCGCCCCTCGATCTTCATCGAGGTCAGCGACGGACCGTCGGTGCTGGTCGACACGTCGACCGATCTGCGACAGCAAGCGCTCGCCCGCGACGTACGGCGAGTGGATGCGATCCTCTTCACCCACAGCCACGCCGACCACGTGATGGGCTTTGACGAGCTCCGTCGCTTCAATGCCATCTCCGGCGCGCCGATTCCCGCCTACGCCGACGCCCGGACGAGCGCGGATTTACGGCGGATGTTCAACTACGTCTTCGATCCACCCAAGCAGCAGGGCGGCGGCATCCCGCAGATCTCATTGACCACGATCGAGGGACCGTTTGGGGTTGGCCCTCTGCGCGTCCAGCCGGTGCCGCTGAGACACGGGTCGCGGCCGATTCTTGGCTACCGATTCGGGTCGTTCGCCTATCTGACCGACTGCAATGGCATTCCAGACGGGTCGTGGCCGTTGCTGAACGATCTCGACGTGCTGGTGCTCGACGCGTTGCGACATCGGCCGCACCCGACGCACTTCACCGTCGCCGAGGCCTTACAGGTCGTCGAGCGCTTGACGCCGAAGCAGACGTACTTCACACACATCTGCCACGATCTGGCACATGAAGCGACGAACCGGTCGCTGCCCGCCTCGATAGAGCTGGCGTATGATGGCCTCGCTTTGACCATCGACGCGGGATCGCCGTGGACGTAGTGCACTTTCCCGACGATCCGCGCCCGACGCGCTGGCCGCAGCCTATTCTCGCGCTTGGCAACTTCGACGGCTTGCACCGCGGCCACGTCAAGATCATCGAGCGCATTCAGCGCAGCGCCCTCGAACACCGCGGCACCAGCATCGTCCTCACCTTCGATCCGCACCCGCCGCGCGTCCTCAGGCCCGACAAGGCGCCGCCGCTGCTGATGACCAAGGCCCAGAAGATCCAGGCGCTGGCCAAGGCTGGCGTGCACGGCGTGGCCGTGGTTCGCTTCACCTACGAGATGTCGCGCTGGGAGCCCGAACGATTCGTCCGCTCGGTGCTGATCGAGTGGCTTCGGGTGATCGAGGTGTGGGTCGGCGCCGATTTCCTCTTCGGTCGCGACCGCAGCGGCAACTTCTCGCTGCTGCGATCGCTGGGTGCGCAGCAGGGGTTCCGGGTCGAGAAGATCGATCCCGTCAGGTACAAGGACTTCGTGGTGTCGAGCACGCGCGTTCGGCGTCTGCTGTCCGAAGGCCGCGTGGACGAGGCGGGGGCGTTGCTCGGCCATCACTACGCGATCGGCGGCACCGTCGTCGAAGGCGCCAGGCGCGGACGCGAGCTGGGGTTCCCGACCGCGAACGTTGCCAGCGAGAACGAGCTGGTCCCTCCACATGGCGTCTATGCCACCACGCTGATGGTCGATGGCGTCGTCCATCCGAGCGTGACGAACATCGGCTTGCGACCGACGTTCGGCGTGGAGCAGTCGGCCACGATCGAAGCGCACGTGCTCGGCACGACGATCGATCTGTACGGACGTGACGTGCGCCTCGCGTTCATTCAGCGATTGCGGGATGAACGGAAGTTCGCCGACATCGAGGCGCTGCAACAGCAGATCGCCGCTGATGTTCGCCGAGCGAGTCGGTTGTTCGATAGACTATCGGTATGACTGGCCGCGTGCTGTCCATGACCCCTGGAGAGTTTGCGTTCACGCTCACGGTGCCGCGCGATCTCCGTTTCGCCCCGATCGTCCGGGATGTCGCGGCGCAGGTCGTGACGTTTTCGGCGATGGACGCGCCGCATGCGAAAGGGTTCGTCGATCAGGTCGCCGCGGCCACAGAGCGAGTGTTCGGGCACGGTCATCATGGCGGATCGTGCGAAGTCCGTTTCGTATGCGAACACGGTGAGGTGCGCGTCACGATGGCGGGTGAGGCCGTCCGCCAGCGCGTGGCTTCATAGGCCGCAGTCCACAGATGACGCCGATGACACAGATCGCGCAGACACGCTCGTAGAGCGGCCGATGCGGCTGTACAACACCCTCTCCAGGCAACAGGAAGAGTTCGCGCCGGTCCGCGAGAACACCGTTCGCATGTACTCGTGCGGCCTCACCGTGTACGCGCGCGGCCACATCGGCAACTTCCGAACGTTTGTCTGCGTGGATGTCCTGCGGCGAGCGCTGAAGTACATCGGCCGCTGGCGCATGCATCACGTGATGAATTTCACCGACGTGGACGACAAAACTATCCTCGGCGCTCAGCGCGAGGGGTTGCCGCTTCGCGAATACACCGATCGCTATATCGCCGCGTTTCGCGAGGACGCCGCGGCGCTGGGCATCGAGCCGGTGGAGAAGATGCCGCGAGCGACCGATCCTGAGAACCTGCAGGCGATGGCCGACATGATCCGGCAGCTCGATCAACACGGACACACCTATCGCAGCGATGGGTCGATTTACTTCAAGATTTCGTCGCTCCCTGATTACGGCAAGCTGGCGCGGTTGGATCACGACGGCATCCAGTCGGGCGCCCGTGTAGACGCGGACACCTACGAGAAAGAGGATGCCCGCGATTTCGTGCTGTGGAAGGCGTCGCAGCCGAACGAACCGAGCTGGAACGAGGGCGTCGGCCCCGGCCGTCCCGGCTGGCACATCGAGTGCTCGGCCATGGCGCTGCGGCTGCTCAACGGGCCGCCGATCGATATTCATACCGGTGGCGTCGATCTGATCTTCCCGCATCACGAAAACGAGATCGCGCAGAGCGAAGGCGCGACCGGGCAGCCCTTCTCGCGTTTCTGGGTGCACATCGAGCACTTGCTCGTGGACGGCCACAAGATGTCGAAGTCGGTCGGCAACGTCCACAGTGTCGATGACGTCCGCAATCGCGGGTTCCGCTTGTCGGCGCTGCGATACCTGTTGCTCTCCGCTCACTACCGCAAGCAGCTCAACTTCACGTGGACAGGGCTCGAGCAGGCGGAAGAAACGCTGCGCCGGCTGACCGACTTTCTGGCGCGAGCGGAGGCCCTGTCGCAAGCCGGATCGCATCCAGAGGTCATCGAGCGCGTTCGCTGGGCCGTGGAGGCCTTCGACGCCGCTCTTCGTGACGATCTCAACACCGCGGCGGCTCTGGCGGAAGTGTTCGATCTGGTCCGTGCGCTCAACTCCGCCATGGACGCCCGGCACATGGCCAAGGGCGATGTCGAGTACGTGCAGTCGGCGTTCGCGCACTTCGACGAAGTGCTCGGCGTGTTGTCGCTTCGGAAGGCGGAGGATGCCCAGCCGCCGATCCCTGAGGCAGAGATCACCGCGGCCATGGCGGCCCGCCAAGCCGCGCGGCGTCGTCGAGACTTTGCCGAAGCCGATCGCATTCGGGAAGACCTGCTTGTGAAGGGCGTGATTCTGGAAGACTCCGCCCAGGGAACTCGATGGAAACGCAAGTAGGGGCCTGAAGAAGTCAGAAGCCAGAAGCAAGAAGCCAGAAGCAAGAAAGTGGATGCGCCGCACATAAAGACACCGCTGCCGGGCCCAAAGGCCAAGGCGATCATCGAGCGTGACGCCAAGGTCGTCTCGCCGTCCTATACGCGCGGTTATCCGTTTGTCATGGCGCGGGGAAGCGGGGCGACGGTCGAAGACATCGACGGCAATGTCTTCCTCGACTGCGCAGCCGGTATCGCTGTCAACTCAACCGGCCACAGCCATCCCGACGTCGTCGCGGCCGTCATCGATCAGGCCCAGAAGTTTCTCCATATGTCGGGCACCGACTTCTACTATGAGCCGCAAGTGCGGCTTGCCGAGGAGTTCGAGGCCATCGCGCCGTTCCCGGGACCGAAGCGGTCCTTCTTCTCGAACTCGGGCACCGAGGCGATCGAAGCGGCGATCAAGCTCGCCCGCTACTCGACCAAGCGCTTCGGCATCGTCGCGTTTCTCGGGAGCTTTCACGGTCGCACGCTGGGATCGCTGTCGCTGACGTCGAGCAAGGCGATCCAGCGCCGAGGATTTGGTCCACCGCTGTCCGGCGCCTACCACGCGCCATACGCCAACTGCTACCGCTGTCCGGTCGGCCAACGGCCGGAATCGTGCGCAGCCGAGTGCCTCGAGTTCCTGGAAGACCAAGTGCTGATGCATCTGGTGTCCCCCGACGATGTGGCGGGTGTCGTGGTGGAGCCGATTCAAGGCGAGGGTGGGTATGTCGTGCCGGCGGAGGCGTTCCACCAGCGGCTGCGCGCGCTCACGCGCACGCATGGCATGTTGCTGATTGTCGATGAAGTGCAGTCGGGCATGGGCCGAACCGGAAAATGGTTTGGCATCCAGCACTTCGGCGTCGAACCGGACATGATCGCCACCGCCAAGGGTGTGGCGTCGGGCCTGCCGCTTGGCGTCACGACCGCGCGCGCGGACGTGATGACCTGGCCCCCGGGATCGCACGCGAGCACGTTCGGCGGGAATCCCGTTTCTTGTGCCGCCGCGCTGAAGACAATCGAGCTGATCCGGGACTCGCTGATGAAGAATGCCGCCGAGGTGGGCGTGTTTCTGATGGAGCGACTCCGCGACCTTCAGGAGCGGCACGCGCTGATTGGCGACCTTCGCGGGCGGGGGCTGATGATCGGCATCGAGCTGGTTCGCGATCGGACCACCAAGGAGCGCGCGACGACCGAGCGCGATCGAGTGGTCCAAGAGTGCTTCCAGCGCGGGCTCCTGGTGCTGGGGGCAGGGAGGAACGCCATTCGCCTCTCGCCGCCGCTGGTGCTGACCAAGGAGCAGGCCGCGACGGCCGCTGACATCCTCGATCAGGCGCTCACGGCTATGTAGAGGCGACCCTT
>JBOGIV010000010.1:0-12954 GCA_050747925.1 Vicinamibacterales bacterium
CGGCTTGCTCGCCGGCCATCGCGCAGGCAAAGAGCACATCCAGCGACGCAGGACGGCCAAGCAGCTCATTCACCGCGACCACGGCGGCGACAGCGCTGGCGCCGCTGCTGCCGACTCCGCTTTCAAGCGGCAGCCCCTTGTGTAACGAGAGCGTAACGCCACGTGTCGTCTCGAGCCGTTCGAGAAGCGCGAGCGCCGCCGCGCCTGCGGTGTTTCGCGACGGGTCCAGAGATAATCGCCCGCCATCGCCTTCAATCGCCGTGATGACGACGCCGGCCTGGTCCGCGGGTCCGGCCACGACGATGTCGCCAGGCTCGTCGAGCGCGAAGCCGAGCACGTCGAAGCCGCAGCCGACATTCGACACGGTCGCGGGCGCGTAGGCGGCGATCATTCGGGCCGAATCGGGATGGGGACGCCGTCGGCGCCCACTGCCACGAGAACGACTTCGGCTTCGGTGACCTTGACGTGCTCGCCGTGACCAGAGGCGGCCCACCGCTCCGCCTGCACCGACACCCTGACCGCAATCGACGTGCGTCCAACACGAATCGTCTCGGTGAAGAAGCTCACGAGGTCGCCGACGAAGACGGGCGCGTGAAACTCCACCTCACGCATCGCCTTGGTGACGTACCGATGCGGCGCCGTCTTCCGAGCCTCGACCGCCGAGGCCAGGTCGATGTGCGAGAGGATGACACCGCCGAAGATGGTGCCGAGCGCGTTGGTGTCTTTGGGGAGCAGCAGCACCTTGATGGCGGGCTCGCGGTCGTGCATCGCGACAGCTTAACCAACCCGGCCCAATTTTTTCTGTGCGAGAACGAAAAAATCGAGTGCGATTCGTTTATTCTGAGTGCCAACGATGAGCACACTAACAGGCGCACGCCTGACCCCCGGCGTCACCACCACCGCCAGTCTCGGCTCCATGCCGTGGTCGGCGGCAGAAGCGGCGGAACTCTACGACGTGCCGCGGTGGGGCCAAGGGTACTTCTCGGTAAGCGATCAGGGGCATCTGCTGGTGCACCCGACCAAGGAACCGGGCCGCGGCGTGGACCTCAAGCGCCTCGTGGACCGCCTCAATCTCCACGGCCTGGCAGTTCCCATCCTCATCCGCTTTACTGACATCCTCAAGCACCGGCTCGGCGAAATCCACTCTGCCTTTCAGCACGCCATCTCGCAGAACCAGTACCAAGGCCGCTATTGCTGCGTTTACCCGATCAAGGTGAACCAGCAGCGCCAGGTCGTCGAGGAAGTGCTCAACTTCGGTGCGCAGTACGGCTTCGGGCTGGAAGCCGGCAGCAAGCCCGAGTTGCTGGCGGTGGCCGCGCTCGCGTCCAACGAGACGCCGATCATTTGCAACGGCTTCAAGGATTTCGAATTCATCGAGATGGCGATGCTGGCACAGAAGATGGGCCGGCAGATCATCCCGGTCGTCGAGAAGTACACCGAGCTCGAGCTGATCCTCGAATATGCCGAGAAGGTCGGCGTTCGGCCGAACATCGGCATGCGCGTCAAGCTCGCGTCTCGCGGCTCGGGCCGCTGGCAGTCGTCGGGTGGCTACCGCTCGAAATTTGGTCTCACGGTCACCGAGATTCTCCGCGGCTTGGAAGAGCTCAAAAGCCGCGGGATGGCCGACTGTCTCAAGCTGCTCCATTTCCATCTGGGCAGCCAGATCACACACATCCGGATCATCAAAGGCGCGCTCAACGAAGCGGCTCGCGTCTACTGCGAGCTGGCGAAGCAGGGCGCCGGACTCCAATACCTGGACGTCGGCGGCGGCCTGGGCGTGGACTACGACGGCTCACAGACCAACTTCGAGTCGTCGATGAACTACACGCTCCAGGAATACGCCAACGACGTCGTCTATCACATCCAGACGGTGTGCGACGAAGCGAGCGTTACGCATCCCATCATCGTGTCGGAGAGCGGCCGCGCCGTGTCCGCGTACCACAGCATGCTGATCTTCAACGTGCTCGGGACGACGGGATTTGGCGAAGAGAAAATTCCCACCGTCGTCAAAGACGACTTCGAGCAGCCGGTTGTGGACCTGATCGAGGCTTACCACGGCGTGACGCAGCGCAACGCCGTGGAGACGTATCACGACGCGCAGCAGGCGCTCGACATGGCGATGAACCTGTTCAGCGGCGGCTACATGACGCTCGAGCAGCGGGCGCACGCCGAAAACCTGTTCTTCGCCATCTGCGACAAGATCCACAAGCTCTGTCAGGGCATGGACGATGTGCCGGAGGATCTGCAGCCGCTCGGCGAGCTGCTCTCGGACACGTATTTCTGCAACTTCTCGCTCTTCCAATCCATTCCGGATAGCTGGGCGATCAAGCAGCTCTTCCCCGTCATGCCGATCCATCGGCTCACGGAGCGGCCGATGAACCATGCCGTGATCGGCGACATCACCTGCGACTCCGACGGCAAGCTCGAAAGCTTCATCGACCGGCGCGACGTCAAGAAGACCATCAAGCTGCACGCCTACAACGGTCAGCCCTACTTCCTGGGAGTGTTTCTGGTCGGCGCGTATCAGGAAATCCTCGGCGACCTCCATAACCTCTTCGGCGATACGCACGCGGTGCACGTGCGACTGGCGGAGAATGGGGACGAGCTCGTCGACGGCGCCCGCGTGGAGCACATCATCAAGGGCGACACCGTCCGCGAAGTGCTGAAGTATGTGGAGTTCGACCCGGAAGTGCTGATGGGCAAACTTCGTCGCGACGTCGAAGCCGCCGTGCACGGTGGCCGCATGGAGGATCAGCAAGCGGGCCGGCTGTTGAAGTTCTACGAAGAAGCCTTGATGGGCTATACCTACCTCGAAGACCCGAACGCTGACTAGGGTTCCAAAGTTCCAGGGTTCCAGAGTTCCAAGGTTCCAAGGTACCAGAGTTCCAAGGTTCCAAAGTTCCAGCGTTCGAGGGTTCTAGTTCTATCGGTTGACATCTAATACTGTTTGCCATACAGTGTGTGTCGCACGCTATGTGGGACACAGGTTCGTATGGGCTCTGACCAATTCGAATCGCTCAGGCTCGAGCTTCGCCGGGGGTGCCTGGTGATGGCGGTCCTGGCGCAGCTTCGAACCGAGCACTACGGCTACACACTCCGCACCGAGCTGTCCGCTCGCGGCCTGGAGATCGACGAAGGGACCCTCTACCCACTGCTGCGCCGGCTCGAGACTCAGGGCCTGCTCGTCAGCGAGTGGCGCGAGGAAGAGAAGCGCAACAAACGGTTCTACCGACTTTCTCCTGCCGGGAAGGGCGTCCTCAAGGAACTTCTCACCGAGTGGCAACAGATCAACGCGTCGGTGAATCGCATTGTCGGCGGCTCTCGTTCAGTGGCGTAAGGATGCGAACGATGGATGTGATTGACGGCTACTTTCGAACGTTGCGGCTGTTTCTGCCGACAAACCAGCGGGACGACATCATCCGCGAGCTTTCGGAGGAGGTCCGATCGCAAGTCGCCGACAAAGAGGCCGCGCTCGGGCGTCCATTGAACGCGGATGAGCAGGCGGCCATCATCGCTCAGTACGGCCATCCGTTGCTGACCGCCGCGCGGTACTGGCCGCAGCGGTATCTGATTGGTCCGGTCATCTTTCCCTACTACTGGAGCGTGTTGAAGGTCGTGCTGGGACTCATCGCCGCCGTGCACGTCATCGGCGGCATCGTGATGCTGGCCAATGGCGCAGCGCTTGGCCAGATGGGTGCCGTCCTTGAAAACGCGATCGCCACGGCACTGAAAGCCATGGGCTGGATCACGGCGTTGGCCGCCGCCTTCGACTTCTGGCTCTCGCGCTCTCGCGTCCTGGAGAAGTGGAGGCCTCACGACTGCAGCTCATCACGCCGAGACACGGGGCAGCCGCCCGCCGCCGAAGCCGTCTCGTCGAGGCCATCGATCTGTCTACTTCCCTAGACACATCTGGTGGCCATCGGCTAGTCTGATCTTGTGACGGCGAGGGACCTTCGACGGATCCTCAGGTCCTTCGGCTGCGTCGAAATACGCCAGCGAGGCTCTCATCTGCGCATCGAGTGCGGCCACTGCGTCACAACCGTGCCAGTCCACGCAGGTGAAGACATCGGGCCCGGTCTGCTGCGTCGCATCGAGCGCGACTTGGAGCCGTGCCTCGGAAAGGGATGGTTGAAGAAGTCGTGAAGACCTATCGCGTGGCCTACGAACGAGACGATGCCGGGTGGTGGGTGGCCTCAGTGCGCGGCGTACGTGGATGCCATACGCAGGGTCGCACCGTCGACGAAGCCCGCCGCCGGATCGTCGAAGCTCTGGAGCTGTTCGTGGACAACGCACGGAGAGCCACTATCGTGGACGAAGTCAAGCTGCCGATGGACGCGGCACGAGCGGTCCGCGCCTACGCCACACTTCGCAAGAAAGCCGAACGAGAAGATCGGCGCGCGGCCCTCGCTGCTCGACGGGCAGTACGTGTGTTGCGAAGCGGGCGACTGAGGATAAGCGCTCGCGATGCCGCACGTCTGCTGGGGCTATCGCACCAGCGCGTGCACCAGCTCACACGAGACAAGGCGCGACCGAATTAGATCGTAATCCGCCGGGCTCCGAGGAGAAAGCCGGCGATCCGCGTTTGGGTCATCCGCCGGAACAGCCAGGCGCGGGCCACGTTCAACCACCAGTACGAAACCGCGCCGGCGCTGCGCGTGTCCTCGATCGTCGCGGCCGACTTGAGTGCGAGCCGTCCTGTCAACGACGCTGGAACCTTTGCGCTACGCCCTCGCCATCGACCTCCGGCGCATTTCGGAGAACTTTCGCACCGCCCGATCGAACCGCTCTTGAAGCGGCTTCCGATCCTCGGGCGCCAACGGACCCAGCCTCGCCCAGGCGGCTTGAGCGCTTCGCACCTCCTGTTCGTTGGCGCGCTGGCGCGCGTCCTCGGTTTGCCGGGCGGCGCCGGCGCCCATCGTGTTCGCCGCAAGCGCTTCGCGCCACTGCCGCGCGAGGAGCTCAGCGGGTGAGAGGTTCTTCACTGGCTCAGCCGTTTCGGCGGGCAGGAGCTTCTCGATCTTGGCGACGAGCTTCTCCATCTTGCCGCGCGTCAGCTCGGGATCCAGATCGGTGCCTTTGAAGCGATCGGGCCACCGGATCACCAGGCTGTAGAGCGCGGCGTTCACGCGATCGGAAAGGGGTGCGAGCGTGTGGCGAGGTAACTCCGGTCCCTGAACCCAACGCGCCCGAGCCGCCTGCACCTTGGCATAGAGGTCCTCGGGCGGCGCGACGTCGGTCGCATCCTGCGGCGGCGCCAGCGACTCGAGCTCCGCCACAGCGGTCTCCCGATCAGCCATCTTGCCGGCGATCGCCACGTGATCGCGGTTCTTGAAGCGCTCGAAGAACAGATCGCAGGCGGCGCGGAACTGCTGCCAGATCGCATCCGACTTGCTCTTCTTTACCGGACCCACCGCCTTCCATTCGACCTGCAGGCGTTTGATGCGCGACGCCGCCTTCTCCCAATCGCTGGACTCCGAGAGCTGCACCGCTTCGGCGACCAGTGCTTCCTTGCGCTTCAGGTTTTCTGACCAATCTTGCTTCCGCTGCTTGAGATCCTGTTGGCGTCGCGTGAAGAACGTATCGCACGCCGCGCGGAAGCGCTCCCACACGGACTTCTCATGGCCGCGGGTAACCGGGCCAATCGACTTCCATTCGGACTGAAGCGTTTTGATCGCGTCCGCCGTGCGTACCCAGTCGGTGGACTGCGAGAGCGCTTCGGCCTTCTCGCAGAGCTGTTCCTTCTTCTTCAGATTCTCCGTGCGCTCGACGGCCTGCTGCGCAAAGAAGTCCTTGCACCGCTCGTAGACCCGCTGCTGCGCGGTTTTGAAGCGGGTCCAGAGCGCCTCGGCCTGCGAGCGCGGTGCTGCCGCCACGAGTTTCCAGCGCTCCTGGAGCGCTCGCATCTCGCCGGACGCCTTCTCGGGGCTGGCCTCCGTGTCTGCCGCGAGCGCCTCCATCTTCGTGCACAGCTCCTCTTGCACCTGCACGTTGGCCCACCGCTTCCACTCCTCCGCTTCGCGGAGCTCCTGAATGCGCGGCGTCAGGCTGGTCCTCACCGCGTCGAGGCGCACCATGAGGTCCTCGCGATCCTGCTTGGTGGGCAGCGGGCCCATCGTGCCGACCGCGAGTTTGACGTCCTTCAGAAGCTGATCGGCCTCTTTGAGCGAGAGTTGCTCGGCGGCAGCCCGCGTCTCGAGCCTTTGAACCAGCGTGTGTAGACGCTGCAGGTTGGTCGCCTGCTGCTGACTCTTCTGATCGCGATGCGCCTGCTCGTGGCCTTCCAGCGTCTGAGCCGACCGTTCGAACTGCTCTCTGAGCTCGGTGGCAACCTCAACATCGCGCACGATGGCTTGCCACTGCTTGCGGAGCGCGTACCACTGCCCCCGGACATCGCTGTAATTGGGATTGGCCGCCAGGGCCTCGACTTCGGCGACGAGCTCCGGGAGTCGCTCGGCTGAACGGCGTACCGCGTCGAGTCGCTCCTGACGCTTCTCGGCGGCTCGACACGCCTCTTGAAAACGATGCTCGAGTACTGACGCCCATTCTTCTGGCATCGTCGGCATGCCTTCCCACGTCGCTCGCGCCCCGGCCACTCGATCCTGAATACTGTCGCCCGAGAGCTTCTCGACCTGCTCGCAAACCTCGACCCGCGCCGACTGCTCACGCGCGAGCGCCTGCCGCTGACGCTCGGCCTCCGCGCGAGCGGCCTCTTCGGCCGCCAGGCGATCGCGAACCGCCGCCGATCGGTCCTCGAACGTCTCGGCGATGTCTGGCCGGATGTCAGCGTCGGCCAGCAGCTCGACCCACGCCACGCGCGTGGCGGCATACGCCTCACGAAGACCACTCACATCGCCAGACGAGGCGAGCGCGGACATTTTCGCGGCGAGCTCGTTGGCGCGCTTTTGATCGGCATCGCCATACGATGGCCCTGCCGCCGCGGCCGCCTCGGAGGGTCGCTCCTGCATCTTCAGGAGCGAGCGCGCTTTCTTCTGCGCCGCTTTCGTCTTGGCTTTCTGACCGATCGCCGTGAGCAGCTCAGGCGACGGATCCGTCAACCGATCGAGCGCGGCCAGCGCGGCATCGGCATGCTCACCGCGCAGCACAACCGACTCGATCTCGGACGAATCGGCCAATCGCGCGACGGCCAGGAGTCGCGCACCCGCTTCGGCCGCATGACGGGCGATGCCGCCAAGCAGTTTCTCGTCCCGAACGCCGGCCACTGCGACGCGGCGAACCGATTCGGGCCCTGACGCCCGAGAGACATTCGCCAGCTCTCGCTCCCGGCTCAGGGAGACGAGCGCCTCCACCGCAGAGGCGGCGATGGTCTCGTCGTGTCGCATCGCGTGCTCGGCAAGCTGGGTCACGGCGTGCTCGCGGACACCGGTGTCGGGCTCGTTTCGCGCGATGTCGGCCAGCACCGACGCCTCCGTCAGGCGGCCCACCGCGGCGCGACGTACGCGAGCATCGGGATCGTCCTTCGCCAGCGCGACGAGCACGTCGCCCTCGACGCTCAGATCGATTTCGTGCACGCCTTCGACGCGCACGGCCGGATCGGCATGTTTGTACTTGGGTTGCGGAAGGAGTTTCTCGAGAATGCCCATACAACCGGCGCGACCGCGGTCCCCTGGACCGGGCCGTACGCCTCCTTCAAAGATCAGCGCCGTGGTCGGCTTCGCGGGCGCCAAGCCTCCAGCAGCGCTGAGTGGTGGTTAAACCGACAGCTTCACCGTGAAAGAGGGGCATTATACGGGTTGCGTGTTTCAATCAACTCATCTACATTTATAGATATGAAAGCGGCGTCCGCCCTCTATCGCCTGCTGGGTGACGAGGCTCGACTCCGGCTGCTGCGCGTGCTGGCTCGTGACCGCTTCAACGTCACCGAGCTCACCGGCATTCTGGGCCTCGCCCAGTCGGGCGTCTCGCGCCATCTCGGCCTGCTGAAGGAAGCGGGGTTGGTGGCCGAAGAGAAAGACGGGGCGTTTTCGTATTACCGGGTCTCGTCGCAGGTCCGTGAGGACGATCTGTGGCGTCTGTTGGATGGCCAATTCACCGCCGCGGCAGGAAGTGGGCCAATCAAGGCAGACGATGCACGCCTGCAGGAAGTGCTCAGACTGCGGCGGGAGAACTTCGAGCATACAGGTCCCGACACGCGCGACGGACGGCAGCTCGTGCCCGGGCGAAGTTGG
This sequence comes from Vicinamibacterales bacterium, assembly GCA_050747925.1. Classification (GTDB taxonomy): domain Bacteria; phylum Acidobacteriota; class Vicinamibacteria; order Vicinamibacterales; family UBA2999; genus 12-FULL-67-14b. The sequence goes on from JBOGIV010000010.1 coordinate 8,187, forward strand.
GCTGCGTGGTCGCGGGCGCTCGGCCTGCTCCTCCCGCCGCTCGACGTCGCCGACCTCGGTTGCGGCGAAGGGTACTTGACGATCGAAGCCGCGCGGTGGGCCCGGCGCGTGATCGGCATCGATCGGGCACCCGGCGTGCTGGCGCGAGCGAAGGCGCTGGCGGCGAGAAGGCGAGCGACGAACATCACGTGGAAGCGCGGCGAGTTGGACAAGCTTCCACTGGACGGTGAATCGACCGATGTCGCGCTGCTGTCGCAGGCGCTTCACCATGCGGTCGATCCCGCGCATGCATTGTCGGAAGTGATGCGCATTCTGCGGCCAGGCGGCCGGCTGCTCCTGCTCGATCTGAAGGCGCACGAGGAAACATGGGTGAGGGACAAGCTGGGCGATCAGTGGCTCGGCTTTTCAGAAGACCATCTCAGGCGCCTGCTGGACCGCGCGGGCTTCGTCGAGACGCGGATCATGCCGGGCGCACGACGCACCAACGACCCCTTCGTCGTTCTGGTCGGCCTCTCGAGCAAGCCGAGGATGAAGAAAGAAGACAGAAGAATGAAGAAAGAAACTGAGGGCGAAGGTAAACGATGACCGACACGACTGCGCTCGATCGTGAGCTCGCGAAGCGAATCCTCATCCTCGATGGCGCGATGGGGACGATGGTGCAGCGGCTGAAGCTGTCGGAAGCCGACTTCCGCGGCGACCGGTTCCGCAACCATCCGCACGATCTGAAGGGCGATAACGATGTCCTCGTCCTCACCCAACCAGGGGCCATCGCGGGGATCCACGCGGAGTATCTGGTGGCCGGCGCCGATATCATCGAGACCAACACGTTCAACGCGACCGCAGTGTCCCAGGCCGACTACCAGATGGAGGCCTTCGTCTACGAGCTGAACCTCGAGGCCGCGCGTCTGGCGCGGCGGGTCGCTGAAGAGTGGACCGCGCGCACGCCCGAGCAGCCTCGCTTTGTCGCCGGCGCGATGGGGCCGACCACGAAGACGCTGTCGATCTCGCCGGACGTCAACAACCCGGCGGCCCGGGCGATCACCTTCGATGAGATGCGCGCGGCGTATGCCGAACAGGCTCGCGGCCTGATCGATGGAGGCGTGGATCTTCTGTTGGTCGAGACGCAGATCGACACGTTGAACGCGAAGGCCGCGATCGCGGCAATTGAAGAAGTCTTTGACGAGAAGCACACCCGCCTGCCGGTGATGATGTCGGCGACGCTGACCGACCGTAGCGGACGCACGCTGTCGGGTCAGACGCTCGACGCGTTCTACATCTCGATCGAGCACGCGCAGCCGTTCAGCGTCGGCCTCAACTGCGCGCTGGGCGCGCGCGAGATGCGGCCGTACATTGCGGACCTGTCTCGCAATGTCTCCGGCTACGTGAGCTGCTATCCAAACGCCGGCTTGCCCAACGCGTTCGGTCAGTACGACGAGCTGCCTGACGAGACCGCCGCGCTCATCAAAGATTTCGCGGCCAGCGGATTCGTCAACATCGTCGGCGGCTGCTGCGGAACGACTCCTGATCACATCAGGGCCATCGCGCAGGCGGTAAAGGATCTACCGCCCAGAATCACGGCCAAACCACACACGGCAGACCCGCCTTCGCTTCCGCCTACGCTCGCCGCGCCGGAGCACACGGCAAGCTTCGGCGCGACCAGCGCTCTCCCTACCGGCCCCACCAGCCCCACCCGCCCTACCCGCCTCTCGGGCCTCGAGCCGTTGGTCATCCTCCCCGACTCCAACTTTCAGATGATTGGCGAACGGACCAACGTGACGGGCTCTCGGAAATTTGCGCGGCTGGTGCGGGCGAACGACTGGGCGGGCGCGGCGACGGTGGCGCTCGATCAAGTGCGCGGCGGCGCCAACGTTCTCGACGTCAACATGGACGAAGGCATGCTCGACTCGGAAGCGTGCATGACTGCATTTCTCAACTACATCGCCACCGAGCCGGAGATCGCGCGCATTCCGGTCATGGTCGACAGCTCGAAGTGGTCCATCATCGAGGCTGGCCTCAAGTGCGTTCAGGGTAAGCCGATCGTCAATTCGATCAGCCTAAAAGAGGGCGAAGCCGACTTTCTTCACAAGGCCCAGCTCGTGCGCCGATACGGCGCCGCCGTCGTGGTGATGGCGTTCGACGAGAGGGGCCAGGCCGACACGGTCGCGCGGAAAGTGGAGATCTGTTCGCGTGCGTATCGATTGCTCACCGAGCAGACCGGCGTCGATCCATCCGACATCATCTTCGACCCCAACATTCTGGCGATCGCGACGGGCCTCGAAGAGCACAACGACTACGCGAAGAACTTCATCGAGGCGACGCGCATCATCAAGGACCGCTGTCCGGGCGTGAAGATCAGCGGCGGGGTCAGTAACCTCTCCTTTTCGTTCCGCGGCAACGACGTGGTCCGCGAAGCGATCCACTCCGCGTTCCTGTATCACGCGCTCAAGGCGGGCATGGACATGGGCATCGTGAATGCCGGCCAGCTGGTCGTCTACGAGGACATCCCGGCCGATCTCCTCGAGCACGTCGAGGACATCATCTTCAACCGCAGGCCGGACGCCACCGAGCGGATGGTGACGTTTGCCGAATCGGTGAAAGGGGCGGGCACCAAACGCGAGCACGACCTCAGGTGGCGCGAGAATACGGTCGAGGCGAGATTGTCTTATGCGCTGGTTCACGGCGTCGTGGACTTCATCGAAGCGGACGCGGAAGAGGCGCGTCAGAAGTACGGCGTCCCGCTCCTGGTGATCGAAGGCCCGCTGATGGACGGGATGAAAGTGGTTGGCGAGCTGTTTGGTGCGGGCAAGATGTTTCTGCCGCAAGTCGTGAAGAGCGCGCGAGCGATGAAGCGCGCCGTCGCCCATTTGGAACCGTTCATGGAGGCTGAGAAAGCCGCTCGCCTCGCTTCAGGCGACGCGACCGTCACGCGTGGCCGCCAGGGTCGCGTGCTGATGGCCACTGTCAAAGGCGATGTCCACGACATCGGCAAGAACATCGTCGGCGTCGTCCTCGGCTGCAATAACTACGAGGTGATCGACCTCGGCGTGATGGTGACGTGCGATCGCATTCTGCAGGAGGCGGTCGACCGTCACGTGGATATCGTCGGTCTAAGCGGCCTCATCACGCCATCGCTCGACGAGATGGTGTACGTGGCATCGGAAATGGAACGGCGGCACATGACGCTGCCGCTCCTCATCGGTGGCGCGACCACGAGCCCACAACACACGGCGGTGAAGATCGCCCCGGCGTATTCACAGCCGACGGTCCATGTTCCCGACGCCTCCCGCGTCGTGGATGTCGTGTCGAGTCTGTTGAGCGCCGAGCAGAAGCCCGGGCTCGATCGAACGAACCGCGCAGCGCAGGCTCGACTTCGCGAGCAGCACGCCGGCCGGAAGGATCGGCCGATGCTCACACTCGCTCGAGCCCGCGCCAATCGGCTGCAGTTGGATCTCGGCGCCGATCCGCCGGCGACGCCGGCGTTCACGGGCTCGCGAACCGTGGACCCGCCGCTGACCGACGTGGTCCCCTACATCGACTGGCAATTCTTCTTCGCAGCCTGGGAGTTGAAGGGCCGCTTCCCTGCCATCCTCGATCACCCGCAGCAAGGCGCAGCCGCTCGCGATCTCTACGGGCACGCTCAGAAGCTGCTCTCGCAGATCGTCAGCGGCAAGCTCTTACGAGCGCGCGGCGCCTACGGCTTCTGGCCTGCAAACAGCGACGGCGACGACGTCGTGCTGTATGAGCCAGGAGTCGGCAGCCAGGCGGCATCGGAGGCGCGTAGGGGCGGGTCTTTAGACCCGCCCGAGATACTGAACCCGTCCGAGATCGCGCGTTTCCCGATGCTGCGGCAACAAGAAGCGATCGCCGATTCAAAGCCCAATCGATCGCTCGCCGATTTCGTCGCGCCAATCGAGAGCGGCGTGCGCGATTACGTTGGCGCGTTCGCGGTGACGGCTGGGCTTGGCGTTGACGAGCTCGTCCATCGATACGAAGCGCAGCACGACGATTATTCCGCCATCATCGTCAAGGCGCTCGCGGATCGGCTGGCCGAGGCGTTTGCCGAGTATCTCCATGCTCAGGCCCGGCGCGACTGGGGTGTTGTCGAACACTGGACCAACGACGACCTGATCGATGAGCGCTACCGCGGCATTCGACCCGCGTTCGGCTATCCGGCGTGTCCCGATCACAGTGAGAAGCGCCGTCTGTTCGATCTCCTCAACGCGGAGAAGGTGGGGCTGCGCCTCACCGAGTCGTTCGCCATGACGCCGGTGGCGGCGGTGAGCGGTCTCTACTTCAACCACGCGCAGGCGAAGTACTTCAACATTCAGCGCATCGGTCTGGATCAGGTTGAAGACTACGCTCGGCGAAAGCGCATGAGCGTCGCTGAGATCGAACGCTGGCTGCGGCCGGCGCTCGCTTACGAGCCCAGCCTTGCTACCGTTTGAAGGACACGTTCACGTACGTTGCCACCCGAGACACCGAGACTCAGAGATTTGAATCTATGCGAGCCCTAGCCCGCATTATTCACGAGCGCAGTGCCACAAGTGAACAATGCGCCGGGTGGATAAGGGACGCCGGCTTCGACGCGGCGCTGGCGCGCCTTGCTCAGGGCTAGCCCTGAGCGAAGGCTTGTTCTGGGAGCCGGAGTCGAAGCCAGAAGTGCGAACTATGGGCCTCATGAATAGTTCGGGCTAGAGCCGCCTGTGCGCCTCCGCGGCTGAGTCCCTCGGGGTGCTGATGACTCTATTGGCTTGGCTAGATTACGAAG
>JBOGIV010000011.1:0-11762 GCA_050747925.1 Vicinamibacterales bacterium
GCCACGCCAGGCCTGCAGCGACACCAACGCCGTTTCGAGCACACTTGCAATGGTGAACGCGGCCACAAGGACCGAGCGAGCTCGCGGCCCGAGCCTCAAGAACGGCACGATCCACACGGTGGTGATCAGGGTCAGCCCGAACGACAAGCCGAAGGTCGCCGGCTTTCGAAATGACAGCGGCCCCTCCCACGAACCGCCGCTGACGACGAGAATCGCCAGATGAATCAGGCCGCTGGCCAGATCACGTCGGGATGGAATCCCTGCGCCATGGCGGGGACCGCTTGCCGAAACACGAAGCTGCCGCCGCCGTGGCCCGCGTCGAAGATGACGCCTCGCTTGCGCGCGTCCCACACATACGGCCGGACTTTTCCGTTGTCATCCACGATGGCCACGCGCCCGCTGACGCTCGCGTAGGTATGCGTCAGGATGTCGCCCGGGCGCAGGTGCTTCATCAGCAGATCTTCGAGCGACAGCGGCGGTGTATGGCCTCCAAAATCGACCATGACGAGCACATTCGTCTCGCGACCGGCTGCCACAGCCCGAGTCACGGGATCCCATTCCGGACCAGTGTAGTGGGCGACCTTCACGCCGACGATCACATCCGGGTGCTGGCGGATCCGCATCGCCGGCAGCTTCGCGTCCATGACGGCGAGATTCTGCTCGACAGGGCCGCCGCGCATGCCGGATCCCGCGATATTGAGGAAGGAGAGCACGCGCGTTTGTGAGCGGTCGATGACCTGCTGTTTGAACTTCGGAAAGCTTCTCCACCCTGCGCCACCGACATCGACCAAGGTCGTCTGTCCCGCCCGGAACGAGTGGCTGTCGGGTTGGACGGCACTGTAGCCGTCGCTGTACTGCGACTCCTCGTCGTGACCCCAGAACACATGCGCATGGATGTCGATGAGACCTGGCGTGACGTAGAAGCCGCTGGCGCCGGCGACCTCTCGCGCTCGAACATTGGCGATGTTGGCCGCCACGAGGGCCACCTTGCCGCCCGCGACCGCGACATCCATGACGGCGTTGATCCCGTTCTTCGGATCGATCACCTGACCCCCTTTGATCAGCAGATCAAATTCCGGATTCTGCGCACTAAGCGGCGTACGAGATCGTCGCCGACCTCGTGCGCCAGCTCACCGGCGTCGGCATCCCGGCGTCGCAGATCTACGTCTACGCGCGCTTTCAGAATCAGGTGGACGAGGTGAACTACGCGCCGCATCTGCCCGACGGCGTGCAGATCGTCGCGGCCGAGCGCGCCAACCGGAACGGGGATCTTACCGCGGTGACGCGGCGGCGCGCCCGACGCAGAAACTTGATGCGGCGATCACACATGGTATAGACTGTCGGCGTTTTAACACGCCGGCTCGCTGCGTGAAGTCTGATCTGCGTCCCCCGCAGATTCTGCGTTTCGAGCCTTTTCCCAAAACCAGCGGGACGTTCCCATGCCAAGGCTGCTGGTGATTGACGGGGCGACGACCGCGCTTGGCGAGACATTCGCTCGCCCGCCGCTGGCCGACGAGCCGTGGATCGTCGAGCGCACCCACTGGCACACCTTTGCCGTCGAGACCTACCGTGTCTCTCCCGCTGACGTCATCGTCGCCGCCGCCGCGCCCGCAGAGTCGAAGCTCTTCGATTTGTTTGCGTGGCTGCGTTCCGATCCACGGGGATCGGTCACCATCGTGGCGTTACCGCCGGATGCGGATCGGACGTTCCTGCAGCAGTGCCTGTCGGCCGCTGACGATTTCGTGCTCTATCCCGTCCGACCCACCGAGCTTCGACATCGCATCACCCGGATCCTCGGCCAGGGCCGTGAAGCCGGAGCGACCGTTCGAGCACGACTGAACTTCGCGCACGGTCTCGCCAATCTCGTGGGCGCGGACGCGGCCTTCGTACGGCAGGTGGCGCACATTCCGCTCGCGGCCCGCACCAACTGCGAGGTCCTGGTCACCGGAGAGACGGGTACGGGCAAAGAGCTGTGTGCGCGTGCGATCCACCACCTCAGCCGGCGCAGCGGCCTGCCGTTTGTGTGCGCGGACTGCGCCGCCCTCCCCGATCACTTGTTCGAGAACGAGATGTTCGGTCATGAACGAGGCGCGTTCACCGACGCCCATCGATCGCAGAAGGGTCTCGTCGCGGTGGCAGAAGGCGGGACATTGTTTCTTGACGAGATCGATGCCCTGTCGCTCCACGCGCAGGCCAAGCTCCTGCGGCTCGCGCAGGACCACACCTACAAGGCGCTGGGAGGAGAGCGGTTCGTCAAGGCCGATGTGCGAATCGTGACCGCCACGAACAAGGACCTCGACCAAGCCGTCGAAGCCGGAACGTTCCGCCGCGACTTGTTCTTCCGGATCAACGTGCTGCGGATCCACATGATGCCGCTGCGCGATCGGCGCGGAGACATCCCCGCTCTGGCGGAGCACTTTCTCGAGGTGTGCTGCGCGGAGATGGGTTGCCGGCCAAAGCGTCTCGCCTCTTCGTCCGTCCAGTTGCTCACGTCTCTCGACTGGCCCGGCAACGTGCGAGAGCTTTACAACTTCATCCGCCGCACCGTCGTGTTCTGCGAAGGACCGCAGATCCTCCCGGCGCACTTGATGCCGGACCGAGATCTGGCGCCGGCCGCGAGCGTACCGGGAAGCTTTCGAAACGCCCGTGCCCTTGCCCTGAATGCCTTCGAGCGGCGCTACGTGGAAGAGATATTGCGCCGTCATCACGGCAACGTCACGCGTGCCGCGGAAGAGGCCGGCAAAGACCGTCGCGTCTTCGGCCGCATGATCAAGCGGCTGAACGTTGACCGGACCGCGATGGGACTGCCATCACCGCGTCCCGGTGTGGGACGAACAGGTCCCACCCGCACCTCATAACAAGGTTTGAGAATTCACGCGTTCCCTCCTGGAGGTGGGACTTCACGAGCCCATCTGGCTGATCGCGTCGTGAAGAGGCCGACGCTCGCTCAACGATTTCCGGCGCAATCGCGTCGGCGCGCGCCCAGCCGCGATGGTCATCGGCTTGCAGAGCCCGCTGGAAGGTCCACGAGACGTGTCCATGAACGGGAAGCCGCGGGCCCAACGCGAACTTGCGATCGAGATCATGAGCTACTTCCTCCGGAATCCAAACGCCGCCGACGACCTGCATGGCATCGCGGGGTTCCGCCTGCTCGATGAAGCAATCTACCGCCACGTGGCGCACGTGAGCGACGCGCTCGAATGGCTCGTGTCCGTGGGATGGCTCATTAAGATGGAGTCCACGAGCAGCGACCCGATCTTCTCGCTCAACGCGGCAGCACGCCGTGAGGCGGAGGAGTTCGTGGCTGGCCGCTCGCGCCCGGGCCACGACGCCGATCGCATCGAGACCAAACCGTCCAGCTAGCGGAGCCGACATGCACGCCTACACCGCCTCGATGCCTATTGGTCAGGAGATGACACGCTATCCGTACCTCAGGCAGGTGCTCGCGCCCGAGTACGCGTCCCTGTCGAACCTCCAAATCGAGCAGTGGATGGACGCCGACTACGGTGACGGCGCCGCTGAACGGTACGAGGAGTACCTCGAAGGGATCTTCGACGACGTGGGACGCGCCTTCACGTCGGCAGCGAAGGACGTCGGAAAGTTTGCCCAGAAAGCCGCGCCGGTCGTCGCGCAAGTTGGCGGTGGCGCCCTGCAGGGCGCGCTGGCAGGAGCCGCGCTGGGACCCGTCGGCATCATCGGCGGCGCCGCGCTGGGCGGAGCGGGCGCTGGCTTGAGCAAATACGGCACGGGCGCCGCGAAGGACGTCGGAGGCGTTCTCAAAGGCGTCACCGGTGTGGCCAGTCAGTTCAGTCCTCTCGGGCGAGTCGGCAGCGCCGCCAGTTCCATCGTGAGCGATCTTGCCGGCGGCAAAGGACTGAAGGGCGCCGCTGGGACTGCCCTCGGTGCGCTCGGCAGCGCGCTTCCCGGTGGCGTGGGCGGCGCAATCGGCAGCGTGCTCGGCGGCGGAAAGGGCGGGGCGCTTGGCGCGCTCGGCAGCGTGCTCGGTGGAGGCAAGGGCGGCCTGGATCTTGGCGCGCTCGCCGGACTGCTCGGCGGCGGTAAAGGCGGAGCAGGCTCGGCGGCTGGCGCGCTGACCAGCTTGTTCGGCGGAGGCAACCCAAGTACGCAGTTGCTCAGTCTCCTGCAGCGTCCGGAGACGATGCAGGCGCTCGCGGCGATGGCGCTGGGCAAGGCGGGACGCAGGTCCGTCCCCGTTGGATCGGCGCAGACGCCCGTGCCGGTTGCCGCCATCCCGAACCTGATGGGACTACTGGCCAAGGAGGCCGCAGCCGAAGCGGCGGCGCTCGGCGACGGCGCCGAAGCCGAGTTGCAGTATATGACCGGCGAAGCCGGCGAGTTCGTTGGCGATCCAGCGCTCGACCGCGATCGCGCCGTGCGCGTGTGGGAGCTGCTCAATGTCGCGCAGGCCGAGCGCCTCTCAGAGGCGGTGTCGCTCTACCTCGAGACCGCTGAGATCGTGAACGACGAGCTCGCGGCCGAAGCCGTCGACGAAGTTGACGAGTCCGCCTACTACGACGCCATGGAAGCAATGGAGTCCGAGTTCGAGTACGAGGCGCTGACCGATGTGTCCGTCGAAGACTTCTCGGAAGACTACGGCGAGGACGTCACCGAGAGCTTCGATGAGTGGAGTGAGGATCTCGCGTATGCCTGACACGGCGGTCTCGGACGATCCGTGGCTGTCGGCCCTCAACAGCGCCCTCGACGGCTCGCAGCCGGTAGATCCGTTCGCGATTGTCAAGGCGCAGCTCGAGGCCCAGGGGGATCCTCGTGCACGATTGCTGCTTCGCATCCTCGAACAACAGCGCCAGTTTCGAGAAGCCGGCGCTCTTGAATGGCAACAGCAGCAGTCCGCGCTCGACGACCATCACGCATCGACCATCTCGCCCGAGATGGAAGGCGGCGAGCCCGCCATCGACCTGCAGACAGACGTGCGCAACGTCCAGCAGGCAGTGGACGCGCTGTATGAGGAGATGGGCGTCCTGCGCGCCCGCACTCAGGCGCTGGCCGCCGCCACCGGCGCGTGCGCGATCTGCTTCGGCGAGGACCCTCTTTGTGACGAGTGCGCGGGGCGCGGAGTGCCGGGCTCACGGCGGCCCGAGCCAAGAGCGTTCAGGAAATACGTCCTTCCCGCCTATGGCCGGGCGCGCGCGTTCGATCGCGCGCGGGACCGTAGCCAGCCTGTTCCCCGCTCGTACGACCACTCCACACGCACGGACACGACGACGAAAACAGCCGACGAAAGGTAGGGAGACGCATGAACGGCATCTACGGAATCAGCGAAGGTGAAGCCTATGACGAAGCCTACGACGAGGCCTACGACGAAGCGTTCGACGAAGCCTACGACGAGGCCCGGCGCCGCCCCTCACGGCGGCCGGCCCCACGACCGGTAGGCACGGCACCGCGCGGCAGCGCGTATCAGCCGCGTCCGAACACCTCTACCGTCACACAGGCGCAACTGCAGGCGGCACTCGCGCGAGTGGGCCAGCAGATCAACGTGAACTCCAACGCCATCAAGACCGTCGATGGCCGCACTCGAGGCATCGTCGCCGAGCAGGCGCGCTTTACGTCGGGCTTGCGGAAAGAGTTCACCGATCGCAAGCGCGACATCCTCGCGGTTCGCAAAGACCTGCAGGCCACGCGCGAAGCCGGCGCACTCATGCCGCTCCTGACGTTGCTGGCTCCGGGCAGCCCGATCGCCGCCTTTGCGCCGATGCTTCTCCTCGGCAACGACGTCAGCGCCGATCCGCACGCCGCGGGCGCTCCCGCTCAGTCGTCTGGCGGGCTGCTGGGCGGACTGGGTGGCGGCAGCACCGGCCTCATCGCCATGCTGGCGCTGTCCGGTGCGCTCAATCCCTAGCCAACGGAGCTCGCCATGAGATTCGACACGATGAACGTGGTGTTCTCGCTCGTGCTCCTGCACCAGCGGAGAGTCGCGAAAGAGAAAGCGCTCGCCGCTGCCATGGGCGCGGGGATCGTCGGAGGTCCGACAGGTCTGCTGTTGCCCATCATCGTGGCGGGCAGGACCCGGCCCAACGACTTCCCTCGGCGTCCGCCGGTCTCGGGCCCGGTGATGGTTGCCGTTCCCGGCGTGGTCGGCACGCCTGTGGACGAGGCCACCAAGACCGTCGCCGACGCCGGACTTCGACCCGTGGCGTCGATCCACTACACCAGCGAAAGCGATCCGGACTTGGTGCTGCAACAGGAGCCCGATGCCGGAAAGCTCGTGCGCCAGCAGAGCGACGTGGATCTCGTCGTCGCGCAGACTCCGCCGCCTGAGGCAGAGCCGAGCGAGTCGCAAAAGGAAGACGAAATTCTTGTGGTGACCAAGCGGACGCTCGCCAAGGTCGAGGAACTGGCGTCGTCGCGCCCGAAGCCACAGAAGAGTTGATCGCGGGCCGCCGTGGATCCCTCGCTGAACGAGCTACTAGCCGAGGGTCAGCCGGACGACGAAGTGGCGGTGATTCTGCGCCTGGCCGATCCGGTGGCCCTCCCGGCACACGTCCGGATCGTGGTGCAGTTCGGTCCCATCGTCACGTGCCGCCTCCGTCGAGGCGACATTCCGCTCGTGCGTGGCGAAGCGCCGGTTCGCAGCATGAAGGCAGCGCGGCTGTATGGCCCGACGCCGTGCTCGTGCGGGCAAAAAGAGGAAGCTGGTGAAGTAGACACCGATGTCAGTGCCGGCGACGAGCGCCGGCCCGTCGGCGACTTCCCCACCGGTAAAGGCGTGGTCATCGCGCACATCGACTGGGGCATTGACTTCGCGCATCCCGATTTCCGCCACGTCGACGGCCGCACGCGACTGCTGGGGCTCTGGGACCAGAGCGGGCCACACAGCGCACAGCGGCCCAATCGATACGGCTACGGGCGCATCTACGACGCCAGCGAGATCGATCGCGCGCTCACCGAGGCCGACCCGTATGCGGCGCTCGGGTACAACCCCGCGAAGTCGGATCGTGGTGGCGGTGCGCACGGCACGCACACGCTGGGGATCTCAAGTGGCAATGGACGGGCAGGCGGACCACGAGGCGTCGCGCCCGAGGCGAAGCTGATCTTCGTTCACTTGTCTACGTACACCGCGGAAGGCCCAACGCTGCTGGGCGACTCGGTCGCGTTACTCGAAGCCTTTGACTTCATCGCTCGCCTGGCGGGCGCCGCTCCCGTCGTGATCAATGCCAGCCTGGGGCGACAGGCGGGCGATCACACGGGCACAACGTTGACCGAGCAAGGGATGGACGCGTTTCTTCTCGGCGCGCCGGGCCGGGCCATCGTGCAGAGCACGGGCAACTACTACGACCGCTCCATCCACGCGCAGGGGATGCTACGGCCGGGTGCGCAACGCACGCTTCACCTGATCACGGACGCGGCCGATCGCACGCCGAACGAACTGGACCTGTGGTACCCGGGCGTCGATCGCCTGCGCGTCAGAGTGCGCGGACCCGACGGGACGCCCGAAATGGAAGTCGGGCCGGGTACGCACGCACACCTGACGATCGCAAACACCGTGGTTGGGAATCTCTACCATCGCCTCGGCGATCCGAACAACGGCGACAACCAGGTGCTCCTCGTGCTCTATCCGACCGCGCCCGCTGGCGAATGGGAAGTGATGCTGTTCGGCGACGACGTGGCAGATGGCCGCTTTCATGCCTGGGTCGAGCGCGACGCCGCGTGCAAGAAGTGTCAGGCGCGATTCGCCGATCGGGACAGCGATTCGACGAGCACGACCGGCACCATCTGCAACGGCCTGCGGACGCTGGCGGTGGGTGCGTATGACGCTCACGCCGACGAGCGGCCGCTCGCCGGGTTCTCGAGCTCGGGGCCAACCCGCGACGGACGTCAAAAGCCCGACGTCGTCGCGCCGGGTGTTCGCGTGCTGGCCGCGCGGTCGGGCGGCCACGATGACGACCTTCCGCGATCGCGCCTCGCCCGCATGTCGGGCACGAGTATGGCGGCCCCTCACGTGACGGGCACCATCGCCCTGATGTTCGAAGCCGCCGGCCGCCCGCTGTTCATAGAGGAAACCCGGCGGTTGCTGTTGGCGGGCGCGGACCCCGTCCCAGCGAGCGCCACAGTCTCCGAACGCTTGCGGCTGGGCAGCGGCTACTTGAATACGGAGGCGGCGGTGAACGCCGCCCGATTGAGCGAGGTCACCCTGGCAGCGCCCGTTCATCGTTCAACAGCAAAGGTCGCCCGCATCGTGGGCGAGGCGCCACCCGACGCGGATCAACTCGTTGCACTCGAGGACGACGCTATGGCTGAACACGACGAAACGCTCGAAGGGGAGACGATCGACACGAGCGAACAGGTGGAGTACGCCGACCAGGTTGAGGCGACAGAACCAGAATTCGCGAACCAGATCGAGGCAGCAGAACAGGAACAGGAATGGGAGAGCACCGAACCGCAATGGACGCCGGCCACGGAGTGGATCTACCCCACTGAATCGGACGAAACGGCGGACTCGTGGCCGACCGAAGATCTGATCGAGGCCAGCAAGGACGACAGCTCTCGGCAACGGTTCCGCCGCGACCGCCGGCCGAGGCCGTTGCCGTTTCAGTTTCAGATTCCGATCGGTGGGGGCGCGCCCGGCTTGTCGGTTCCAATTGGCGGCGCAGGCTCGCCGTTGGCATTTTCTGTCCCTCTGGGAGGCACACCCGCGCCCGCCGCTCCGGTTCAGGCACCGATGCCCGCTGCCGCTCCGAGTCCGTTACCTTCCGCGGCGACGCCGAGCGCCGTTGCGGTTGCTGAGCCTCTGATGACGGTTGCGACCGCCGTTGCCGAGCCGCCGTTGACGGGCACGGCGGTTGCGGAACCTCCATTGCTGGTGGCGATGGGTGACCTGCCGCCGCTGACATTTGGTGAGCAAGTGCTGCTTGCGGCCGAGGCGCACGCCGGCGGGTACGCCTCGTCCGCTTCATGGCTGGAGGCGGTGCTCGATGAAGCCGCTAGCGCCGAGTCGGCTTATACAGAGGGCGATGGCGGTATGGGGGACCGTTTCGGACTGACCGGGCTCATGCCATCGGCGACCACGCTCTTCAACACGCTGGCTCAACCCGATCGGTTCCGCTCGCGAGTCGCGCTTCGCGATCTGTATTCGCCGCGCTTCGCGATGATCGCGATGCCGGGTCAATCGGGAACCCGGGTGGAGCCCCAACCGGGCGACCTGCTCGTGCGCGTCGCGCTTGGCGAGAAGTGGGGACACGTGGCCGTCGTCGCTTCACCGGGCCTCTATTGGTACGAGCGGCTGCCCGACGCGAACCTCCGCGGGGAGGGATATCCAAGTCCTCCCGCGGGCTGGTACGTGCACGTGGTCGAGCCAGGGCCGCTGGCGCACACGATGGATCACCGCTTTGCGCGGCGGTTGTCGGACGCCGGTGGCAACGTGCTGCATGATTCGACGCTGCTACGCCCGACTCCATCGTCTGGCGTGATCGCCGAGTCCGATGAAGCGGCGCCGTTCTTCCCCAGCGAGCCGGTTCCGAGCGCAGCCAGTGCAGCGACGCCTAAGCTGACCGTGGGAATGCGGAGCGATGCGGTTCGCGAGGCGCAGCGAAAGCTGAATCGTGTGCATGCGGACTCGGTGGCGCTGGGCCTGCTTGGACTGACCGGCTGTCCGCTGCCGGAGGATGGGCACTTCAGTCAGCGCATGCAACTGGCGGTCACCGACTTTCAACAGCAGGTCTTCCCGGATCCTGCGAAGTGGGATGGCACGATCGGACCCGACACGATCGCGCACCTGGATCGCGTGGCGGGCAGTCAGCCGGCCCGCGAACCCGAACCACCACCTGACACCGATCGCAGGCCGCGAGGCGGGACGTCTGCGCGCACGCGAGGCGCGCGCCGAGTCGCAGTGGGAGCGGAAGCGATCGAGCCGAGCACCGCGGAGCTGACCGAAAGCGCCGGCCGGCCGACCATTCGACGCGGATCCCAGGGGCCGTCGGTGCGTGAAGCGCAGGCAAAGCTCAACATCGTTCACACGCGTGAGATCGCGCAAGGCTTGCCGGGACTTCCAGCGTGTCCGCTGGTGGATGACGGAAACTTCGGCGAGAAAACGCAAAAGGCCGTCATCGGCTTTCAGCAGCGAGCGTTTCCCAACACGCCCAAAGAATGGGACGGCATCGTCGGTCCCAAGACATGGGCCGCACTGGACCAAGCCGCCGGTGGACATTTGCCGTTGCCGCCCATTCCTCCAGCGCCTCCGGCGCCGGTTCCACCGATACCGATTCCGCCGTTGCCGCTGCCTCCGGTGCCGCCGACGCCATTGCCTGGTCCCACGCCACCGAGTCTCGGTCCGGCGTTTCCGGCCAACGCCGTCATCGACGAGCGCATCGATCCTGATGCGCAGTTCTCGCTGATCCGAATGTCGAAGGGCCCGCCCGACGCGCGCACGGACGCCGTGGGCATGCTGAGCGCGATCAAGGCAGGCGAGCTGGCCGGGATATTCGGCGACAACCTCAAGAAGGCCGCTGAGCTGAGTGCGCGACACGGCACCGCGCGCTGGCTGCTGATCCCCAAGGGCGAGGACGCGGCGGTGATTCTCGAGCCTGGAGACTTCACCGCTTCGCAGCCGCCGACCATTTTGTTCAAAGGCGGCGATCCGCCGAAGCATCACGGCATCCGTAAAGACCCACAACGCATGGACCGCGCTCTTCGCGGAGCGTGGGCGACGTTCGTGTTGATCAAGACGGGCAAGGCCGGCCGCTGTGAATTGCCGGTCGAAGGCGATTTCAGCGAGGCGCCGCCGCTGCGTGTGCTCGCGAATGCCCAGCCGCAAGTGTGCGAGCTGCCCACAGGACCTGACAAACCAAAGAAGCCGCCAAAGGTTGCCAAATGCGCCCTCACGCCATCGGCGTCGGGCGATCCGACCGGGCCCGAAGTGACCCAAGCAGGTACGGTGGACTTTTCGGCCGTCGACATCACCACATCCACCGGACGAACCCTCAAGGTTCGCGGTAACGCGTTCTATCCTGCGACCACCGACGGCTCAAACCAGAACTTCAACGACAGCGCGGGTACGCGCGTACCGATTGTTTTCATGGCCCATGGCAATCATCCTGTTCTCCACGACCCGGCCAACCGGGCCGCCGAGTTCTGCCCTAACACGCCTGGCCGGCCGGCCGGGGCCGTGAAAATCTCCAACCACCTGGGCTACGTCTACCTGCAGGAGCGCCTGGCCCGACTGGGCATCGCATCGGTGTCCGTGGATTGCAACGAAACCAACTGCGAAGGTAACAGCCCGCAGAACATCACGGAGCGGGCGGAATTGATCGCAGCGGCGATCAGGCATTTCCAGTCGCTCGACTCCGGCGGCCATCAGATCTTCGGCGGGCATTTGGATTTCGACAAGGTGGGTCTGCTCGGCCACTCGCGCGGCGGCGAAGCCGTGCTCCTTGTCCCAGAGCTCACCGGATCGAGAGCCGCTGCCGGCGCGACATTCAAAGCCGTGCTGAGCCTGGCGCCGACCAGCAACGGTGCCTCCAGCGGTACGCCTCGCAGCTTCGCGTTCATGACCATTCTGCCCGCCGGCGACGGCGATGTGCGGCAGAACTTCGGCGCGGTGTTCTACGATCGCGCCGTGCCAACGCCGTTCAAGTCGCAGTTGTACATTCACGAGGCCAACCACAACTTCTTCAATACTGAATGGGTGAATCCGGATCGCTTATCCGGTGCGGCGCCCATGCCGCGCGCCGACCATGAGGCGATCCTCACGGTGTACGCGTGCGCGTTCTTCAGGACCACACTGACGA
>JBOGIV010000012.1:0-10043 GCA_050747925.1 Vicinamibacterales bacterium
CGGCACGGATTTCTCCCGGGTACGCAGATTCTGGAACGGTGTCTGACACCCTCTAGTCGCTGAAGTAGTGCTGGATGTCGCGACTCGACACGGCGCGGCCGATCTCGGCGAACGTCCCGTGCTCGGCAATCTCCTTCGCGGCCCGGAGAAACCCGGTCCAGGCCGTCCGTGCGAGCGCACCCCCCACGCTGATCCTTCGAACGCCAATACCCGCCAGCTCGGCGACTGTGGCGAAGTCGCTGTTGACGAGGACATTCACCGGTTTGGGGGCGACCGCCTGAACCACTGACGTGATCTCAGACGTCGTCCGCATGCCGGGCGCATACAGACAGTCGGCGCCCGCCTCGGCGAACGCCTTCAAGCGACGAAGGGTTTCGTCGAGGTCGGGGCGTCCGGCGATGAAGCCTTCGGAACGAGCGGTCAGCACCACGCCTGTCCCGCTCTGATCGATCGCACGCCGAGCGGCGTCGATGCGCTCGACCGCCAGGTTGAAATCAAACAGCGGGCTCTCGGCGTTCCCGGTCGAATCCTCGATCGAGAGTCCGGCGATCCCGGTCGCAGTTGCCGCCGTGACGTTGGCCGCGACCGCCTCGGGCGCAATCGCAAAGCCGCCTTCGAAGTCGGCATTCACGGGCACGTCGACGCTGTGACTCATCGCGCGCAGATGGGCAAGCACGTCGTCCAGGCGAACGTGGTTGTCCATCCGGCCTATCGACCACGCGAAACCCGCGCTGGTCGTCGCGAGCGCGCGGAAGCCGAGTTGAGCAAGAACTCGGGCGCTGCCCAGGTCCCAGGGGTTTGGCAGGACGAAGCAGCCGGACTCGTGAAGCTGGTGGAAGGCGGCGCTGAGATCGGTCGACCGGGCCATAGGCAGAGGATAATGCGTCGGCTGACCCAAACGGGCTCGCCTTGGCTCCGTGCCCCTCTTGGGAGCATCAATGAACAGAGTCTTCGTTCTCGGTGGCGGAGTAGCTGGACTGACAGCGGCGCACGAATTGGCCGACCGCCAGTTCGACGTCGTCGTGTTCGAACGTCATCCGATCTGCGGCGGCAAGGCCCGCAGCATGGACAACGAGGGTTCAGGAATCGGCGGGCTCAAGGACCTTCCGGCCGAACACGGGTTCCGCTTTTTCCCAGGCTTCTACTTTCATCTCACCGACACGATGAAGCGAATCGTCGTCGATCCGGTGACGGGCGCGACCGCCGACCAGAACCTGGTTGCGGCTCGCGAGATCGCGATCGGACAAGAGGGGAAGCCGCTGTTTCTGCTGCAGGCAAGCCGTCCACAAACACTCCAGGAATGGATCGGCGCGTTGCGGACGCTGATCGAAGATCCATCGCTGGAGATCCCATTGGCCGAAGGTCGGGTGTTCCTGAGGAAGGTGTTCTGCTTTCTCGGCGCCGGCCGCCAGAGGCGTCTCGAGCAGTATGAGCAGACCAGCTGGTGGGACTTCATCGAGGCCGAACTGAAGTCCGATCAGTACAAGGCGATTCTGGCTCGAGGACTCAGTCAATCGCTCGTGGCGATGCGGCCCGACAAAGCCAGCACGTTGACCGTTGGCGCGATGCTGGTTCAGATTCTCCTGAACATCATCAGAGGCGAGCGCGCGGATCGGGTGCTGAATGCGCCAACCAACGAAGCGTGGATCGATCCGTGGACCCGACAGCTCGAGGGAAGCCCACGAGTGTCAATTCACAGAGAACACACCGTGACGGCCATCACCTTCGATGCGGTGAACAATCGCGTGACCAGCGTGACCGTCCAGGACAAGGCCGGCAATGTGAGCACGGTCGGCGACGCCGGCGACCACTACATCTCCGCGCTCCCAATCGATATCGTGAAGTCGGACGCACAGCTCTTTCCGACGGCCTTCAAACGGGCTGCCGGGCTGTCCCGACCAACGGCCGCTCTCGATGATGGCGTTGACAAGCTCGAGACCGAGTGGATGAACGGCGTCCTCTTCTACATGAATCGTGACGTCTCGGCCGCGCACGGTCATGTGATCTACGCGCATTCACGGTGGGCCCTCACCTCGATTTCGCAGCGGCAGTTCTGGCGCCCGACGTTTGATTGGGCCAGCTACGACAACGGTCAGACGCAGGACATTCTGTCGACGATCATCTCCGACTGGGACACGCCGGGGAACAAAGTGGCGATCGGCAAAACCGCCAAGCAGTGTACGAGACAGGAAATTCTCGATGAGACCTGGGCGCAGTTGAAGTCGCACCTGTCCCTGGCCGGCAACGGCGCGTTGTCGGACGGCGATCGAATGGCCGAATTCATCGACCCGGCGATCCAGTTCGACGCACCGGGTCCCGCTGGCAACGTTGTTGGAAACACCGAGCCGCTGCTCGTCAACACCAAAGGCTCGCGGAGGCATCGACCACCGGCCGGGACCAACATTCTCAACTTCTATGTCGCGTCAGACTATGTCGCGACCGAAACGGACCTGGCCTGCATGGAGGCAGCGAACGAGGCCGCCAGACAGGCGGTGAACGCGCTGCTGCTGCGAACGGGATCTCCGCAGCCACCGTGCGCGATTCAGGCGTTGAAGGAACCCGAGCTCTTCAAAGCCTTTCAGGCCGTGGACGACCTCGAATACGCGGGCGACCCAACACAGCCACCGCTTCTCTGCCGGCTGCTCGATTTGTTGCTTCCGCTGGCCGGTCCGGCGCCACTGGCCCCGACAGGCGTGCCGAACTGGCTGGTGCTGGCCTTGCTGGGCCTGAACCTGCTGGTTTCCGTCGCCACTTTGTTCTTCCTGTTCAAGGGCTGATCACACTCGAGGAACGCCATGAGATTGCCTCAGTCCCGATCCTTTGCGTCGTACCTCGGCATCGTGCTGTTTCTGGCGCTCGCCGCCAGCGATGTTGCCGCCGACGGCTGGAAGATCCAATTGATGGGGGGAAAGGGTCTGAGCAGCAGCTATGCGGGCCGCTCGGTGCTGGCGGAAGACGCCAGCGCAGTGTGGTTCAATCCAGCCGCAATCGCGTGGCTCCCCGGAGAAGCTCAGCTCACCGCTGGCGCGCCGATCATCAGCTATCAGTTGGATTTTCACGATTCCGGTTCCCGCAGCCTGCTTGGTCAATCCCTGAGCGGTGACAAGACCCGCAATGGAGGTAAGACCGCGGCAGTACCTCACGTCTACTTCGCGACGGCACTCAGCGACCGATGGCGCTTTGGTTTCAGCTTCAACGCTCCGTACGGGCTGGGCACGAACTACGGGGAAACCTGGGTCGGCAGATACCACGCGACCGAGACGACGCTGACGGTTTTCAACATCAACCCCGCGTTGGCCGTGCGGCTCAACGATGCGGTCGCGTTAGGGTTCGGGCTCGACGTCCAACGCTCGCAGGCAGTCCTCGCGAACAGGATCGATTTCGGCTCCATCGGCGCCGCGTCCGGGCTACCGCTGAGTCCACAAGGCCACGACGGCAAGGTTGAATTCACGGGCTCTGACTGGGCCGCCGGCTTCAACGCGGGCTTGAGGTGGCAGGCGTCTCGGCGCACGGCCGTCGGCATCGCGTACCGTTCGCAGATCGAACACGCGCTTCGCGGAACCGCCGATTTCACCGTGCCGGCGGCGGCAGGCGCGCTGACCGCGGGCGGTCGGGTGTTCAGCGATACCGAGGCGGAGGTGATTCTCCCGATGCCGCATGAGCTGTCAGTCAGCGCCTCCCACGATCTGAATCGCCGCTGGACGCTTCTGGGCGATGCGACGTGGACGCGGTGGAGCAGTTTCAAGGAGCTCCGCGTGACGTTCGAGAACCCGGCGCAGCCGACGATTCAGCAGCCCGCCAACTGGCGTGATTCGAAACGCGTTGCAGTGGGAGCGAAGGGCGCGCTGACCGACCGCTGGTCTTTCAGGACTGGAGCGGCTTACGAAACGGCGCCGGTGCCGGCTGCCACGCGCACTCCGCGTCTTCCCGAGGAGAATCACACCTGGCTGAGCGCGGGCGCCACCTACGCTGGCAGCAATCGATGGAGCTTCGACGCGCACGTGTCACACCTCATCACGCCTGATGCCGCGGTCAGCCTGACGGACCCTGCTGCCGGCCAACTGATCGGCGATGTTCACTGGCGCCTGACCGTCGCCGGAGTCTCGGTGACGCGGCGGTTCTGAGCCTGATGTACATGCCTCATCTGCAACGCGCTTCGGCAGCGAACCGCGCAGCGCGGGGAGCGGTGCGCGAGTACTACGATCACTGCTGGAACGATTACCGGATCCTGTGGCGCACGGATGAAAACGGGTCGATCCACTTCGGGTTCTTCGATCCGAATGCAGACCAGCCGCCATCGTTTCTGTCGGCGCTGAAAGCCGCCCTCAGCACCGGCGGTGCGATCGTCATGGCCATCGCCGCGGGTCTTGCGGCGGCGACTGGGACGGGCTGGGGTCGAGACCAGGCCGTGCGATGCCTTCGCGTGGCCGCGCGTGGCCGCGCGAGCCGTCACGATCGCGCGCAAGCGCGCATGATCGAGACCTGCGCGCAGGCGGTTGATCTGCAGCGCGGCGAGCGAGTGCTCGATGCCGGATGCGGCGTCGGTGGAACCGATTTGTGGCTCGCCGAGCGCTTCGACGTGCAGGTGGTCGGCCTCAACATTCAACCGATGCACCTCGCCGAAGCCAGGCGGCTCGCGCTGAGCCACCGCGCTGGCCACGGCGTGCGCTTCAGCATGCAGGACTTCACCGAGATGGCGATTGCCGACAATCGGTTCGATGTCGTGTGGGCGCTCGAAAGCGCCTGCCACTGCACCGATAAGATGGCGTTCATCGGTGAGGCGCATCGTGTCCTCCAACCCGGTGGTCGCCTGATGGTGGCGGATTTTTTTCGTGTTCACGACGAGCTCGAAGACGAAGAAGAAAAGCGCTTGAAGATCTGGACCGAGGGTTGGGCGCTTCCAAATCTTGCGAGCGTGTCCGGCTTCCAAGTCGGCCTCGAGTCGACGGGATTCCAGAAGGTCGTGTACCGCGACATCGCGGCCCAGGTGCTGCCTTCGTCCCGCCGCCTGTATCGAGCCAGCCTGGTCGCGATGCCGATCAACGCGTTGCTCGAGCGGACCGGCGCGCGCTCTGCCACTCAGGGCCGAAACGTTCGCGCTGCGTTCGAGCAGTATCGAACGCTCCGATCGCGGTCGTGGACGTACGGGATCGTGGTGGCGACCAAACCGTGAGTGGAGCGCCGTGGCCCGCCGAAGCTGCTGAGCGAAGACGGCTCAGGCGTTTGGAAACCCGGGGACGTGAACCGCTGAGAGTTTGTCGGGACGCTTGACGCCCTCGGCCATCAAAAGATCATCGACGCTCTGAACGATCCGTCGACCGGTGTCGCCGCCGAGAAGCTGGCCGTGCCGCCGCCGTGCGGCGGCGCCGAAGCCTCCCCAGCCGAGCGTGTCGAGCTCGTTGGCCGCGCTGCCGATCAACGTGATGGCTCGTTCCCGGTCGCCGCTCACGAAGGCGAGCGCCGCCCAGATGGTTGTCGCCAGTGCCTTCGCGTACGGCGGCCGTTCACGGGCGAGCCGCCGAGCATCGGCGTCTGCCGATTGCAGCAGCGCCGCCCGGTCGGCGACCCCGTCGAGTGCGGCCAGCGCACAACGCGCTCGCAAATGCATCATGTAGATCCGAACGATCTCCACGTGCAGCAGCATCGCGTCGGCGACGCCGGCCCACTGCGCCACGACCCTATGCCACGCGGCGGATGCGTCGCCCGAATACAGATCGATCTGGGCGTCCGCGGTCAGGGTCATGAAGTGCTGCACTTGAAAGTCCTGCCGCGACCACTCGCCCATGACGCCGGAGACGGCGCGCCGCGCGCCGTCCGGATCGTCGTCGGCAAGCCAGACGAATGGCCCGCCAAAGTTCGTGAGATCGGCTTCGGCCAGCCGCGCGCCTCGCGCACGGACCTCGGCGATGAGCGTCGAGTATCGTCGCTTGAGCTCGCCGTATTCGCCATTGAAATACAGCGTCCAGAACGCGAAGGCGTTGCAGGTCTCGAGCTCCCACGACACACCCGTGCACGAGTTGCGGAAGATCTCCGCGGCTTCCAGACAGCACCGTTGGCAGAGTTTGAAGTCTCCGTGGAAGTACGCGGCCACGCCCCGGGACATCCGCGCCATCCCCGTCGCGTGCGGCCGGTTCAGTTGGGAGGCGAGCGCATCGGCGGCGGTGAGATGCGCGTCGCTTCGAGGCTTCAGCCGGATGCCGTTCATCGAGACATGGGCGGCCTCCCACGCGAGCGCGCGAGAGATTCGGTAGGGCTCGCCGGCGCGCAGCGCGAGAATCAGGTCGTGCGTCTGAAACTCGGCGCCGCGGATCGGGTCGGCAATCGTCATCCCGGTTGCAACCGACCAGAACACGTCCACCCGCTCCAGATCGGGTTTCGGCACCTCCGTTTCCAGCCGCGGCGTGAACCCCAGGCCACGAAGGCGAAGCTCCAGCCGTCTGACCGCCAGTGAGAGCAGCGCCTTCCGGCGCGTGCGCGGCAGCCGTTTGCCGAAATGCGCGAGCACCTTGGCGAACGCCTCCCGCCCCTCATCGATGTGTCCGCTGACGCAGTATTGATAGCCGGCCTTGCACTGCAGATCGACGATCGACCGCTCTTCGCCGCCCTCGGCCGCGCGCTGGTACTCGCGGCCGGCAGCGTAGCCTCGGCCCGCGTTGGCCAACGCGTCAGCTCGCCTTCGACGCAAGTCCCTCGATTTGTCGACCGAGCCATTGCCGACGTGCAGCGCCAGTCCGTAGAGCTCGGCGCTTCGCTCGAAGGCGAGTGCCGCGGCCGCATTGTCGGCGGCCGCGGCGTAGTGGTGCGCCGCCTTGTCGAGCAATCCCGCGCCGTGGAAGTGCGACGCAGTGGCTTCGATGTCGGGATGGTGCGCTTCCTCCAGCAGGGTCGCCAGCTGGCGGTGATAGGCCGTCAACGCGGAAGACAACACATGCCGCGAGACACTCTCGCGGATGCGGTCGTGAAACGTCTCAATCTCATCATCGAGCGCCGGGCCCGTCGTGCGGACCAGATGCTCGGCTCGCAGCATGCTGACCGAGGAAATCGAGTGGTCGCCCAGAAACGCCGCCCCGCACGCAATCCGGACGGGCAATGGCTTGCCGGCGACCGCAACCGCTTCCAGGAGGTGCCGTGTCGAGGATGGAAGTCGGAGCACACGTTGCCAAAGCGCCTCGTCGAGGTCCAGCGCACCTGCGGCACGGTCTCCTCCGTGGTGCACGCCGTGTTGCGCCAGCTCGAAGACGAAGTATGGGCTTCCGCCCGACTCGCGAGCGACGCGCTCAGCAACGGCCGAAGCTCCAGCAGATTCTGGCAAGAGCAACGTGGCCAATTGCAGGGTTTCCTCGTACGGCAGCGGCTCGACCGTGACGTCAAAAAACACCTGACGCTGGCGGGCCGCGTGGAGCGCGATGAGGCAAGCGCTCGTGGTCGCGTATTCGCTCCGATACGACGCGATGAGGAGCAATTTCGGCGGGTCGATCGCGTCGAGGAAACTGATCAGCAGGGCTGCGCTGTCCAGATCGCCCCACTGCAAGTCATCGATGAACAGCACGAGCCGAGAGGCGCGGCCGAGACGCTGCAGCATGTCGCCGAGCGCGGCGAATGCTCGACGTCGCAGCTCGTGCACATCCGGGATCTCCGGCCGGCCTCGAATCGCTCGGCGGACGGCACCGACACGTTCGAGGACCGGGAAAATACGCGCCAGTGCCGCGATATCTGCGGGAATCAGCTCTTCGATGGCTGAATCGGGCAGCGACATCAGACGCCGGCACAACGCATCGACGATGCTGTCGAGCGCTTTGTAGGGTACAGATTCCTGCTCGTAGCAACGGCCCGAGAGGACCACCACGTCGGCCGGCAAGGACCTGATGAATCGCTGCACGAGCGCCGTTTTGCCGGCGCCGGAACGGCCCTGGACATGCGCGGTGACGGCACGGTCGCCCTCGAGCTCACGGTACGCGTTGGCCAGCAGCGCCAGCTCATGATCGCGGCCCACAAACGCGGTCGGCCGTAACGCCAGGACGTCGCCGGCCACTCGTCCCGGTGACACGCGCTCGAGCACCTCTGCGCCTGACGGCCGGTTGAGGGGATCGCGCTGCAGCAGCGCGACGCAGAGATCGTTGAGATCATCCGGTATGCTTTCGGCGCGTGTGTTCGGCGGCGCCACATCTTCGAACAGCTTCTGCTCGAAGATCTGCTGCGGGGTGCCGGTGAATGGCGGTGAGCCGGTCAGCGCTTCGTACAGGATGGCGCCCACGGCGTACCAATCGCTGGCCTCGGTCAAGGGCTGCGCCCGCGCCTGTTCGGGTGACATGTACGGCACCGAGCCGACCACGTCTTGGTCACCGGTCCACGTTCCGACGGTGGCTATCGTCGTGGGAGGCGAGATGGCCTTCGGAGCGTCGGAAGTGACGTCGGCCGCAGACATCTCCTTGGCGACGCCGAAGTCGAGAATCATCACATGGCCGTCGGCTCGCACGAGGACGTTCGACGGCTTGATGTCGCGGTGGAGGATGCGCTCGGCGTGCAGCTTGGAAACGCCGACCGCGAGTTGGCGCAGGCACGACCGGAGCGAGGCGAGATTGGCGGGGCTGATCTCGGTCGTGTCGCTGACCAGCGGTGCGGATCCGCCTTGGGCTTCAGCCTCACCATCGAGGTTGGGATTGCGCGCGGGCCGCACGTGGGAGATGAAGTTGATGCCGTCGACCAGCTCCATCGTGAAAAACCAGACGCTCCCGTCGGAGATCAGCTCGTAGGGAGGCACGAGATTCGGATGCGCGATCCCGGCCAATGTCCGGAACTCGCGTTTGAAACGATAGAGCGCGTTCGGATCGAGCTTGGGCAGACTCTTCAAAGCGACGTGCGTGCCTCGGTGCCGGTCGATAGCCTCGTACACCAGTCCCATTCCGCCCTTCCCGATCGCTCGCACGATCGAGAAGCGCTCCGGCACTTTGAGTCCGCGCGACGCGACCCCGGCGTTCAGCACTTGCGCGACGGGGCGGCCCAACCGCTCGATCTCGTCGAGGTCGATCTGCGCCGCGATGTCCTCGAAACGCAGAACCAGCTCAGCCGGCGTCACCGAAGCCGCGAACACCGTCCGCGACAGACACTCGCTGTGCAGCAATTCGGCGACGACCGCCGGACGGGCGGCGAGCGCCGGCCACTCCCGCAGGTAACTTTCCAGAGCCTTCGGCTGCCGAGCCGACGCACGCAGCTTCTGATCGACTTTGACCAACTCCACAAGGGTTCGCTCGTAGTTGGGGTCGGCCGGGTCGGGCACGTACCGCGGGAGCTCCGGTTGGTCGCCGGCAGACGCGGCTTTGAGGAAGGCACAGAGGGCAGCGGCGACGGCCCGCGAATCGGGACGACCGTCGGCGGGCATGGCACCGGCGGCGTCTCCATCCGGCAGGCCGGCCTGGCGCACCAGCGTCTCGAGGGCCACACGATCGGCGTACTTGCCGACGGACATGCAACCCAGGAATTCCTTCCGCAGGTCCCCGCGCATATCGGCGACGTACAGAAACAGCTGAGCAGCCTCGTCTCTTACTGCTGTTGCCGAGGTGTCTGTGTCAGACATTCACGCGGCCGTGGCCAGCCGAATGCCGGTTCTCTTACCATCAAACGACGTTCGGCGCCACGGAAAACGCGGGGAGACCGACGACTCGCTTGACAAGACGATTGTCCTCCGCCAATGTGCGCTCGGCCGGTGGTTTCGTCTCTACAACCCAGAGGGAGCACCCATGGACCTGCTGACTTTTATCGTCGAGATGAGTAAGGCTTGGGCCTGGCCGCTGACGATCTTTGTTCTAGGGATGGGCGCCGTGGCCAAATGGGCTTCCGGATCGCGCAAGCCGTAGGCCATGGCGCAAGAGCGATCGGTCCTGATCATGGGAGGCGGTATCGCGGCGCTCGCCGCGGCCGCCGCGCTGGTCGAGCATAACCGCGACAAGGCCGAGCGGACGCAGACCCGTTTCAAGATCACGGTTCTGACTTCGGACGATGTCTGGGGCGGACGCGCGTCTTCATGGGCGGGAGGGGGCGAGCGG
>JBOGIV010000013.1:0-12243 GCA_050747925.1 Vicinamibacterales bacterium
CTCATGGGCGTGGTCGCGCTGGTGCTGATGGCCGCGTGCACGAACCTGGCGAGTCTGCTGCTCGCGCACGCGGCGGCACGCCGGCAGGAGATTGCGACCCGGATGGCGCTGGGCGCCTCACGCTTCCGGCTGATCCGTCAGCTGCTTACGGAGAGCGTCCTCCTGGCTGCACTGGGAGGCGTTCTCGGGCTGCTGGTCGCCGCCTGGAGCGGCCGAGCCCTCCTCACCATGGTGGCGGAGGCGACTGAGCCCATCGCGCTCGATCTCGGACTCGACGGCCGCATCCTGCTGTTCACCGCGCTCCTGTCGGTCTCAACCGGCGTCCTCTTCGGCCTCGCTCCCGCGCTCAAGGGGACGCGGCACGACATCACTCAGAGACTCAAGGCGCCCGCGCGACCGTGGCCGATCAGGAACCTGCTCGTCGTCGCTCAGGTCGCGCTGTCGCTTCTGCTGGTGGTCGGCGCTGGGCTGTTTCTGCGCAGCTTGCAGAATCTCGCGACCCTCCCGCTCGGCTTCGAACAGGATCACGTCGTCTCGGCGTGGATTTCGCCAGGAACGGGAGCCTATAGGGAGGCAGAGCTGCCGGCGTTGTACCAGCGCCTCATCGAGAGCGCGGAAGCCCTTCCTGGCGTGCAGTCCGCGGCGGTTGCGATGTGTGGATTGATGAGGGGCTGCCGATCGATCGTGAGCGGCCTGATCATCACCGGCTACGACAGCCAGCCTGGAGAGCAGGTGAGCCTCCAGGAGAACCGGGTCGGTCCCAAATACTTCGAGACGGTGGGCATGCAGATCATCGAGGGGCGCAGCTTCAACGATCGTGACACCGACGACTCGGTCGCGATCGTGAACGAGACCGCCGTGCAGCGCTACTTCAAGAATCGGTCGCCGATTGGCCAGCGATTCGGCGAGGACACGACCAACATCGAAATCGTCGGGGTCGTGCGCGACGCGCGCGTGAACACGGTGCGTGACGCGGTCTTGCCGATGGCGTTCCATCCTCTCGAGCCTGGCGCATACATCGGAACGCTCGAGGTGCGAACGGCCGGCGAGCCGCGCGCAACGGCCGAGGCCCTTCACAAGGCGATCGCGAGGGTGGATCCAAACCTCCCACTTGATCGCGTCACGACCATGGCCGATCAAGCAGGCAGCACGCTTCGTCAGGAGCGGCTCATTGCCAGGCTGACGACCGCGCTCGGCGTCCTCGCCCTCGGCCTCGCCTGTCTCGGTCTCTACGGCGTCATGTCGTACGGCGTGAAGCAGCGGACGTCAGAGCTCGGCATCCGCTTCGCACTTGGCGCGTCCCGTCCACTCGTGCTGTGGACGGTGCTGCGGGATTCACTGGTGCTGATCGGAATCGGCGTCGCCGTCGGGGTGCCGCTCGTGCTCGCGGCATCGCAGATCCTCGGCACAATGCTGTTCGAGGTGAGCCCAAGCAATCCGATCACGCTTGGAGTTTCGGTCTTGTTGTTGCTCGTCGTGGGCGCTTCGTCAGGTTACGTGCCGGCGTGGAGGGCGTCGAGGGTCGATCCGATTACGGCCCTGCGGCATGACTAGACCCAGAGAATCAGTCCTGCCTGAGCGTGGCGATCGGATCGATGCGCGCGGCTCGCAGCGCTGGAATCAACGCGGCAAGCGCGCACGCAGCGACGATGCAGAGCAGGCTTGCCGCGTACGCCACCGGATCGAACACATGCACGAGGTCGCCGATCTGGGCGGCAGCAGGCGTCGCCATGAGGACGATTCCGAGCGCCGCCGCCAGGCCGGCGCCCGCAATCAGCCCGACGCCGACAGGACGGGCGGACTGTGACAGCACCAGCCCTCCGACGCTTCTTGTGGTCGCGCCGAGCGCCATGCGCACGCCGATCTCCTTCGTGCGCTGTTCGACGAGATACGACAGCACGCTGAAAAGACCCGACAGGGTGAGAACCAGCGCCAGTCCTCCCAGCACCAGCGTCACCCAGAAGGCGATCTGCAGGAAGTACGTCTCCATCCTCGCCAGCGTCCTCATCGTGATTACCTGGCCCATGTTGGGATCGATGGCGGTCAGGCGTTGCAGAAGCGCGCGGCGCACCTGGTCGGGATCTCCGTGGACGCGGACGGTCAGCGACGTCTTGGCACTCGCGGTGCTGATGGGCACGTACACGCCCGCCTCTTTGAAGTCTGCGAGCCGGAAGCCGGCCACGTCGCGGGCGATTCCAACGATGGTGAAGCTGCGCGAACGCAGAGGCGGCTCATCGACGCGACGGGTTTCCGAATCCGGATCCGGCTCGAGACGGAGGATCTGACCGACGGCATCGCCCTCCGGCCACAGCTGGCGCGCGACCGTTTCGGACACGACAGCCACGGCAGCCTCCGCGGTGCGCTCAATTGGCGTGAAGCCGCGTCCGCGGAGGACATCGATGCCGAGCACGCTGAAGTATTCCGGCGAGACGAACTTATACGCGACGGTCGCCTTGCCCCGCGCCTTGTCCGCCGTCGCCTCGGCGCCCCTCGACAAGCTTGGGGCGACCTGAGGCTCTCGAAGGTCGGAGGCGGAGGTTTCAGCGAAGGCGGCACGCGGTCGGCCGAGCGTGTCGGGCCACGATGCTGCGACTGACGTGACTGATGGTTCTTCCATGACCGCCTGAACCATCGCACTGCGCTTTGCCTCGTTGATGATTTCGACGATGAGGGTGTCGGCGGTCCGCATGCCGGGATCGACGGTCGAGGCAGCAAGGGCACTGCGGAGGAACACAGCGGAGCAGATCAGGAGCAGCGCCGACGCCGTCACCTGGACGCCGATGAGCACGTGTCGTGCGCGGCCCGGGCGCGAGTCCCGCGTCATCTCGCCGCGAATCGTCCGCACCAGCTCGAGCCGCGTGGCCCGCAGCGCCGGCGCGAGCCCGAAAAAGACGGTCGAGACAATCGCGCCACCTACCAGGAACAGCGCCACGCGCCAGTCCGCGGCGGGCGCGACAAGGCGAACGTTCTCGGCAAGGTCGAGCGCCATGGTGGTCATCACGGCATAGACCGTGGCTTCGAGCGCCAGGCGCGAGAGGCCAAACCCGAGCGAGGCCGAGGCAAGCGCGAGCAGCAGACTCTCGGTGAGCAGCTGCCGGATGAGGCGCCGCCGTGATCCGCCAAGCGACAGCCGGATGCCGATCTCACGCTGGCGTGACA
The DNA here is from genome assembly GCA_050747925.1 of Vicinamibacterales bacterium. Lineage (GTDB taxonomy): Bacteria > Acidobacteriota > Vicinamibacteria > Vicinamibacterales > UBA2999 > 12-FULL-67-14b. Next base: position 3,160 of record JBOGIV010000013.1, read on the forward strand.
CGGCCCGCGCCAGCAGAAGATTGGCCACGTTCGCGCACCCAATCATCAGGATCAACCCGAAGGCAAAGAAGAGCGGAGTGAACACCAGCATCGCTTCGGCCGGCTGCGGGAGCGTTCCCTGCCTCGGTTCGAGCGTGATATTCGCCGGACCGCGGTCGAAGGGGCCTCGGTCGGTGCGCCCCGAATCCCACACGGCCAGACGCGCAAGGGCGCTCTCACGCGACATGTCGGCCTTCAACCGTCCGACGATGTCGATGCCGACAGCGTCTTCGCGTCCTGCGTGAATCGCGCGGAACTGCCCGAGGAGCGAGAGCGGCGCCCAGTAGTCGGGGGCGCCGACCATCAGTCCGCGAAACCCCTCCGGCATGACCCCCACGATGTGGTACGAGAAACCGCTGACGAGCAGGCTTCGGCCGATCACGCCCGGATCGCTCGCGAAATGTCGCGACCAGCCTCGGTGGCTGAGCACAACGACCGGCTGGCCGGCGAAGCGCTCCTCGTCATCAGGCGTCAGCGTGCGCCCGAGCGCCGCGCCAACGCCCAGCACTTGAAAGAAGTTTCCGGTGACGAAGGTGCCCGCCATCATGCGCCCGTCGATGCGGCTGTCGATATCGGGCAGCATCGCGAAGACATCGGAGAAAACGCTGGTCTCTCGGCGCAACGCTTCGTATTGCGGTCGCGTGAATCGGACGCGCTCCCCGTCGGACGATCGTGGGCGCTCGACCGCGAACAGCTCACCGGGGTTGGGTACTTCATCGACACGGAAGATGATCGCGTTGAGAAACGTGAAGACCACGGCCACCGAGCCCAGGCCGAGCGCAACCGTCGTCACGATTGTGAGCGCAGCCAGGGGCGCCCGTCGGAACGTGCGGAAGGCGTAAAGGATGTCACGCACGCAACCGTCGATGAACGCGGTGCCTCGCACGTCGCGAGACTGGTCGGCGGCCAGTGGCATGGAGCCGAACCGCGCGCGAGTCCGGCGCGGAGCGAACAACGCGCGCAGACGGAATTTCAGATCGCGGAGATTCATGAGCTATTTGGGCGGTTTCTGCCGGGTCGGTCGGACTCGTAACGGACGATCATACGCGTCGGTTTCAGTGGTCTTGAGAATTCGATACGTGACCTTTTGTGGTGAGACGAATGTCACCACCTCCTTGACGGAGTCCGCTGCCGGCAGTCCTCGTCGTCTGCTCGGCAGCGCCGATGTCGCCGTCTGAGATCCCGCGAGGCTTTTCTTGGGTCGGATCTTCGACATGGTCTTGCCACCTCAAGGCTCGAGCAGCTTACGGACCCAGAGTAATTTTGGAGATCGGATGCACTTCCCAGATCGTCGGCATCCTGCTCTTCAGGCTTTGAGGCCCAGGTCGGGTCCCCGTCGCGTGGTTCATATCAAAGAACAATGACCCTTCGATCGCGACCGGAATCGGGGGATCGTAAAAATCGTAGGTGAACCCGGGGAGCTCGCTGCCAAAAAACGTCTTGTAAGCGTTGCGAGCGCCCTTTAGCTTCTGGAAGGCCGCGGCGCTGTTCGACGGCAAGCCCGACAGCTCCATCGTCATGTACAACTCGGTGCTTGCTTCGGGATCTCGTCCGATAATCAGGTGAAAGTCATTGTCATTCTCCCGGCTGGCCGCGTACAGAAATGCCGGGACGCGAACGTTTCTCTTCTCCTCGCTCACACGCCTCGAGCCTGCGCCGACCCCGATCTTCGGTGTCCGATCGATCATCTCATCGTCTGGAGTCAGGGAGGACACGAGATCCTTGAGATCGCTGAAGCTCTCCATTGCGGCATCGGCGATCGACGTCTTCGCGGCCTTTCGAGCGGCGCCCTTGAAGCCATCACCAGTCGTGGCCTTGGCCGTCAGTATCGATTCCAGCACCGTCGCGCTAATGACTCCTTTGGCCCGCAGCAGATTCATCAGATCGAGCACGAGCGGGGATTTCTCGTAGGCGTCCACTTCCGTCGTTCGGATCACACGATAGGTTCCTCGCAGAGTGACGGCGGCCGACTGTATGGAGTCGAGCGCCGGCATACCGGTACGTAGAGGATTCAGTGGTGTCTCGGTGGCTGAACCCGTGAGCGGTATTCGACGCGTCAAGGTTGCCGTTATGCGTTCCATGGCCGGCCTCCCTCCTGCTCCTGCTGCTGACGCCGCCGGTCAGCACGACGTCCAAGATTCATTTCGGCGGCAGCTCGATCAGGACGATATTCGAGTTCTCCTGCGAGCGGTCGAACACGATATTTTTCCCGTCGGGTGTGATGTCGAAGGTTTGCAGCTTGCCCCGATTACTCAGACGCGTGAGTTGGCGCGTGGTATGGGTCGCGAAATCGAGCAGTGAGAAATCCTGCGACTGAAGGAATGGCAAGTACGCCAGGCCCGAGCCGTCGCGCAGGAACCGATAGGCGCCTGGCCGCGCCCGCACGAGCGGCAGTTCAACGGGGGTGCCGTCGGGTCGCACCCCGAGAAGCGGGACCTGGCCGGTAAAGAACGGACCGGAGTACACAATCAAGTTGCCGTCCGGCGACCAGACGGGGTTGCCGGCCTGACCCTTGGCGATCCGAACCGGGTCACCGCCATCCACGGGGACCTTGAACAACCCCGGACCCTCAGCGTCACTGCCACCGACAACGATCGTCCCGCCGTCCGGCGACCAGTCGGCGATTCCCTGCCCGACCGAGCCTTGGATATCGATGGACATCTCCAACGTTCGCGAAGTCCTTCCGTCTGCCGAGACGATCGCGAGTTGCCTTCTCCCCTGCTTTCGGAAGACAACGATCGCGCGGTTTCCGTCTGGCGATACGGCTGGAGGCTCGGACAACGGTGCATCCACTCCCCTCGAGATTTCGGATGCCTGTCCGCCCTCGGCCCGCCACAGCCCGTCGCTGCCGCCGCGGGAAGACAGATAGAACAACGACTTGCCGCCGAAGCGCGGGCCCAGGGCGCGCGTCGTCGGCACCGGAAACGGTTGGGCATCGCGAGTGTCGATCAACCGATCGCGAATCGGCACGGTCCAGAGGCTCGAAGTCGGATTCGCGATCGTGGCGACGACCCGCCGGCCGTCGCTGCTGGCTGACGCCGACGTGTAGTGCTCGAGCCCCGAGCTCACCCGTCGTGTCACCTTGCTGGGCACGTCGAGAGACCACAGCCACGGTCCGGACCGGTCCTCATCGCGCGCGACGTACAGCAGCGTGCGCGAGTCGAGCGGCGCCAGAAAATTCGCGCCAACCTTCTGCTGCGTCAGCTGCTCCGGTGACTCTCCGGAGGGCCGAACGCGCCACACGTCCATGACGTCGGTGGTCTCTACTCCGCGGACGAAGTAGATCCACTCGGAATCTGGAGACCAGACCGGGTTGTGGGTGTGCGTCCCCTCCAGAGGAGGAAGGATCTGGCGAGCGTTGGCGCCATTGCGATCCGCGATGAACATCGGATCACCGACGCTGTTGACAAAGTAGACAAGGCGGTTGCCGTCCGGTGACCAGGACGGCGCGGTCGCGCCCTTGGTCAGGAACGCCCGAGGCGTCCCGCCAATGATGGGGAGACGCAGTTGCGCCATCGACGGACCGGCCCCGCGACTGAACCAGACTTCGGCACCGTCGCCCGAGAAGCCGAATTTCCGGAAGATGAAGGCGACGCTCGCTTCCAGCGGATCGATATCAGCCGTGATGTTGCGAAAATCACCCGTGCCCAGTTGGCTGAGCCAGAGGTCGAATTCGCCGGCACGGTCGGCGAGAAAAACCACGAACCTTCCGTCGGGCGAAATCGCGCTGTCCTCTTCCGTACCTGGCCAATCGGTGAGGGGAGTAAACCGAGCATTCGCCAGGGGGTTTTCAGCGGGCCCCGATGACGTGCCACGAGTCAGCCACACCGCGGCGGCCGTCAGAAGACTCAGAACGACAACCGCGACGCCCAGCGCCCCGCGCCAGCGCAGCGATTCCGCGACAACCGCCGGCTGCACCGCACTGATTTGCGTCTCCGACAAGACCTCGAGTCCAAACGCAAGATCGCGTGCCGACTGAAACCGCGTCTCACGCGTCTTCTCGAGGCAGCGAGAGACAATGCGAACAAGCGCTGGCGGTACTTCTGTCGGGAAGGAGTGTGCCGGATCCTCCTTCAGAATCGCGGTCATCGTCTCTGCATTCGTCTCGCGGCTGAACGCGGGACGGCCGGTCAGCATCTCGTAGAGCACGGTGCCGACGCTGAAGAGGTCGGAGCGCGCATCCACGGCTTCGCCGCGCACCTGTTCCGGCGACATGTAGCCCGCCGTGCCGACGACAGTGCCGGCGTCGGTCTCCGTCGGCCCGCTCGTGTGTGCAGTCGCTTCGTCGCTCGGTCTGGTCAGCTTGGCGATGCCGAAGTCGAGAATCTTGATGCGCCCGTCGTCTGTGACGAACAGGTTGTCGGGCTTCACGTCGCGGTGCACGATGTGCTTGTCGTGCGCCGCCGCGAGTCCGTCGGCCGTCTGGCGTGCATAGTCGACGGCCTTCCGCGGCGTCAGCGGGCCGCGGTGCAACACGCTGCGGAGCGACTCCCCTTCCAGCAGCTCCGAAACAATATACGGCACACCGGCGTGAACACCGATGTCGTAGACAGAGAGGATGTTCGGGTGATTGAGCTGGCCGGCCGCCCGCGCTTCCTGCTCGAATCGACGCAACCGGTTGGGATCGGTCGAGACCGTTTCGGGGATCAGCTTAATCGCGACGTCCCGGCTCAGACGTTCGTCGCGGGCGCGGTAGACCTCGCCCATGCCGCCGGCGCCGAGCCATCCGACGATCTGATAGGGGCCAATCTGCGTGCCCTTGGCAATTGGCATCCGCTACATGCCAGCTTACGGCAAGACCTCCGCCAGCAGGTCGGTAGACGCCATTGGTGTCCGCACATGAAAGGTCAGAAGCAGGGCGCCAACGTGAATGGCGTCTCCATCCACCAGTCGAACGGGCGAGGTCACGCGGACATCACCGCGGCTCGTGCCGTTCTTGCTGCCGAGATCCTCGAGCCACGCATCGTCAACGGTGACGACGAGCTTCGCATGGCGACGAGAGATGGACGACGCATCGAGTCTGATCTCCACGTCTGGATCGCGTCCGATGACGTGTTCGCCAACTGTCAAAGGAAAGCGCAGACGGCCCCACTCCAGCCAGCACGTGGGCGGATCGAGAGCGATGTCGCGACCAGAAGACCGCGTGACGGCGTCGCCGCAGAACGCATAGCCAAAACCGTGCGCGGTTCGGATCCAGGCCGATTTGCGTCCTCGATCGCCAATTGCGCGGCGAATCTCGGCAACGAGGTTCGAGAGATTGGCCTCGGCGACGAAGGTCTTCGGCCACAGACGCTCTTGCAGCACGGCCTTGGAGAGAACTTTCGGACGGTCCTCAGCCAGTAGCACGAGCAGCTCAAAGGCCTTGGGTGCAAGGTGAATCACGCGGCGCTCCCGCGTGAGTTGCCGGGTGTCGAGATCGAGTGTGAACGGGCCGAAGCAGATCCTCACGACGGCCCCCTTGGAGAAAACCTGCAAAAGGCCTGGAAGTCCCCTGAGACTCCCGACTGAGTGCTTCGTATCTTACCCCTGAAGCTCACGCGAGTCGCGTCGCCACCCCGAGTGAGCAAGTCGGGAGGTAACGTCAATGTTGAACAACCAGCGGAAAGGGTTCGTCCGGCCGATACTCGCCCAAGGGACTCTTGCGGCACTTCTTGGAATGGCTCTCGGCTGCGATGCGAGCTCACCGGCAGGACCGACGCCGACGCCTATGACACTTGCTCCCGTGGCGCCATCTGGCGTGTACACGGTCACACCCGGCACGAATGTGGTCGGTCCTGGAGCCGAACTGAGCGTGAGTTGGACCACCTCAAACGCAGGGCACAATGACTGGATCGCGCTCTTCAAGAACGGCGATCCGAACACGGGTCATCGCTGGTGGGTAGGATGGACGGACGGCGCGCTGTCCGGCACGTTTACGCTCAGCGCGCCGACTCAGCCGGGGCAGTACGAGTTCCGATATCTACTGGACGACGGTTTCGACGATGGGGCACGAAGCAGTGTGGTGACGGTCAGTGCAGGCGCCGGGCCTGCGTTTAATCGAGGCCCGTAATGAGAAACCCCGCGGCGACGTTCCCCGCGTCTATCGCGCGGCGTTGGCGCCCGATCGCCGCGACCATGGTCCTGGTGATGGCTGTGGCTGTGCCCGGCGCATCCGCGCAGATCACGGCTGCAACCGTGTCTGGGGTCGTGGCAGACGACAGCGGCGGGGTACGCCCGAGTGTCAACGTCACATTGACGAATATCGAGACGGGGTTCACCCGGTCCGTCGTGACGGCCGACGATGGCTCGTACAACGTCCCCGGACTGCCACCAGGAATGTACGACGCGCGGGCGAGCCTCGCAGGGTTTACACCCGCCGTTCGAAGCGGCATTCAGTTGGCCGTCGGCCAGCAGGCCAGCCTGCACCTGACGCTCAAGGTCGGCGCCACCGAGCTGGTGATCGTGGCCGGCACGCCAGCACTCGTCGACACGAAAAGCTCCTCGCTCTCGGCCCTCGTCGACGCGAAGACGATCGAAGAGCTGCCCCTGAACGGTCGTAACTTCATCGACCTCGCGCTGCTCCAGCCCGGGGTTGCCGCCTTCAGCATGCGCAATACCGGCAGCCTGACGAGCCGAGGGCAACAAATCAACATCAATGGCGCCAACGCCCGCGCCAACAGCTATCTGCTCGACGGTGCGAACATGAGCAGTTACGCCGGCGTCGCCGTGTCGACCGCAGCAGACACCACGCTCGGCGTCGACATGATCCGGGAATTCCGCGTCGTGACGAACGCGTTTTCCGCGGATTACGGCAGGGCGATGGGCGGCGTGATCAATGTGGTCACCAAATCAGGCACGAACCAGCCCCGCGGCTCAGGGTTCGAGTTCTTCCGCAACAGCGTCATGGACGCGCGCAACTTTTTCGCCGTCGGGACGCCGCCGTACGAGCGACACCAGTTCGGGCTGACAGCCGGGGGCCCGATCCGGAAGGACCGGACCTTTTTCTTTGGCGGCGCGGAAAAGCTGCTCGAGAGCCTCGTACTGACCCGGCCGACGACGGTCCCCAGTGCGGCGGCGCGAGCGGGGCAGCACTGGCCGATCAATCCTGTGGTGCGGCCTTACCTCGACCTGTTTCCCCTGCCCAACGGACCGGAACTGGACGGCGGCCTCGGGCGGTTCACGTTCCCCTTCGACCAATCCACGCATGAAACGTTGGCTCAGGCGAGGATCGATCACAGCTTATCGAGCGCCGACTCGCTGTTCGTTCGCTACACGATCGACGATGGTGCGCGGGCGCTGCCGACGTTGTACCCGCGCTTTTCCAGCGACCAGAAATCCCGAAGTCAATGGCTGACGATCGAAGAAAGGCGGACCTTGAGAGCCGCGCTCCTCAATACGGCACGGTTCTCGTACAGCCAGGTGAAACTCGGGCAGCTCGTGGTCAACGAGGGCGTCGGGCCCGAGCTCGCGTTCGTGCCCGGGCAAGCGACGATCGGCGAAATCGCGGTAGGCGGCATGGACGTGCTCGGTCCCGGCCGCAATAATCCATCGAACAACGATATTGAATACTTCACGTTCAGCAACGACCTGGCGTACTCGAAAGGACGGCACTTTCTCAAGGCCGGCGCGCTCATCGAGCGGGTCCACACCGACTCGCTCACCAGTACGAATCTCCGGGGACGATTCGTATTTTCGAATCTGGAGGCATTTCTCGCCGGGAGTCCGTCGCGCTTCACGGGCGTGCTTCCCGGCGCGCTGATCGAGCGCTCTCGCCGGAATACGATCTTCGGCTTCTACGTGCAGGACGATCTCACGCTGCACCCGCGGCTGACCCTCAACCTCGGCCTGCGGTACGAGGGCTACACGGTCCAGAACGATACGAACGGTCGGGATTCGTCCTTGAGAAACCCGGTGACAGACCGGGACTTCACCGTGGGACCGCTCTTTGAAAATCCCTCGCTGAAGAATCTTGGCCCGCGGGTCGGCTTTGCGTGGGATGTTGCTGGCGACGCCAAGGCCTCGGTTCGAGGTGGCGCCGGTGTGTACTACGACACCGACGGAGTGTTCAACACTGCGCTGCTGGCCGCCACGTTTTCGCCGCCCTTCGCGCTTTCTGTCAACGTGGTCAACCCGACGTTCCCTCATCCCTCGTTCGAACGGGGCATTCCCGATCGAGCGGCCCGTGCCATCGATTATCACGTTCGGCAGCCGCGCATGCTGACAGGCCATCTCAGTCTTGAACGGGAAGTGCTGGCGAATCTCGTCCTGCTCGCCGGTTACGCTGGCTCACGTGGGTACAACCTGGTGCAAGCCATTGAGGGGAATCCCGCCGTTCCGCAGATGCTTCCCGATGGCACCACATTCTTTCCACCCGATGCCCCAAGGCGAAACCCCAACTGGGGTTCGATCGACTTCAGGACCACCGGCGGGCAATCGTGGTACAACGCCCTGCAACTGGGAGCCACGAAGCGCTTCAGCCGAGGGCTCCGGTGGCAGGTGTCGTACACCTTCGGAAAGGTGATCGACGAGGCCCAGGGGCAGGTGGGCGTCGACGCCACTAACAGCTCGGTCTTTCCACAGGATCCGATCGACCCACGGAATGATCGCGGCCCAGCGGACTTTGACGTGCGGCACGTGTTGACGATGAACTTCTCGTGGGAGCTGCCGTTTGGCGAGCAGCTTACGGGCCTTGCCGGCGCTTTCGTACGCGGCTGGCAAATAAACGGGGTGGGAGTGCTGCGGTCCGGCGTTCCCTTTTCGCCCTCCATCCTGACGGGCGTCAATTGGTCACGGTCGGGCAACGTGGCGAACGGCGCCGAAGATCGTCCCAATCTGCGGGTCGGTGGGCGATCGGAGGACGCCGTTCTCGGCGGTCCGGATCGGTACTTCGACCCGAACGCGTTCGTGCTGCAGCCGCAAGGCTTTCTGGGGAATGCGGGACGAAACATGCTGAGGGGACCCGGATTCATCAACTTCGACCTGTCCGCGGTCAAGTACCACAGCTGGCATCTCGCTGGCAAAAGCGGCGCGATCGAGTTTCGAGTCGAAGCGTTCAACGTCTTCAAC
>JBOGIV010000014.1:0-3648 GCA_050747925.1 Vicinamibacterales bacterium
TGGGTTCCTTCGCGACCGAGGAACCCAACCCGCGAGGACGGACGTCGCGCGGCGCGGCGGGTCGTCGAGGCTGGCGTCCTGTGCAGCGGACGTGACAGGCGAAGCGCTCTGTGTGTTGAACGCGCGCTCGCGGAGCCTGGCACGGCGGCGAAGCCGGCACCGCTGCAGACGCCAGCCGATCGCGAAGCGACGACGACTCGCCGCACCGCGGCTAGCAGACGGGCATCGTGAATGGCGAAACGGTTCGACCGCCTGAAGCCCGCCTCAACGGGCGAGCAATTGGACGAGTCTTCGTTGTCCATTCTCGCGGCCGACATGAGCCACGACTTGGACGGCGTCATTGACGCTTTCTCGCGTCGCAGAACTGGGAAGGCCGATGCTCGCTGTCAGCACCAGGTGGGTGAGGCGCGTGAGGGCCTGCTCGGCTGAGTTGGCGTGAATGGTGCTCAGGCTGCCCAAGTGGCCCGTATTCAAGGCTTGGAGGAGGTCCCATGCTTCAGCTCCGCGTACCTCGCCGACGATGATGCGGTCGGGACGGTGGCGGAGGGTGGCGCGAAGCAGGTCAGCAATCGTCACGGGCGGAACTGTCGGTTCGGTCCCGATCGGCGATTGGACGCGCCGAGTCTCGAGGCGAACGAGGTTCGGTTTGTCGATCCAGACTTCCGAGGTTTCCTCGATCAACACGATCCGCTCGTGTTCGTCGATCGTGGCTGCGAGGGCATTCAGCAGCGTGGTCTTACCGGTTCCGGTTCCGCCCGAGATGAGGATGTTTCTTCCCGCCTTGACCGCCGTGCACAGCTGAGCCCCTTCGGAGTCCGTCAGCATCCCAGCGTCGATCAACTCTTCAAGCGAGTAGCGCTGGGTGAACTTGCGGATCGTCAGGATGGGACCATCGACCGCGCAGGGTGGGAACATTGCGGCCACGCGGGAGCCGTCTTCGAGCCGTGCGTCGAGGATTGGCTGGGATTCTGAAATGTCGTCGCCACACGTACGAGCGATGTTCTTGATCGCGACCCGCAAGTGCCGTTCGTTGAGCACGAGTTCTGGAACGACGTGCAAGAGGCCATCGCGTTCGACGAAGACGCGCCGGCCGCCGGCGTTGACCATGACCTCAGTCACGGTCGGGTCCGACAGGAGCGGTTCAAGCGGATAGATGAACGGCAGAATCCTCGAGAGGCTGCTCATAGAGCACCTGCCGCGAGGTGATCGAAGTAGCTCGTCTGTGGATCGAGGTAATGCGGTTTCAGGTAGCAGTAGGTCGGAGGCTTTGGGTTCAGGCCGTCGTACGGAAGCACAATGGCTTGGCAGTTCTTGAGCTCTGCGAACACCTTCGGCTGAAAGACGAAGTCCACGTCAAAGCTGTAATGCTTGGTCGCCGTGACTGTGGACTTGGGAGCTGCCGCGCGTCCAGTAAATAGCGACACGCGCGCATTCTGGCCTGCCTCGCTCAGCTGAAACGACGGTCGCAAGCACTCGGCCTTGCCGCACAAGTCAGCGGCTGCACGCGCCGTGAATTCGTCCGAAGTGGCGAGGAAGATTTTGGTTCGGAAGCACTGCAGCAGGGTGCGCCAGGATTCTTCTCCGTGAATCGCTGAACGGAGGGAGCTGATGCTCTGGGTGGCGACGATCGGAATTAATCGGGCTTGTCGGCTCAATGCGAAGGTGCGCTCGTCACCAGACGGGTCCGTGTCGCCAGTCGTGGCGAAGCTGTGGTATTCGTCGCACACAAATAACAGATCGCGCCATGGCTTCGAGGGCGCTGCGGCCATCTTCGGAATACGCGCGAGAACGGCGCGTTGGAAATCAAGTTTCAACATCACCCCCAAGGCCTTGGCGAGTCCCGGGTTGAGTCCGACGGGAAAGTTGAGAGCCAGCATTTTCCCCGCTTCAAAGATCTGTTCCAACGGCGGCAGCGGACGCTTCGCGTTCGGTGCTGGCTTGAGGGAGCCGAAGTAGGCCGTCTTCGGCGGACAGAAGGCACGGGCGACGTTGGGGTTGTCGTCAAAGAGCGAGAGGAAGACGACGATGCCTTCCACGATCGAGGAGCGGAGGCGCGTTTCCAAGCGGAGCCAGTTGCCGGAATGCCAACGCTGAACCGCATCCAACTGGTGTCGGTGGTCAGCCCAGCGGCTCCCTATGCCGTTGCGATCAATGGTGAAGGGGATGTGTTGGTTTCCGAGAAACTGCTCAAGCTCCGGGTCATAGGGGAAGAAGAAGTCTTTCTGATCGGTTTCCGCCCAGTGTGACCAGCGGCTGTCCGCGAGAATCAGTTGATACGCCGGCCCTGGGATCCGGATGGTCGCGCCGTCGGCGCCGAACATGACCTTGCCGCGTTCGAGGTCGGCGTGAACACGGCTGTCGTCGATCGCGTAGTGGTAGATCTCCGCGAGCGTGGTATAGCCGTCCACGACTTTACGAAGGAGGATCAGAAACTTGACGAGATCGGTGTACGCCTGCTGCCAGAAGGGTTCCTTGCCGCGCCCGTAGAGGTTGTTGAGCAACGTGGCAATTGAGTACGCCAGCGCGTACGGCTCGAGGTCGTTGTGGAGGGGGTTGTAGCAATAGCTGGAATCGAGCCCGACCTCGACGTAGTCCTCCTCGCGACCGTGGCGCGTCAAGATCTCCCGCACCTGTTGGCAGAAGTCACCTTTGACTTCCAGGATGAGGCCACCAATTTTCTCGGCCGGCTTGTTGGCTCTCCACCCCAGGAGTTGATCGACGTACGGGTACATGCAGGCCGACGTTTTGCCGGTGCCGACCGCGCCGAGAATCATCATGCCGGTATGCAGGCCGCGACGCGGAATCGTCAGCCATTCCGGATGCGTCACCCGAACCGGGCGCGTCGGGTGATGCTGCTCGCCAAGAATCAGAAAGAGTTCATTTCGAGCCGCGGCCACTGGGTACTCTGGAAGACGTGAGTAGGCGATGGTCGGATCGCGCCGCAAGACCGCGATCATCGCGAGGGCGCTGATGAGCGAGACCGCGATCAGCGGCGTCGTGATCCAGAGCATGGTGTAGGTCATGGCCAGAACGCTGAACAGCCGAGGCTTCTCGGCCTGGATCGCCAAGAGAAATGCGTTGTCGGCTGGGAACGGCCAGGCTTGCAGTCCGGCAAGTCCGATCCCAGCCGCCAAGGCCAGGTTGATGACCGTTCGATGCTCGACGAGCTCACGGAGGTATGGCGCTCGCATTTAGACGTCGGCGCCGGCAGACTTCAGTTGCGTGGTCGGTAGCGTGGTGTGGTCCTTGACAGAGGTCGAAACCGCTCTCGTTCCGCTTGCGGGCTTGAGGACGTGCGAGCCGGGATGCTGCTCGCGCCACGACTGGAATTCCTTATCCTTGGCCAGGACGGTTTCGACGAGCTGGTTCAGGACGTACTCCGGGCGCTCGCCAATGAATGCAGCGTAGGCGAACAACGTCTCGTTGTTCTCCTTGTACAGCCGCGTGATGTGGCGTACGAAATGGACCTTGGTCGTGCGTGGTTTGATGACCGTCATCGTTGTGCTCCCTTCAAAGAAACGCGGTGTGATTCGCGCCGATATCCGGTCGCCGAACTGAGCACGCATCGACCTTCGAATCGCTGCGCGATCTGATCGAGTTCGCGTTGTATTTCGTTGTACAAGCGGGCCGGAGCGACCCCCTCCCGGA
>JBOGIV010000015.1:0-3151 GCA_050747925.1 Vicinamibacterales bacterium
GCCGGTGAGCATTTCGTAGAGCACGCAGCCAGACGCCCACACGTCTGCGCGCTTGTCGACCGGGCGCCCTTTTGCTTGCTCGGGCGCCATGCAGGCGGCAGTGCCGAGAATCTTCCAGCCTGCGGCATCGCCGGTGTCGTGATGGTCGGCGACTCGACGATCTCGCCGTGACGCTCGGATGCGCCCCGTCGGTGGTCTTGGCGAGACCGAAGTCGAGGACCTTGACCGCGCCGTCGTCACTCAGTTTGATGTTGGCGGGTTTGAGGTCGCGATGCATGATGCCGGCCTCGTGCGCGGCCTCGAGAGCGACGGCGATCTGGCGGGCGATGGGCAAGGCCTCGGCGAGTGGAATCGGTCCGCGCGCCAGGCGCTTCGCAAGGTCCTCGCCGTGGACGAGCTCCATGACGAGCGCGGTCGCGCCGTCAGACTCCTCGAGTCCGTAGACGTGCGCGATATTCGGATGATTGAGCGCAGCGAGCAGTTGTGCCTCGCGACGAAACCGTGCCAAGCGTTCGGCATCGCTGGCCACGTCGGTCGGCAGCACCTTCAGTGCAACGTCGCGATGGAGTTTAGAATCCCGCGCGCGATAGACCGCACCCATGCCGCCTGCCCCGAGCGAGCTCACGACTTCATACGATCCGAATCGACTGTGGGGAGCGAGGGCCATCTGGAAAGAACGGGCAATTATAGGCTCGCTCGCGAGCCTACGCGCGCCGCGGGCGCGCGCCCTACTGCAATGGCGGCGTGCACGCTGGCGCGTGACGATGATGAGTGGCTTGTTCGTACGCGTTGGCGAGCTGCAGGGCCTGGCCCCTGAAGACGGGGCCTGTCCCCCGATCACGGGGCCTGGCCCTGGACTCACAGGGGCAGCTCGTGGGCATCGTTGTGCACCATCTCCGACCACTCCAACGGTAATCGCAGGGGGAGCGTGTCGAGCACGACAGCCGCGCGCGGGCGAAGTGTTGCGCTGCTCCACGGCCACTCTTCAGCTCGAACGACGAGGTCTCCAGCTATGGGGTTTGCCTCGATGTACCGCAACACATTCAGAAAGTGGTAGTCATCCTGAATCTGAGCGCTCCAGAAGCGCCGCTGGAATACGTGACCGTTACCAACAGTTTGCGTTCGCGATCGAAAGTAGCAGGCATAGCAACATTGCACCGACTGGAAGTACGCAGACAATGCGCCCTCCTCTTCCGGTCGAACTAGTGCGTGAAAATGGTTCGGCATGACGCAGACGCCGAACAACTTCACGCTATGACGCCTCTTACCTAGGCTAAGGAGCTCGACAAACCCCTGGTAATCAGAGTCTTCGAAGAAAAGTCGCTGTTTATCGTTTCCGCGGTTGATCACATGAAACGTAGAGCCGGATGGCGCGAAGCGGCGTGGCCTGGGCATGGTCCTGTTCCTCCGCTATAGATCTCAAGCAACCGGAATGCCACGGTTCAAGGTTCCGTTTTCTCCGCTTGACACGACCTGGCCCTCGGATGACGGGGCCTGGCCCTCGGTGACAGGGCCTGGCCCCTACTGCAATGGCGGCGTGCTTGCCGGCGCGTGGCGATGATGCGTCGCCTGCTCGTACGAGTACGCGAGCTTGATCAGCGTCGGCTCTGCCCACGCACGACCGAGGAAGGTCATGCCTGCCGGCAGTCGTCCTCCGCGCGTGTAGCCCATTGGCACCTGAATCGACGGGAAGCCTGTTGTCGGCGAATAGAACTGACTGTTGTCACCGTGCGGCGTGTTGAGATCGCCGATCAGGCGAGGCGGGTTGCTCCACGTCGGGTACACGAACGCGTCGAGCTTCATCGTGTCCATCGCCTTGATGACCACCTGGCGCACCTGCTCGCGGTAGGCCATTTCCGCTTTGCACTCTGGCGTGTCGGGTCCGTTCTCCGCCCCTTGATCGGCCTGCTCGAGCCGGCGCTGCACCGTCGGATGGAAGCGCCCGCTCTTCACGATTTCGGTGAGGCTCTTCACCGGCGCCCGATCACCGTGTGATGCGAGGTAACGATTGATGTCGTACTTGAATCCGCCGCACGATCCGATGCCTTGCTGCCGGCGAACGGTGTCGATGCCCTCGGGCGTCGCCGGATCGACGATGGTCGCGCCTGCGCGGCGAAGATCGTCCACCGCCCGCATGAAGAGCTGAACGATCTCCGGATCGGTCGTCGGCCGCTCGTAGGCTTGACGGAGCACGCCGATGCGCGCGCCCTTCAATCCGTCCGCGACGAGCGAGGCCGCGTAATTCTGCGGCAGATGCGCGGATGCTGCCGACGTCACGGGATCGGCGGGGTCAGATCCGACAATCACCTGAAAGACCGTCACGGCGTCTTCGACGGTTCGCGCCATGGGTCCGGCGATATCGGCCAGAAGGTTGAGCGGCATGACGCCGGCTCGACTCGTCAGCCCCATCGTCGATCGAATGCCCGCGAGCGCCTGGTGGGAAGCGGGCCCGCGAATTGAGTTGCCGGTGTCGCTGCCGAGGCCGACGACGCCGAAGCTCGCGGCAACGGCGGCGGCGGTTCCGCCGCTCGATCCCGCGGTGACGCGATCGAGCGCGTACGGATTCTTCGTATAGCCCGGCAGAATGGAGCTGAGCGTTTCGTACGGCGTGAACGCCCATTCCGCCATGTTCGACTTGGCCACTACGATGGCGCCCGCTGCCTTGACCCGCGCCACCTGGTACGCGTCCTTGGCGGAGATGAAGCCGGCCAGCGCCAACGATCCGTTCGCGCTCTGGAGGCCGATGGTCTCGAAGTTGTCTTTGACGATCATCGGGACGCAGTGCAGCGGCCCAGTAAGTTCACCCTGCGCAAATCGCCGATCGAGCTCTTCCGCCTGCTTCGCGGCGTCGGGGTTCGTGACGACGATGGCGTTGATGGCAGGCCCGTTCTTGTCGTAGGTCGCGATGCGCTGAAGGTATCGATCGACCAGCGCGCGGCAGGTGAGCCGTCCCGCTCGCATCGCCGAATGAATCTGCGCGATCGTCGCTTCTTGGACTTCGAATGGAGGGGAGGGCTGCGTCTGCGCCAGAGGGGTGGCGGACAACAAAACCATGACGAGGACGATGAGGCGAATGATCACCCGGCGATTCTAATGCGCCACGGGCTCGCTCGCTGCGCTCGCTCGTGGGCTCGGACTTTCAGTTCTCGTA
>JBOGIV010000016.1:0-10193 GCA_050747925.1 Vicinamibacterales bacterium
ACGCTGAGCTCCGAGCCGCCGGTCACACGAGCTGTCTGCGACGCAGATGTTCAGGTCGGAGGCGTCATCGCCGCCGTTGGATCGCGCCTGGTCGAGGCGGCGGCGAAGAAGCTTGCGGACGATTTCTTCGCAAGGCTCTCGGACGAACTGGCATCACGACCGTAGGGGCGCCTCGCGAGGCGCCCCTACGTGTTTGGGTCCCTATTCCGGCAGCGAGAACGCGAGGTACTCGCCTGAGTAGTTACCACCGCCCACAGCCACGACGATGTACTGCTTGCCGTCGACGCGGTAGGTCATTGGCGAACCACTCTGCGGTGCGGGCATCCAGACCTCTCCCACTTGCTGACCAGTCTGTTTGTCGTACGCGCGCAGCATCGCGCCCCTGGGGCGATTCGCAGCCGTCGTCACTTGCGGATCGCCCATGATGACGAGCGTCTTGGTGACGAGCAGGCCAACGCCCGCGGTGCCGGTCTGCCCGGTCTTCCCGAGGTTGATGCCACGAAGCGCCGGGTGATTGCGGATGTTGTCCGGGGTATCGCCGTGTGGCGTCTGCCACTGCACCTCGCCGCGATCGAGGTTGACCGCCGCGAGCAATCCGTACGGCGGCTTCACGATTGGGAGACCTTGCACGTTGAGACCGGTGGCAGCCGGTGCTGGTGGAGTCGCGGGAGGTGGAGCCATGGCTTCGCGGGCGCGTTCAGCGGTGCGAGGAGAATCGGCCGCGCAGCAATCGCCGGGGCCGAGAACTTCGCGGAACGGCAGTCCCGCAGTGCCCGAGACGTAGCGGATATCTGAGAATCCTTTCGGCGGCTCGACGATCGACCGCGTGCCTGGAACGTTGCCGGCCGGCGCGAACGCCAGATGCAGCTCGGGATCGTATCCACCACCCGGCCAGTTGGTGGCGGTGCCGCTGGTGATCGCGCCAAGCAAACCGGTGAGGTTTCCAGCGACCGACGGCACGAACGGCGTCGGCGCCCACATGTAGCGCTTGACCTTTTCGAGACCTTCGTCCCGCATCTCGGGCGTGAAGTCGATCACATCGTCCGGGAGCTTGAGGTGGTTGCGCGCGTATTGAAGCTTTGCCGGCGGATGGGGTTGGGTCGGCGCATACCACTCACCCGGCACGTTTCCGGCGGGCACCGGTTTCTCTTCGATTGGCCACACGGGCACCCCTGTCACGCGATCGAAGACGTACATCCATGCCTGCTTACTTGGCACGGCGACCACCTTTCGTGGCTTGCCGTCGACCGTGACGTCCGCAAGCAGCGGCGCCGACGACATGTCGAAGTTCCAGATGGGATGGTGCACGAACTGGAAGTGCCACTTGCGCTGCCCCGTCTTAAGATCCACACAGACGAGACTTTCAGCAAACAGGTTGTGGCCCGGGCGATGACCACCGTAATAGTCAGACGACGGGGTTTCGACCGGCAGATAGACCAAGCCGAGCTCCTCGTCCACCGTGATCTGCGTCCACACACCGACATTGCCGTTGGTCGCCCACGACTCGTTCAACCACGTGTCGTTGCCGAATTGGCCCGGACGCGGAATGGTGTCGAACTGCCAGATCCGCTTGCCGGTGCGAACGTCGAACGCACGAACGAGTCCCTTGGTGTTGTCGTGGGTTTCGACCGTGGCGCCCTCGCGCATCGCCGAGCCGATGATCGCGATGTCGCCAGAAACGATCGGCGTGGAGTGAATGCCAATCTCACCGGTTTCGAGATCGATCTGTGTGCCGCGTCCCTTCACGACGCCGGCCTTCAGGTCGACCATGCCCTTCGTGCCGAACGACTCAATCATCGCGCCGGTCTTCGCGTTCAGTGCGACGAGGCGATAGCCCGTCGTGACATAGAGGATGCGCTCTTCGCCACGGCCATCGGTCCAATACGCAAGCCCTCGACCCGATAGCTGCCGTGGCGAGACCGCGGCGCGCTTGCCCTCACGGAGGCTGTGCACCCAGATGATTTCGCCGGTCTTTGCCTCAAGGGCGATGACGGCGCGGCGCGTACCGCCGGTTGTGTAGAGGACGCCATTCACCATGAGCGGCGTGCCCTCGAGCTTGAACTCTGGGAACGGTCCAAGGTTGTCGGTCTTGAAGCGCCACGCGACAGTCAGCTTGCTGAAGTTTGAGGCGTTGATTTGATCGAGCGGGGAATACCGCGACCCTCGAATGTCGCCGGTGTAGTACGGCCACTCCCCTTTGCTCGTGCTGGGCTGATTCGACGACTGGCCGGACACGGTGGACAACGTCCCCGCGAGCGCCAGGGTCAGCAGGAGCGTGGTCGATCCGATTCGAGGCAGGGTTCTCGACATCGATCTCTCCTTTCGTGAACGGGCGGAAATCAGTGGAGCGCAACGTTTGAATCGGTAGCGGCCGCTCCGCTGTCGCGGCCGGCGGTCCGCAAGCAGCCGACCAGCCAATCCGAGAACGATTCAGCATATACGTACCATCGGATGGAGATTAAGCCTGACGCGCGCGGAATCGGCGGAGTTTCTCGCGGTTGCCGCAGATTTTCATGTCGCACCAGCGGCGGCTGCGATTCTTGGTGTCGTCGAGGAACAGCCAGCCGCAGTCGCCTGCGGCGCAGAGGCGGACTTTGGCCAGCCCCGGCGACGTGACCAGCCGACCGACGGTTCGGGCGACTTCCCAGAGCACGCGGTTGAGGTCGTCCTGGCTCCCCGACACCCAGTGAAGCGCTTCGGCATGCAGGACGAGCCGTCCTGTCGAATACGCCCAGGCCAAGTCCCGAGAGATGGTGTCCAGGGCGGCCGCCGCGGGCGTCCGCTTGGCATCGAGCGCCGCAACCACCCCGTACACCGCCTCGCGAAGCTCGAGCGCACGCGCCAGGGCGGCCGCGGCTTGCTGGGGATGACGCCTGGCAAGTGCCGACAGACGTTTCGACACCGCCGGCGCAATCAGCTTTTCCTCACGTGCCCAGTCAACCAGCGCCTCGTAGGACACGAGCCGCTCCGAGGGAGCCGCCGTCGGCCGAGCGCTCAGCGTGTTGACGAACGCCAGCGCGCGATTGGCATCGAGCGCCGCGTCGGGCAGGGGGACGGCCGCCACGGAGTCGATTGTACGGCCTGGCTCCTGTAACTTCCAAAAAGTATTTGACAGGTTACTGTGACCGGGGATACTGTGTGAAACCAGTCATACAGGTTTAGGCAGTTACTCGACCCTGGAGGTGTCCGATGAGCACGACCGCTACGAAGACTCCGACTCCCGCCGGCATCCCCGCGGCGACGCTCCGCCGCGTGCTGGATGAGGGCTATGGACCCGATGCGTGGTACGGCGCGGGATTGGGAACCGCCATCAGCGACGTCACCTCCGACGCCGCGTTCCGCAGACCCGCCGACGGCCGGCACAACATCGCGGAGATTGCGCTCCACCACGCGTACTGGACGCGCGAGGTCCGCCGCCGGCTCACCGGCACGGTGACTGAATCGTTTCCTCTGGACGGTGAAGACTGGTTCGACCTGGAGGACGGCTCACCCCTCAAATGGTCAGACGTCGTCGCGACGGTGGAAGCGGAGGAGCAGCGGCTGGCGGATGCGGTGAACGGTCTCGCCAAGGGCCGCGTGAGCTCACCGCTCACTGATGAGGAGCGTTTCGATCAGACGATCGGCATCGCCGGCCACGGCGCGTATCACGCGGGGCAGATTCAACTGGTGAAAAGGCTCATCGAGTCGTAGGGCGCCGCGACACGGCAGGTTTAGAGACCTGCGCTATGGCTCAAGGGACGACGTCTACGCAGCGATCGCGATCAGATCGTCAATCGTCAGCTTCTCGACGGCGGCCTTCATCCGCCGCGAGGCTCATCGAATGCGGAGATTCTACTTCGGCCGCTCGGCGACGATCGACGCGATGAAGCGGCCGTCGATGTCGCCTTCACGCGACCGCACGACGGTAAATGGCGCTATCCATTCCGCGAGCTCGCCGCCGTTCAGCAGGAACGCCGGATTGCGCGGGTGCCCGCGCTCGGCTTGGCGAACGGTAAACGTCTCATAGAAGATGCGCCCGCCCGGCTTCGTCGCGGCTTGAAGCTGGGGCATCAACGGCCGATGGAGATAGTTGAAGACCAGCACCGCGTCGTAGGTTGACAGCCGCAGATCTGGCCGCGGTTCGGTTTCAAGGTCGATGACTTCGGCGTCGACCTGTAACCCGAGTCGATCGGCGGTATCGCGAAGGAACGCGATCGCGTCCGGATCGCGATCGATGGCGTGGACCGCGAACCCGGCACTGGCCATCAACAACGCGTGACGACCGCGGCCGCAGGCAAGGTCCAGTACCTGGCCACCGCGCGGCAATAGATCGGCGTTCTCGATCAGCCACGCAGCCGGGCCGTGCACGGGGCGTGAACCGAATTCGCGTGGACCGGTCCACACGGCAAGACCACCGGCAAGGTTGAACACCTCGATGCCCGCGGCCGACAACAGCTGCGACGCGGCGGCGCTCCTGATGCCATGCTCGCAGTACACCAACACCGGCCCGTGATCGCGAGGCAACACCGCAGGCGCCGACGCCATGAGATCCACGGGCAGGAGCCACGCACCGGGAACATGCCCGAGTTGGTCGAACTCCGCCGGCGTCCGCACGTCGAGCACGGTGACGCCGTCACGCTCGAGCAGCCGACGCGCCGATTCATGATCGATGGTGTGAAACGTGCTCACTCTTGGTCGACTCCCCAGCCTACGAGAGTAATCCCCACAGTCCAACGGCACTCGCGAACGCCCCAGCGACCAGCATCCACAGTTCGACTCGGTCGCGCACAAATATGAGCCCCATTGCCGCCAGTCCCGCCCCGGCGACGACGAACCGCCAGTACAGCTCTTCGCCGCGGCCAGTTTCGACGTGCGCAGGCGCGAGCCGTCGGCCGGCGTCGATGATGGCGTTGGCCACATCGCGATCCGGATCGCGGTCGAGCTCGAAGTACTGGCCTCCGCCCGCCGCGGCGATGCGTTGCAGCGAGGCTCGATCGAGTCGTGAGCGCCCCAGGACTTCGGGATCGTCGGAACCGTCGGGCAGCTTGACGACGGGCAGCTTGCCACCGCCGAGCGTGCCGACTCCGATGACGTTGACGGGGACGCGCGCGTCCCCGGCTCGAGCCAGCGAGCGGGCGACCTCGCCGCTCCACGCCTCTCCGTCCGACAGCAGGACGAACAGCTTCGCGTTCGCCGAGGGGCCGTGAATCTCCTCGTCTTTTTCAATCAAGCGGAGTCCCCACGCAATCCCCTGCTCGACGTTGGTATCCCAGGTCGTGTCGTCCGCCAAACGAAACGGTGGGACGCCCTGCAGATGATTCAGAAAGAAGAACACGGTATTCGGGTCGCGTGTGAGCCTGATCTGCGGCGTCGCGATGTGGGCGAAGACGGTGAGGGCGATTCGATCGTCAGCCCAGCTCAACGAGTCGCCCAGCACGCGCAGAAACTGCATCGAGCGCTGCCAGCGCGTGGCGGGACCAGAGAGCACGGCGGTTCGGGTCTGAAGTGCCGCGAGGTCGGCCACCTGCATCGACGCCGAGCCGTCCTGAAGAATGACGATGTCGAGACCCGGACGTCGAAGAGCGGCCAGCGTGCCGGTTGGTCTCGCCAGCGCGATCACCATCGAGCCAGTCGCCAGGACCAGCAACAACCACAACGGCAGATCGCCTGCGACCGCGAATCGCTCCCGCACGGGAACCGTTCGATGGGCGGCGATGCGCCGCAAGTCTGAGAGGCGGCGCACGAATCGCCAGACCCACGCCGCGAGAAGGAGACCTGGGAAGACGAGCAGCCAGAGGAAATGCGGCGCGCCAAAGACGATGCGGTCGAGGTCGAAGCCGCCAATCATCGTGGCCGTTCGTCTATCCCTTGCGCGGGAGCTTGCCGCCTGGCGTCGGCTCGGGCTGCGCCTCGCGATCGCCGAATTCCATCGGCGCGATGATCTGGAAGTCTTCGGCCCTGACCTCGGGTGGAGGCGCGCCTGGTTGTCCGTGCAGGGTCAATCCTGTCGGCAGATCGCTAGCCGTAGACCGTGGTGTCGGCGCCGCCGCCGCCTCAGCTTTCGTCCGAGTCAGCGGCGCCTGCGCGAGGGCATCGCGAACTCGGGCGACATACTCGTAGTTGTAGGCCGCGTCGGTCTGCCGAGGGGCCGCCTTGAGCACCGACGCATACGCCTGCAGCACACCGTCCAGACGCTGCACGGCCGGCTGTCCAACGCTGCTCTCCCGCTGGCTCGCCCGGAATGCTGCATTGGCAGCGATCAGCAGCAACCCGGGATCTATCTCTTGTCGGCCAATGTCCATCGCGTCCGCGTATCGGCCGCGCCAATAGTTGGCCGTCGCCACACCACGCGTCGCGTGGGCCGCCATCGGCACAGCGTCGTTCAGGACAACATCAGAGAAATTCCAGCGTGGGACGGTGGCGTCGGCCGCGTCATCGCGCAGCAGTGCCAAGCGCATCCTCGCGTCAGCCGTGTCATCGACAAGCCCCGCTTCGCGCCAACACAGCCACCCTCCTGTAGCGAACACGAGCGCCAGAGCGGCGCGAATCGCAAAGATCTTCACTGTCGTTCCTCCCAGAACCCCCCAGAACCTCCCAGAACCCTCCCTACGGGATCTTTCCAAACCACGGTGTGGCGAGCCTGAGCGTCGCCGCGCTCGCCCACAATGCAATCGACAGCAGCACAAAGATCGAGAACCTCGGCTGCTGGTTCGCGTACTGAGTCGTTTCAATCGCTCCGACTGAGACACGGTCGATGTCACTCACGGCAGCCAACAGACTCGCCTCGTCTTTCGCGATGTAGTACTTGCCGCCGGTCTTCTCGACGGCGGCGCGCCACTGCGCATCGGGAATCCCTTCACCGTAGTTCTTCCCGTAGTTGGTCCGCACGAAATAGAGCGGAATGGCGTTGTCCACTGCGCTCTTGAGGATGTCGTCGAGCGAACGGCCGTGCACGATTGAGGTCGTGTCTTCACCATCGGTGAAGATCACCATCAGATTTCCCGAGGCTTCGAGAAAGTTGAACGCCTTGAAGATCTCGATGCTCTCTTCGAGGGCGCTCGCGATGAGGGTGCCCGACTCCGGAAAGAGCGAGAATTCGACCGGGTCCCCGATGAGCGACAGGCTCAGCAGCAAATTGTCGTAGTCGCTCGTGAACGGCGTGATGACGTAGGCGCGATTCCCAAACTCGACGAGCGCCATCAAGTCCCGATATCGGCCCTTTCGCCGCAGTTGGACGAATCGTTCGGCAGCGGCCACGGCCGTGAAAAACGCGGGTTGCACTTCCGAACGCGTGTTGAGCGTCGCCGCCTTGAACGACGTCTGCATGCTATCGGAGGCATCGATCATCAGGCTGATGCGCCGTCCTGGATACGTCACCGTCTCGGTGACCAGCGAAGAGTACGGGTCGGCCAGCGCGAGGACCGCGAACGGCACACCCACGACACACAGAACCATCGGCGCGTGACGCAGCCACGACAGTTTCGAAGCCGGCAACGATCGAAGCAGCGCCGGAACGAGCAGGTAATGCCGGCCGGCCTTCCTGGCGAGAGCGAGGCGGATCAGCAGCAGCACGACGGATGCCGCCACGAGGCCTATCAGCGCTAGGCGAGCCGCGTCGCGGTGCCAGAACTGATAGCTCTCGATCGACAAGTTGCGCCACGCTGCCGCAACCTCTCTCACGATCGCCGTCAGACTCGCGCTGACGCTCACGAGCGTGTTCCCGCGAAGGTTCGCCGCAATCGAGACGACCTGTCTCCGAGCACGGTCCGCTCGGTCGACATCCGGCGAGTCGCCGCGATAGCAGCGTTCAACGCCTCATCAAGAGTCGCCGGATCCGGATCTGGTGCCTTGCGATAGGCCGCCTCTGTCAGAACCATGAGCGCATCGCGGAGCGTCTCGAAGTGCCCGCGTTTGGTCGCCGCAGAGTCGTCGAGGGCCGCCATCGCACTCGCCACATCGTTGGCGGTCACCGCGGCGGCCACGGCGGCGCGTGCAGGCCGAAAGACACCGTGAGAAACGGGCAGCCGGCCGTCACGGCTGGGCGAAGAGGCGATCGGGTGCTGGCTGATTGGTCGCCCGATAGCGAGCGACGAGACCAGGCGCACGAGGGGAAGCGTGCGAACGACGAGATCGTCAGACCAGCCGCGGTCAGCCTCCGGTCTCAGCGCGCTGAATGCGGCCTGCAGCTCGTGGAGCACGGCTCGGTCAGGAATGTGGCCGGCCGACTCGGTCGGCGTCCGTCGCGCCATCTGGGCCCACCGTGTCAGCGCCCAGACACCCATGATCAGTGCGACCAGCGCCAGAGCCGTGCCGACAACGCGAAACAGACTGGCGCGAAAGCGCAGCGCGTCCACTGCGGCAAAACCGGCGTCCGATCCATCGCGAATGTCCGTGGCTTCCGCCGGCACCATCGAGAGCACTTTGATGGGCAACGACGGCATCACGTATGTGAGGTCGCGCCCCTCCAGCGTCGAAGCGGCGTTCACCCGGTTGCGGACTTTGTACTGGATCGGGAGGCTTGGGATCTTGACGTCGCGGCCGATCACGTCGGGATCGATGATGCGCAGCGTGTACCGGTACTGAAAGAAGCGACGCGATCCGTCCCTGGCATCCGCAGGATGCGAGCCGCCGAGGATCTCAAACGGTGCCACTCGGACTGTCGCCACGCCAAGCCGGGACTCGTCCGGAATAACCTGAACGGCATCGGTCTCGACAACCGCGCAGGTGAGCGTGACCGCGAACGACTGACCGATGGTCACGGCACCGGCATCGCTCTGCCACCAACAGCGAATGGGATCGGTGCTGACGAGCGCGGCGGCTCGTGGGTCGGTGGGCGCCTGGGCGCCCGCAGGCTGGGCGGCAAACAGCAGGAGCGCCGCCATGACGGTTGCGGCCCTCATGGGATCGCCACCTGATAAATGACGTCCCGGATCACTTCGTCCGTGGTCAACCCGTGGCTCGCCGCATGCGGACCCAGCCAGATGCGATGGCCGAGGATGAACGGCGCGAGATCCTGAATGTCTTCTGGGTAGACCTCCGCGCGACGCCGCTGAACCAGCGCCCAGACCTTCACCAAGCGACTCCAACAAATGATCGCCCTTGGTGACGCGCCCAGATCGACGCCTCGCTCGACGAGCGCTGACGGCGAGTGGTGACGCCAATCGGTATCAGCGTGATACGGCCTCGTCGCGGCGACCAGTCGCTGAATGTACTTGCCCAGCCGTTCGTGCAGAAACACCCCGGCCGAAATCGCGGCGCGGAGCTGAATGATCCGGTCCTTCGACAGCAGCGGATTGAGGACGACGCGTTTGAAATCGAACGCCACCAGCTTTTCTTCCTCCTCCTCCGCCGGCAGATAGCCGATGTTCACCATCGCCGCGAACCGATCGGTTGCCGCCTCGGACAACGGAAACGTCCCCTGACCGAGCTCCACCGGATTCATCGTCGCAATCGCGAAGCTGAACGACGGGAGCGCGTACGTCGTCTTACCGACCGTGATCGCGCGATCCTGGAGCGCCTCGAGGAAGGCGCTTTGCGATTTGAGCGGGATACGGTTGATCTCATCGAGCAGAATGACCTCGGCCGAGGCCATCGGTCCAAACTCGGTCACGAGCTGGCCGGTGGAAGGATTGATCATCTGAAAGCCGACGACCTCGGTCGGCTGCAGATCGGCGCGCCCTTGGACGCGCGCAAACTTCGCGTCGCTGATGGCGGCCAGTATCACGCCGAAGAACGTCTTCCCCACGCCTGGAACACCGCGCAACAGGAGGTTGCCGGCGTTGACCTGGCGCTCTTCGCGACGGTCGTACGTCGTTGGGATCTCGGAGAGCAGGACCACGTTGGCCATCGCCTTGGCCGTGTCGTAGCCGACGAGCGCTTTGCTGCCTTCAGCGATGACCGCGACGTGAAAGTCGATCGCTTCCTGGAGATCGGGGCTTATCGTCGTGGGCACGTCCGCTACTTTTTCCCCTGAAGCTGCCTGGCCACTTTCTCGACCTCGGCCATTACGCGCAGGAGATTGCCGCTCCAGATTTTTCCAATCTGTTGTTCGGTGTAGCCGCGACGCACGAGATCGACCGTCACGTTGAAGGTCTCTTCAGCGCCGTTCCAGCCGGTCACGCCGCCTCCGCCATCGAAGTCCGACGAGATGCCGACGTGGTCGATCCCGATCTTCTTGACGAGGTAATCGATGTGATCGACGAAGTTTTTCACCG
>JBOGIV010000017.1:0-4722 GCA_050747925.1 Vicinamibacterales bacterium
GGTCTACGGTGCGCACGAAGCATCGATTGAGATCGAAAGCGGCGTCGTCCACGGCGAACTGCCGCGACGCGCCCTTCGACTCGTTCTTGAATGGGCGGAGCTTCACAGGGGCAGAATTGCTGGAGAACTGGCAGTTGGCGCGCCAACGTGAACCGCTCAATCGGATCGCGCCATTAGAGTAGATGACATGAAGTATCACGTCGTGGAAGCTCGCCATGTCCGCGACCACACGGTGTGGCTCCGGTTTCGTGACGGTACCTCCGGGGAAATCGACCTGGGTCCGTCACTGCACGGCCCAGTGATGGAACCGCTCGCAAACCTCGATGTCTTCAAGCGGTTCAGCATACATCCCGAGTTTCACACGTTGGTGTGGCCAAACGGGGCCGACTTTGCGCCGGAGTTTCTGCATGACAGCGTCCACGTCACGGCCTAACAGCAAGTGGAGTGCGTGGGCATTGAGCACCGCTTGCCGTGCCGCAACAAGCCGCTGCGCAGCGGCAGCGTGGGATCTTGAATTAGTACCCGAGCTGGCCGCTCAGCGGTAGTATTCCAGGAGGCGGGGGTACTCAGCCATGCTGATGCGACTCGTGTCCGGTTTATGGCTCGCGGCGATAGTCTTCGTTTCCAGCTTGTCCGCCGTAGCCTTGGCGAAGGCGGGCCTCATCGCCGCCGGCACAGATGCGCCGCTTGCCGACGCGGTGCAGCGCCGCGACAGTCAGGCTGTGCTGTTGTTGCTGAAGAAGGGCGCCGACGTCAACGCGCCACAAAGCGATGGCGCCACCGCGCTGCACTGGGCGGCCTACCTCGAGGACGCGGACATGACCGCACTGTTGATCCGCGCCGGTGCCCGCGTCGATACCCCAAACAACTACGGCATGACGCCGCTGGCGCTTGCGGCCAGCAACGGCAACGCGGCGATCATCGATCAGTTGGTCAAGGCCGGAGCCGATCCGAATCGCACCGTGCGTGCCGGGGAGACTCCGCTGATGCTCGCCGCGCGCACCAACAGCGCTGGCGCCGTGAAGGCGCTGCTGGGCGCCGGCGCAAAGGTCAGCGCCAAGGAAACCTGGAACGGACAGACCGCGCTCATGTGGGCCGCCGCCGCCGGCAACAGCCCGATCGTCCAGGTGCTGATCGAGAACGGCGCCGATATCCAGGCGCGCTCCAACGCCGGCACGACGCCTTTCCTGTTGGCGGTCCGCCGTGGCGATGCACGCACGGTTCGTGCGCTGCTTGCCGCGGGTGCGGACGTCAAGGAAAAGCGGCCCGATGGCGCGACGCCGTTGCTCGTGGCGGTGATCAACGGGCATGCGGATCTCGTGGATCTGCTGCTCGACAAAGGCGCCGATCCGAATATCGAGGGCGGATCGACCGAGCTCACAGTGCAGGGCGTGCGAGCCCGACCGATGGAGCTCAAGTTCCGGAAGCTCACCAACAGCGAGCGCGATTCCGAGGGCGTGGCGAGGGGCAACATCTTCGGTAAGCCGCTGCACGCTGCCATACACGTCGCCAACTGGCACATCAGCGACCAATTCATCGCTGTGCAGATCGACAGACTGCGCGTCATCAAGTCGTTGCTCGCTCACGGCGCGGACGTCAACGGTCGCATCAGCATGGAGGAGCCCCGCTGGTCCGGCGCGCGGTATCGCCGGCACCTGGACGGAGCCACCCCGCTTCTTCTGGCGGCCAAAGCGGCTGACGTCGAGGTGATGCGGTTGTTGCTCGACAACGGCGCCGACCCCACGATCAGTACCGAAGAACACATCACTCCATTGATGGCAGCGGCGGGCATCGCCTGGGCCTCGAATCAGGACCGTGCGTCCGAGAGCCAGGTGCTCGAAGCGGTCAAGCTGCTCGTGGAAGGACAGCGCGCTGACGTCAACGCAGTCAGTGACCTGGGCGAGACCGCGATGCATGCGGCAGCGTATCGCGGCGCGAACAGCGTCGCTCAATATCTGTTCGACAAGGGCGCAAAGCTGGATGTCGTCGCCGTCGATGGGCGGACGCCGTTGATCATCGCCGACGGCGTCGAGTACGGCAATTCGTTCGCGGCTCAACCACACACGGCGGTGCTGCTGCGCAAGCTGGGCGCCAGGGAAATCAAGTGCCCGCCTCCCTGCGCGGCCGCGATCCCCGAAGGCAAGGTCATCAAGCGATGACAGGATATCGTCTCGCGCTCATCGTCGCCGGGTTGTGCGCGATCGGTTCCTTCGACACCGTGCAGGGAAGCGTTGCGCAGCCGCAGCCCCAGGTGTCTGTTCCGCCGCCGCGCGCCGTGTTCGACAAATACTGTGTTACCTGCCACAACCAGCGCGCGAAGACGGCCGGACTCGCGCTCGACACGCTGGATGTGATGCAGGTTGGCCAGCATGTGGAGGTCTTGGAAAAAGTCGTCCGCAAGCTTCGGACCGGCGCGATGCCGCCGGTTGGACGTCCGCGGCCCGACAACGCTCTCTCGGCGAGCGTCACGTCATGGCTCGAGGCGAGCCTCGACCGCGCATCGATCGCGCACCCCAACCCCGGACGCCCTACCCTGCATCGTCTCAACCGCGTCGAGTACCGCAACGCCATTCGCGACATGCTTGCGCTGGAGATCGATCCGGCGTCTCTGCTGCCAGCCGACAATGCGGCGTACGGGTTCGACAACAACGCCGATGCGCTCTCGCTGTCGCCGGCGCTGGCGGAGCGATATCTGGCCGCGGCGGCGAAAATCAGCCAGATGGCGCTTGGACATACTCGAGGATCCCCGACGCCGGAGACGGTCTTCGTCCCGACGGATCGCAACCAGGGGAGCCGCTTCAGCGAGGATCTGCCGTGGGGGTCGCGCGGCGGATCGGCTTTCCGCTACGAGTTTCCAGTCGATGGCGATTACCTGTTCCAACTGCGGTTGAACGAGAGCGGGGCCGACGGCGGCATCAGGGGGCTCACCGCCGAACCGCATCAACTTGATGTGAGCCTCGATCGGGCGCGGGTCTGGACAACAACCGTCGGCGGGCCCGACCTTGCCAAGGACATCGGAGAAGAACGGACGAAGAAAGTCCTTGCCGCTCTCCAGTTCAAGGTACCGGTGAAGGCCGGCTCTCATCTCGTTCAGGTGTACTTCGTCCAGAAGACCTTGGCGTCCCTCGAAGACCTGTTCGATCCCTACGTGCGCCGAGATCCCTATCGCGCCGGTAACGGGGAGCCCGGCATCTCCAGCGTGACCATTACGGCCCCGAGCACGCCAGGTGGATCGGCGATGAACGATTCGCCGAGCCGCCGACGGCTGCTCGTCTGTCGGCCTGCAGCGGAGAAAGACGAAACGCGGTGCGCCACGACGATTATCGCGACGCTCATGCGGCGTGCCTATCGCCGGGCCGTCACCGAAGAAGACCGTCAGATTGCGCTGGTGCGATACCGCGAAGGCAACAACAAGGGCGGCTTCGAGTTGGGCGTCGAGCTCGCGGTTCGCAGCATCCTCGTGAGCCCCAAGTTCCTGTTTCGATTCGAGAGTCAACCGGAGAGCGTCGCGCCGAATACGCCCTATCGCATCAGTGATGTGGAGCTGGCGTCGCGCTTGTCGTTCTTCTTGTGGAGCAGCATCCCGGATGACGAGCTCCTGAACGTCGCCGAAAAGAGGGCCCTTCACAACCCTGACGTGCTGGGGCGGCAAGTCGGTCGAATGCTCGCGGACCCCCGTTCGGAGGCGTTGGCGAGCAACTTTGCCGGGCAGTGGTTGCATGTCCGCAATGTGTCCGGGTTCCAACCCAGTCCGGAATTGCTCTTCCACTTCGACGACAATCTGCGGCACGCCTTTGCGCGCGAGACACAGTTGTTCTTCGACAGCATCGTGCGAGACAATCGCAGCGTGCTCGACCTGCTCGACGCCGACTATACGTTCCTCAACGAGCGTCTCGCCCGACACTACGGGATTGCCGGCGTGTACGGTGAACGATTCAGACGGGTCTCGCTTCCATCCGATAGCGTGCGTCGCGGGCTACTGGGACAGGGCTCGATTCTCACGGATACCTCTCGTCCAAACCGCACCTCTCCGGTCATCCGCGGGAAGTGGATCCTCGAGAATATTTTCGGCACGCCGCCGCCACCACCCCTTCCGAACGTGCCAGAGCTGAAGGAAGAGAGAGACCCAACGAAGGTTCTTCCGATGCGCGAGCAGATGGCGCGACACCGAGCCAATCCAGTCTGCTCGAGTTGTCATGCGCAGATGGACGAACTGGGGTTTGCGCTCGAAAACTTCGACGCGATCGGCGAATGGAGAGAGATCGATGCCGCCGGGTCGCTGATTGACGCGTCAGCGAAGCTGCCGGACGGGACGACGTTCCGTGGCCCAGTGGAGCTTCGAAGGGTATTACAGAACCATTCCGACGACTTTCTGACGACGATTACCGAGAAGCTGTTGACCTACGCACTCGGGCGCGGCCTGGAAGCGTCCGATGCGCCGGCCGTCCGTCGGATCAAACGAGACGCTGCCACCGCGAACTACCGCTTTGCAGCGCTCGTTCAGGGCATCGTCACAAGCATGCCATTTCAAATGCGTATGGCGTCGCCCATGAATTGAAATCGGCTTCGATTATCGGCATCGTTCGGGCAGTACGGCGCCGTCGGCGGCTATTGACTCAAGTGAGTTTTGGGCTTAGACAGGGAGAGGGGTTCCCATGGTGATCACACGGATTGCGTTGCCCCGCCGGACGTTCATTCGTGGAATGGGCGCAACGCTGGCGT
>JBOGIV010000018.1:0-3895 GCA_050747925.1 Vicinamibacterales bacterium
GAAGAACACATCCAGCGGGCCCGAGATCGCTCCAGCGGTCTCTGCCGCGCCGGTGGCACTCATAGCCGACGGCGCTGTTGGAGAGACGCGCGCGCGTTCCGGATTGCGCGAACAGCCGACGGCAATGACGGCCAGCCAGCAGCCCAGAATGAGACGACGGTTGCGCATAGGGGGATGCCTCGGTTCGAAATACTACGTCCAGCCAGCCTTCGCTCACACAACCCCGGCTAGGCAGGCTCTTCGGTCACACAACCGCCACAGCTTCGGCGAGGCAGGCTTGGCTCGCGGCACACTCCACAGCTTCGCCTGGGCAGGCTGAAGGATCGAGGGGAATTCGGGCTAGGATTCAGCTGGAATGGTTTCTGGATCTCACGAGTGCTCATGACCGAGCTCAAAGACGCCCTCATCGAGCGTGCGTACGATCGCATGGCGCACGTCTACGATTTTGCGTTTGGCGTGGTCCTCCAGTCGGGCCGCAAGCGGGCCGTGTCCGAGATGCGGCTCGAACCTGGTGATCGGGTGCTCGAGGTCGGGGTCGGCACCGGTCTCACGTTGCCGCTCTATCCACCTGACGTCAACGTCGTGGCGCTTGATTTTTCCACGGCGATGCTGGTCCAAGCGCGGCGCCGGCTGACTCAGCTCCGCACGGCCGCGCGCATGTGCCTCGTACGGGCCGACGCCGCACAACTGCCGTTCGAGGACGCGGCGTTTGATGTGGTGTACGCCCCATATGTCATCACGACCGTGGCCGACCCCGTGCAAGTGGGCCGTGAATTGCGGCGAGTCTGCCGGCGAACGGGCCGGGTGGTTCTGCTGAATCACTTTCGCAGCGACCACGAAACACTGGCCTGGCTGGAAAAGGCCGTGTCACCGCTGACGGCACATTTCGGCTTCACCAGTGACCTGGCGCTCTCGCATCTCCTGGCACGCACCGGCCTGCGGCCACTCTCAATCGACCCGGTGAACGTGCCGCCGATCTGGAAGCTCGTCAGCTGCGCGCCTGACTAGCTGAAGTCGCTCTTATGACGTAGAAAAGCCTCCCAGCGGTCGCGCTCGTCGCTCTCGTCGAAGCGCTCGCAGGCCGTGAACCCCGCACAACCGCCCTCTTGCTGAGAGTCTGTCCACTCACGTCCGTCTAACTGATCAGCGTTTTTGAACCCTTGACACGGCACACCCCCACGCTGCGTCGAACCTCAAGGGGGAAGGGCAGCCATGGCCCTGTCGATCGTCGATCCATCAGTCGATCGGTCGTTGAGATCGGTCGTCGTCAGTCTGATTGCTGTCTTCGCCCTCGCGGGTGGCTGCCGGACCGCGGCGCCACCAATTCGATTTGCGCCGCCCGGAACCGACACTGACCGGCTCCGACGTGAGTTCGCGCTCACCGAAGCGGAGCGACGCGCGTTGGCGCCGGACACGATGCGCTCGTTGACCCAGGGTCAGATCGATCAGATCTACACGCGCCTGAGCGCCGGACCAATTCCGGATGGTCCGTTTCGCGGCGACCTGTTCTTTCCGCGCGATCGCGACGGGCGGGCACGGATTCGCGATCTCTCCGACCCGGCGCCCAATGTGCTGGGGCCGGTGGCGGCACTGCCGGCCGAGCAATTTGGCCGCATGTTCTGGAGAGGGAAAGTCTTCTTTCGGTCGCAGGCCATCGTGCGTAATCGGATCGAGGACCTCGTGATTCTCAGGCCGATCATCAGTGAAGCGGAGACGGTGCCTAAGCTCACATTCGATGGTCAGACCACGTGGCTGCTGTTTCCTGCCCGATTGTCCTGCGGCGACAGCCGCTTCGATCCGACGCGGCGATCAATCGTCGTTGACTACTCAGTGACCGAGCAGATCGAAGGCTATCGAGACCTGCCCGACAGGGTGGCGGGGCCCAAAGGGCTTAATATTCGCGACGAGGTGCGTGTGATTCGTCCTGGCTTCTATCTGGGTCGAGCCTACTTCGGTCCACGTTTCGGATTGAACTTCACGCTGTTGGATCCAGCGTCCGGGTCTGGCACAGCGTCAATGGCCAACGTTCAGGACGATTGTGGAGGCTCGCGATGACGAGC
This sequence comes from Vicinamibacterales bacterium, assembly GCA_050747925.1. Lineage (GTDB taxonomy): Bacteria > Acidobacteriota > Vicinamibacteria > Vicinamibacterales > UBA2999 > 12-FULL-67-14b. The sequence goes on from JBOGIV010000018.1 coordinate 2,061, forward strand.
CGATCTTTCCTTGCCACGACTCTGGCCCTCGCCATCTGTGTCCTTGGCTGTCGGCAACGAGGTCCGCTGCCAGGCACGGTGCAGGACGAAGCGATGCGCGCCGGCCTCACGGCCGAACATTTCATCCGCCCCACTCCGGACTACTTCCGCGAGATGGATGACAACGTCGTCGCGGGCAAACGGCCGACCTTCACGCAACAGGAAGTCGAAGGCCGGAACATGTGGATGGTGTGGACCGGTGGCAACGATCGATTGTGGGATCGGCTCACGATCGAAAGCATTGGCAGCTTCGACCTGCTCAAGACGATCTCCTCGCATCCACGGATCGGGTACGGCCGCCGCAACCGCTGGCGCTATCTCGGGGTCGTGAACGAGCCGTGCTTCTCGGAAGCGACCGGTCCCGATCCCAATCGCTTCGGTCTCTGGCTCGACGTCCGCGATTCGAACTGCCCGCCGGATCCGTTCGCCAATGCGGCCACCTATCCCGGCGCCAAGGTCGACGCGCGCGGCGCCACGGTACCGATCGGCTCGTATTACGGCGAGCCCACCGGCGTCGTTGGGCTCAGGCTCTTTCCCAACCCCGCCTTCGACGAGAACGCGAGACGGCGTTGGAATTCCGACCGCTATTACAACGATCCCGTGTACTACTCGGACCGCAACCTCGTTCGGCCCTACCGCGTCGCCATGTCGTGCGCGTTCTGCCACGTCGGACCGAATCCGATCAGGCCGCCGGCCGACCCCGAGAATCCGGGATGGGCGAATCTGAGCTCGAACGTCGGCGCGCAGTATTTCTGGTGGGATCGCGTCTTCAACTGGCGCGGCGATCAGAACGCGAGCAGCATCTTTTATCAGGCTCTGCACGTGTCACGCCCGGGCACGCTCGATACGTCGCTCGTGTCCACGGACAACATCAACAACCCGCGGAGCATGAACGCCGTCTACCACCTCGGTCCGCGCTTGGGCCTGGCGAAGAAGTGGGGCAAGGAGACATTGACTGGTGGCGGCCTGAGGAACCGACAGTTCAACGACTTTGTCCCGCCAACCGATCCGCTGTCGCAGTTTTTTGTCCCGCCCAGCACCACGTTCACTCCGCGCGTCTTGAAGGACGGCGCCGATTCGGTTGGGGCGCTCGGGGCGCTCAATCGCGTCTACATCAACATCGGGCTGTTCAGTGAGGAGTGGCTCCTTCATTTCCGTGCGCTGCTTGGCGGCCAGCGGATCAGCCCGATTCCGCTCGAAACCGCGCAGCGAAACTCCATCTACTGGCGCGCGACCGAGAGGCTCACTCCCTACATGGCCAGCTTCTTTCTCGCGGGCACCGATCCGCACTTCCTGAAAGATGCGCCCGAGTCAGGCAAGTACCTCACCGACAGCTCGGCGAGCCTCGAACGAGGCAAGGTCGTGTTCGCCGAGCGATGTGCCCGCTGTCATTCGAGCAAGCTCCCAGATTTGCCCGCCGGCCTCGATCTGGAGAACGCCAATGGCCCCAACTATGTGCGTGCCTGGAACGCCTATTGGGAGTGGACCAAGACCGACGCGTTCAAGTCGGCGATGCGCCAGACGGTGCTCGAGAACGATTTTCTGCAGGGCAACTATCTCTCCACAGAGCTGCGGGTGCCGATCACGCTGCTTGGCATCAACGCCTGCAGCCCGTTGGCGACCAACGCGATTCGCAACAACATCTGGGACAACTTCTCGTCCGAGTCGTACAAGAGCCTGCCATCTGCCGGCAGCATCAAGATCCGGCATCCCGTGAGCGGCAAAGAGCTCGACTACCCGTTGCCCGCCGGAGGGCGCGGGTACATCCGACCGGCTTCGCTGGTGAGCCTGTGGTC
>JBOGIV010000019.1:0-2485 GCA_050747925.1 Vicinamibacterales bacterium
ACCGAGCGCGAGCGGCGTGTATTGAATCTGCGAGCGCGATTGCTCGACGGCGTCTCCCCTCTAGCGAAGGCTCGTGACGAAGACCAACAGGCCAAGTGGTTGCTCGCCTATCTGCTGGATTGGCACCGTCGCGAAGATAAGGCAGTGTGGTGGGAATACTTCAGACTGCTTGAACTACCCGAAGACGAGTTGTACGACGAAGCGCAGGCGATTGCTGGTCTTCACCACGTCGAGCGCGTGAGCGAAGTGCTTAGCAAGAGGGGCAGGCCAACCGGCTCCGTTGTGGACCGATATGCGTACCCGATTCAGGAAATGGAGATCAGGCGAGGCGCCAAACTGAAACTGCAGACCGACCAGGCATTCGGCCAAGTCGTCGAGGTGGACCGAATCGCGCGCACCATAGATATCCAGAAAGGGCCCAAGTTGGCGGAGAGCCATCCCACGTCTGCTTTTGAACACGACTACGTGAACGTTGAGGTGATTGAGGACGCGATCTTCGAGATAGGCGAGGACCTCGCCGGCGACCGCGTCGATGCGCTCGCGCTCCGTCTCTTGCGTGCCGAGCCGCCGACGACTCTTTCGCGCAGCTTTGCCACTCATACCGGGGAGACCGCTGGCGACTTTGCCGTTCGTGTATCGCGTGAACTCTCTGAGTCGACGCTCGCGATTCAGGGGCCGCCCGGAACTGGAAAGACCTATACCGGTGCAAGGATGATCTGCGTCTTGGTCGAGAGTGGAAAACGCGTTGGCGTCGTCGCGACGGGACACAGCGTCATCCGCAACCTTCTCGACGCCGTCGCCGACATAGCGGCCGCGACAGGGCAGGCCAACGTCAGGCTCGGTCACAAAGATGATGAAGCCAACGAAGAAGGGGCCATACAGGAGTTTGACAAGAACGAGACGGCTCTTGAAGCGCTGACATCTGGCGAGATCAACGTGCTGGGAGGTACAGCGTGGCTCTGGGCTCGGCCTGAGTTCGCGAAGTCAGTCGATGTCTTGTTCGTGGACGAGGCTGGCCAGATGTCGCTCGCGAATGTTCTTGCCGCGACTCGAGCCGCACAAAGCATCGTGCTCCTCGGGGATCCGCAACAGCTCGAGCAGCCGCGGAAAGGGACGCATCCTCACGGCGTCGACGTTTCGGCGCTGCAACACATGCTCGGCGACCACGTGACGATTTCGGGTGATCGCGGCATCTTCTTACCTGAGACGTGGCGCCTGGCGCCGGCGATCTCGACTTTCACGTCGGAGGCATTCTACGAAGGCCGGCTCAGCTCGAAGCCAGGTCTCGAACGACAGGAGCTTCTCGGGAGCCGGTTTGCTGGCGCCGGACTGTGGGCCGTGGATGTGAATCACGACGGGAATCGAAATTCGTCAGACGAGGAAGTGGCAGTCGTTGAGCAATTGACCACGGCGCTGCTAGCGCCGGGCTCATGCTGGGTTGACCAACATGGACGCGAGGCTCAACTGACCGGCAACGACATCCTCGTTGTGGCGCCTTTCAACGCGCAGGTGAGCAGGATTGCCGATCGCCTCTCGCCAGTCGGCGTTCGAGTCGGCACAGTAGATAAGTTTCAGGGCCAGGAGTCGCCCGTCGTGATCTACTCGATGGCGACGTCACATCCCGACGATGCGCCGCGAGGCCTGGAGTTCCTCTACAGCTTGAACCGGCTGAACGTGGCGACGTCACGTGCGCGGTGTGCCGCATTTGTCATCGCGAACCCGAGACTCTATCAGCCGGACTGCAAGACACCGAGGCAGATGAAGCTGGCGAATGCGCTGTGTCGTTATCGCGAGCTAGCGCACGTCGTTCCCGCAGATGGGCTTGCCTAACGCCACTCATTGCAGCGCTTCGCCGCATTCAGTATGCTCACTAGGTTTTCGGGTGCTGAAGCTCGAAAGAGGAGTTGAATCGATGCGTTTCCAGAATCTGTTCGTTTGCACTGCCATCTTCACCGTCGCGATCCTCTCCGCGACTCCGAGCTCGGCTCAGGTCACTGCGCGAACGGCGCGATCTGGGGTCTGGGACAACTCGACCAATCCCAACAACGTCATGACCTACGAGGCCTACGAGACCGACGGGAGCAAGCTCACCGTGAGCAATCCCAGCAATCCGAAGTCGGACTGGAGCTACGTGACGTTGTTCGACGGCAAGTTCCGTCCCGTCACCGGTCAGCCGGGCGCCGAGACGGCCGTCGAGATCATCAACGAAAAGAGTATCCGCATCTACAACAAGCGGGACGGCGTGGTGTACCAGGTGGTGATCAACACGTTGTCCGAAGACAACAACACGATCAACAACGAGTACATCCGTATGGACAAGGAAGGGAAGATCACGGGCGTTACTCACGTCACCTACATCCGCCGCAAGAAGTAACTGCGCGCGCCAGCGCTGTTTGACGTCGTGCGCACCGATTCACGGGCTGACGGTGCTGGGCCCGATCGACTCGCTGCCGAGGCCCGGTGTTGGGAGATCCGCGCCAAGACA
>JBOGIV010000020.1:0-3653 GCA_050747925.1 Vicinamibacterales bacterium
CGCATGCGCTCGTCGAGCTGCCTCTCCAGCAACTTGAACCGGCGCGCCGCGCCCGCGTCCGTGACCACCATTGGTGGCGCAGCGTACCATGGTCGGCCCCAGATGTGGAACAGTTATTTTCTGACAAACCCTTAGTCAGCGTTCAGCGCTTCTGACGGCCGAATGCCAAGCGCACGACGCGCCGGCAGCCAGCACGCCACCAATCCCGCGATCGCCAGCGTCAAGAAGATCATGGTCGGCATCCAGACGCCCGGCGTGGGGATGCTGATCAGGATCAGCGATCGCAATTGCACGAACAGGACGCCAAGGCCCGTGCCGATCAGTCCGCCGATCAGCAGATAAACCGTGGCGGCGCCGGTAATCGATCGCAGCACCTGCCAGCTGCGCGCGCCGAGCGCGACGCGGATGCCAATCTCCCGCGTGCGGCGCGTCACCATGAACGACAGCAGCGCGTAGATGCCGACAATCGACAACAGCAGCGCCATACCGCCCAGCGCCGTCAGCGCGGAGGCGACACCTGAAAGGAACACGCGCTCCTCACGATCCGCGGCCTCCAGACTGCGGACGTCCTCGAGCTGAATATCAACGTCGATGTTCGCCACCGCCGCGCGAAGCGGAGCGGAGAGCGTCAGGGGATCACCCGTGGTTCGGATCGCGAGATACCACAACATCTCGTCGCGAACAGGAAGATAGAAGCCCGCCGCCAATGCCGGATCGGCCACGCTGAGTCCGAGATCCGGTACCACACCGACGATCTCCCGCCACGGTTGCGGTTCGTTCCTGCGGTCGCGAAGGTCGTCGTCTATCAGTCCCCCGCCGCGGTGATTGTCGACGAGGATCCGGCGGCCAATCGGGTTGCGGCCACCGAGAAACTTGCTGACAAACGGCTCGTTGACGATCGCCGCCGGAGCCGCCCCCTTGACGAAATCCTTCTCGTTGAACAGGCGGCCGCTGATCGCGCGCGCACCAATCGCCTCCATGAATCCGAGGCCCACGGCGTGGCCGGGCGCGGGCTGCGGGGTCATCGCCGGCTCGTCGCCGATCGGCTCGATGGCGGTGGGCCGCGGCGGTGGATAGAGTCTCGGCAACTGCTGGCCGGCGCCGGCTGCCACCACTCCCGGTAATTCGCGCGCCGCCGCGACAATGCGATCGCGCAGTTCAGGCGAGGGAATGCGGCCAAACTGGGCGGTGAGAATCTGATTCTTCGGCACCGCCGGGATCTCGTCGAAGTACGCGGTGAACGCGCGCGCCATGGTCACTGCGCCGTTGAGGAGCGCAACCGACAACGCGATCTCGACGACCAGTAGCACGGCGCCAACCTTGCCGAAGCCCCCGAACGCAAAGCCGCGGCCCCCGTACAGGGTGTTTCGCAGATCGTGCCGCGTGACACGCAGCGCCGGCAGGAGTCCGCTCACGGCACTGACCAGCAGCGTCAGCACGATCACAAACAGGACGATGCGGGGATTCGGTTCGAGGGTGATGTAGAACGGCCAATCCTCGGTTGAGCCCTTGATGTAACGAAGCGCGGCAGTCGCACCCGCCATCCCGATAATTGCCGCCATCGAGCCGAGGACCAACGTCTCCAGAAACAGCTGGCCGACCACGCGCCTGCGCGCGGCGCCGAGCGCGGTGCGGACCGCCAGCTCCGGCGCGCGCGACCACGTGCGCGCAAAGACGAGGGTCGCGACGTTGCTCGCCACCACGAGCAGCACCATGACAAGCACGCCCACGAGCGCAGACACCGCGAGATTGGCGGCGCCAAGCTCCGCGGCAAAAGGCCGGAACCTGAGGCGCATGTCGGCGACCCGAGCGTCCGTGGATGGGATCAGTTGCGACAGCGCGTTGACTTCCGTGGTCGCCTGGTCGAACGTCGTGCCCGGGCGAAGCACGCCAAAGACACGAACGGCCGTCCCGATCTCCGACGTGCCGCCCCCCAGCGTCGCTTCTTCGAGCGGCATCCAGAGCTCCGCGTTTGACGGGAATTGGAACGTGTCGGGCATGACCCCAACGATGGTGCGAGGGTGGCCGCCGATGGTCAGTTGGCGGCCAACGATACCGGGATCCGTACTGTAGCGCCGCCGCCACAGGCTCGCTCGGATCAGTGCCACGCGCTCGGCGCCGGTTTCAGCATCGGCAGGGATCAGCGTGCGGCCCAGGCTCGGTGAAGCCTCGATCCAACTCATCGATCGCGGCGTGATGTAAGCGCCGCGGATCGACTCCACCTCTTTCGGGCTGTGCGTCAGCGTGAACGGCCTCGCGCCGAATGCGCCGACGTGCTCGAACGACATCGCCCGATCGCGGAACGCGTGGTAGCGCTCAGGATCGAGGTCGATTCGGCCCCGGTCGCGATCTTGCGCCTCGAGACGCCCGAAGCGGTCGCCCGCCGCATAGGGCAGCGCCGCGTTGACGAGCTCGTCCCTGAAGGTGAACCCCATCGTCGCCAGGCCAATGCCGATCGCGAGCGCCAGAACGACCGTGGCCGACATGATGGGCTGTTTGGCTATCAGGCGAAGGCTGAGGCGGACCTCTCCCCACGAAATGATGTGGCTCATCCCTGCTTTCTACGTATTGGCAGCGGCTCGCGTTCCGACCCGGCCAGGAAAAAGGGCCTTACTTCTTCCGTTTCGCCACGTTGAAAGCGACAGCGGCGCGGATCAGCTCTTTGAACGCCGCTTCGTCAATTTTGTCGTCTTTGCGAATGTCGATGGCCCGCCGCGTTTTTCCCTCGAGGCTCGAATTGAAGAGGCGAGCGGGGTCCTTCAGCGAGGCCCCCTGAAAGAAGGTCAGCTTGACAACCTCCTTGTAGGATTCGCCCGTGCAGATGCCGCCGGCGTGGGACCAGACGGGCGTTCCCGGGGAAGACGCCTTCTGCCACTTCCATTCCTCGACGACCTCGGGGTCTGCCTCGTGGATGAGCTTGCGCATCCGTTTCAGCACCGAACCTCGCCAGTCGCCGAGCTCTGCGATTCTCGCGCTGATAAGGTCCGAAGGTGATTTCTCGCGTCCTGCAACGGCTTTTGTCATTGTCTGAGCACCCTGGTGATCACATTAGAGCGTGCGATAGCCGAACATCGAACTACTTCGATGCGCTCGCGTCCCAGCCGGGCAATACACTGGCTTGCTTCACCCAGGCGGCGAGTTGAGCTTCGTCGAGCTGGTCTTGCGCGTGGATGTCGAGGTAGCGCACTTCCCTGTGTTTGGACTGGCCGGGAGGGAGAGGAAGCAGCGACGTGCCGCGGAAGAACGCCACTTTGACGTAGTTCGTGAAGCAATGAAGGCTGAGGAACCAGCCCCGGCCCTCGACTCCGTAGAAGGGCGAGTTCCATTTGACCGCCTTGCGCACGCGGGGGACGCTGCGCACGATGAGCGCGTCGAGGCGGCGACCGACGTCGCGTTTCCAGCCCGGCATGGCCGCGATGTAGGCCTGCACGGGGGCGTCGCCCTCCCCCTTCGCGATCTGCGGGTTGCCGCCTGCGAGGAGAACCGGCTTTGCGACCGTGCGGGACTTCGGCTTCGGTGCCGTCTTGCGCGGTTTGGCCGCCTTCGCAGCGACCTGCTTGGCTGCGGCCGTCCTGGCGACCTGCGCCGACTTCCTGGACGTCTTGTTCATTGGGTTCACTCCAGTTGATGGACTCATATGCCGGTACGTCGCC
>JBOGIV010000021.1:0-6480 GCA_050747925.1 Vicinamibacterales bacterium
GAGCACCAGGGCCATCACGACGTACTTCGCGACGACCATCGCTTCGACATCGACATCCCGTTTCACACCGCTCTTAGATCACACGCGGGCGAAGATGACAAGGTAATTCTGGTCAGAGGCCTAAGCGTCCGACGAAGCCCGTCCTTCCCTAATTCATACTCCTCAGCGATCCTTGTGCCGGAGGACATCCCCATGCGTGTTGCGAGCGAAACGGGGCCAGACGAAGCGCACACCTGAGCGCAGCCTGCGGAAGCGGCTCGGCACCCGTCAGCTCACGGCGTTGGTGGAAGCAGCCATCGTGGACGCGTACGGCGACTCCGAACAACGCGTGGGATTCCTCACGATGCTGGAGGAGAAGCTCGCCTGCCCATTTACGACGGAGATCCTCGGGACCCCCGTCCGTGTCGAACGCGTGGATCTCAACGATGCCGACGAGATCGTGGCCATCTGTCGCCGCGGACGGGAGCGACAGCTGATCCCCATTCTCAATCTCCCGCTGCCCTCACCACCACCGGCGGGGTGGGAGTGGATTGAGGCATATCGCCATTGGGCGCGCGACCGAAGATAATCCGGCTTCCCCAATACACCGATCAAAAGCGTAGCCATCGGCCCTGTCATGACGGAACGTCTTTCGTCGGACGCTTACTGACACGGCGACCTCCCTCCCTGACCAGCCTCCGTCGCTCACCGTCGCCGAATCTCGCGCAAGGGCCCGCGCGCCACTGGGAGCGCACGTGCGCGACCCTATCTCGCCCCGAGCGGGGCACGGAAGAATCCACGTAGTTGGAGCGCACTCAGGACCAGCACGCCGATGCCGACGGCCACATCATCCGCGCCGGCGCGCGGCAGAGTTCGATACCGCAAGACGAACGGCGCAACGATGAGCCAGACGCCGCACACCATCTGGAACCACGTCGCAATCGCGGGTGCGGCACTGCGGGACGCGCGCGAGCAACGCGGACTTTCCCTCGATCAGCTTGCGCAGGCCACGAAGATCAGGGTCACGACCCTCCAGGCCATAGAAACCAACCGGAGGGAGAAGCTGCCGGAGGCGATCTTCCTGCGCGGAGGTCATAAGTGACTTGCCGGCTTCGCGAGACCAGTATCTGCATTCGCGCGTAAACGAGTGAACCGAGTCCGACCTTTAACTCTTTGCCAACTGCTGGCCGACAGTCTACGTCTTCTGGGGACGGCGATTTGTCGCTCGTGAACGTCGCGTGATGAGCGCGAGCGCCGCCAGGCCGGCGCCGGCAGCGAGGGCGCTGCGAACGCGACGCGCAAGCGCGACGCCAACTCCGGCGGCGCCGGACAAGCCCAGGGCGCGAAACAACACAATGTTGACGCCCTCCGACGCACCGACCTGTCCGGGGATGAAGAAGAACGCGAGCCCGGTGAACTTGCTCGCCGACTCGAGCAGGAGCGCACGATCGAAGCCCGATGCCACCTCGCTCATCCGCAGAATCCACCATAGCTCGACGACGAGAACCGCGTGCGCGAGTGTCTCGAGCAGGAGGATCTTGGTGAAGCGGCCGGGCCGTTCGCGCAGCACGCCGAGCAGGAGGTCCTCCATCCGTCGCACGGCCTCCGCGTCCAGCCGCACGCGGCGGCCCACGATGGGCAGCCTGCCCAGCCGGCTCAACACGCCGCCGATCAGGTAGATGCGGTTGGAGATGGCCACGGCCGAGACACACAGAAACACCACGCTCACCACAAGCAGAGCAATGGCCGTGTTGCGCAGCGCCGGGCCGACATCGACGCGCGCCACGAGGTACCCCATCGCGATCGCCAGCATCACTGCGGACACGAATGTGTACGCTAGATACTCGCCGATGGTTACGGCAAATCCTTCGGTCTTGGTCAGCCCGCGCCGCCCGAGCAACAGCGCCTTGGATGGCTCGGCAAGAAAGGGACCCGTCGCAGTGAGGAACTGTATCGCCTCTCCGGAAAAACGAACGGCGAGCGCGTCTGCGTATGCCACAGCGCCTGGCTGCGCGGCTGACAGGCGCAGCGCCCACGCCCGCAGCGCCTGATGTCCCGCATAGAGCGCCGCGACCGGCACGAAACCCCACCCGATGCGCGAGAGCAGCGCGAGGATCTCACCCGGTCCCAATTGGAGCACCAGATAGACCGAGACGATCACGCCGGCGATCAGTAGAAACGTGCGAAGCATCCTTGACCCGGAAGACCTGTCAGTCTCAGGACGGCATACAAAGGACTACTGTCCGTCACCTGAGTCCGACGCTGAAGCGCTAGAATTTAGATGGCTCAATGCACGCGCACGACGTCGCCGACGTACCGCCCCTCACGTATGCCCCCTTCGGGTATCCCACGCGCGACGACGGTCCCGGTCGGCATGCCATCGTCGAGCACGTAGTTCGAGAAGAAGAACAGGATTCCTTCGCGGCGATCCGGAAGCGGCGTGTCCTGCAGATGCAGGTGCACGTGAGGTTCGCTGCTGTTGCCGGAGTTGCCGACCTCGCCCAGCACGTCGCCCTGCCGGATCCGCTGTCCCGGCAGGAAGTTAATCGTGCCGGCCTTGAGGTGAGCTAGCTCGCCAAACCTCGTACTGCTCGCGATGGGGTTCCTCGGGCCCGAGCGCAGCGGCACGCTCGATCAGCTGGGCGTAAAGATGACCCGACCGCGGCAACGTCTTGGCGCGACGAGACGTGGATGACCCGCGTGTTCACCGCCGGCGACATGCAGCGCAGTCAGCCGCGCATCGTCTGGGCGATTGCCGAGGGCGCAGCGCGGCCCACGCACCAAGTCACCTCACGTTCTTTCGCGCCGGAGGTCGCGGAGGTTCAGGACGATGCTCAGCACGCCGGCGACGATCAACGCTCCGAGGGCCAGCGAATCGGCCGCGCCAGGGCTGAGGGCGATGCCTGTGAGCTCTCTGACGAGAAGTTGCACATACGACGGCGGGTCGTCGTAGCCCAGCCGCGCCCGCACCCGCCAGTGCCAGTCGGTGCAGGGACAGTATCCCCAGCCATACCAGATTCCCAGGCCGAACCATGAAAGTGCCGTCAGAGTGACAGTCGCAAGCTGCCAGCGCCGTGTCTGCCTCCATGCCCATCCCACACAGTTGAAGACAATCCACAGTGTATGGAATACGAAGAAGCCGAGATTGAGTATGTTCAAGACGTGATAGCCCTCGGCATCTTCGCTGCGCTGTTAACCCTCGGTGCTTTTATCAAGCAGCCGGCGCCAGACGGGACCGCCGTCAGTTTTCGCCGCCCGGTGTGCTGATCGATGTGGGCGGACACCGCCTGCATACCGTGTGTCGCGGAAGCGGCAGTCGGGGGGTACTGCTCGAATCAGGAATTGCCGCTTCTTCCCTCAGTTGGGCGCTCGTGCAGCCAGAGGTCGCGAAGTTCACGCGCGTCTGCGCCTACGATCGCGCGGGTCTGGCGTGGAGCGATGTCCCGTCATGTCCACGGACCTTTTCCCGAATCGTCGACGAACTGGATGCCGTGCTGGCCCACGTCGCGGCCCGGCATCGGGGCCCCGAGCGGGCCGTGCTCGTGGGACACTCGTTCGGCAGCTTTGTCGTGCAAACGTACGCGGCGCGCAATTCCAGAGATGTCGCCCGCATCGTGTTGATCGATCCGTCGACCGAATGGCTGACCATGACGCCCCACCGCGTCCGAATGTTGCGCGGTGCAATACATCTGTCAAGGGTCGGCGTCCTGCTTGCCTACTTTGGCATTGTCCGCGCCTGCCTGGCCCTTCTGACTGGCGGTGCGCCGGCCGCGCCGCGAGAGTTCGTCAAGATCTTCGGTCCGATGGCCGCGCTTACAGTCGAACGTCTGGTCGGCGAAGTGAGAAAGCTTCCGCCCGACGTCCATCCGGTTGTACAGGCGCTCTGGTGCCAGCCAAAGTGCTTCCGCGCTATGGCCGATCATCTCTCAGTCCTCGAACTGGACGGTGCGTCGCTGGGCGGGTCGACGCCGCCTCGTGAAGTGCCCACTGTCGTGATTTCCAGCGGCGACCAGACGCAGGAGCAGATTGCGGCACACAGAATGCTGGCGGAAGGCTCGCTGGGCGGACGCCACATCATCGCCAGGCGGAGCCGCCACTGGGTCCAGTTGGACGAACCGGATTTGGTGATTGGCACAATCCGGGAACTCGTCGAGGCGGCACGCCGCGCCTAGCTGCGTTTTTCATGAACGTGTAGCAGCCGGATAGCCGCAGTGACGGAAATAGTTGCGACACTCGGTCGCACTGAAGAGCCGCAGGGACTCCCTGACGGTCGTCCGGACCGCGTCGAGCGTGCGGCGCCGCACGCAGCAACAATTTCAGCTTCGCAAACCACAGTTCAATGGGGTTGAAGTCTGGACTGTACGGCGGCAAGATAGCGGAGCTGGGCGCCGGTCAACGCGACCCGCTCGCGGACGCTGGCGACGCGATGCGCGGGCAGGTTATCCATCACGACCGCATCGCCGGGCCGGAGCGTCGGGGCCAGGACCTGATCGAGATACGCGAGCAACGCGTCGCCAGCCATCGGGCCATCGAGCAGCCCGGGGGCCGTCAACCCATCGATGCGTAATGCCCCGACAAACGTGCTGGTCTTCCAGTGTTGGTGCGGCGTGTGATCGTGCACGCGGGCGCCCGTCATGTCCCATCAGTGAGCCGAGGCGTCGAGTCGACTCTCACGCGCGTCATCACGCCGCGCGAGCGTAATAGTTGAGGAGTCCAGACGTCGGCGAATACAGCCGACATGTTCCCCTGCTGGTGCGTCATCGATTAATTCGTTCTCAAGGCCCTGGTGATTCCGCTCACGGTGGTAATGCTCGACGAACCCCGCGATCGTCCGGCGGAGATGACGTTCGCCGAACGGATCACGCGGTCCAGGCACTCGTGTTTGATCGAGCGCACGAAGCGCTCCGCGTAGGCATCGCATTAGGCGCCTGATACGGCGTCTGCACGACGCGGATCCCGGCCTCGCCCAGGCGCGCACGTACGGGCACGCTCCACTTCGCGTCCCCGTCACAGATCAGCACGCGATGACCGTCCAAGACGCTCTCGTCCGCGGCCGTGAGCGTGCGGCCGACTTGGCGCACGAACCCCTCGTCGGGATGCGGCGTCGAGCCCACGATGCACGCGACGAAAGGCCAAGTCGATCACAAACACGGTGGAGAACGTCACCAAGCCGCGCCAGGTCCACACCTCGGTCGTGAAGAAATCCGCCCCCGCGATCACGCCCCAGTGACATGTGAGGCGCTGAAGTTGGGAGTGCACGCGACGACGCTTGGGCTGGCTGTCGTGGTGGGCGCTTGCAACGCGGCTGCCTGGGTCCGACCGCGCGAACAGCACCTAGCGGTCAATGCCGTACTTTATGCCGCGCTGATAGCATGGGAACGGGAGCATGTCGCACATCACCTCGCGCTGCTTCGACATTCTTGTGATGACCAATAGATCTCGCGGGTAGCACCTTCCATCGTCCAAAGTTGTATCATTCCAACCTCCGACGCGCCTTCAAAGGAGGCACCGAATGCCAGTTTATGAGTACGTCTGTCGAGACTGTCAGAAGGCATTCGAGATCGTGCGACCGATTTCCGGAGCGCAGGCGACCGACCTTAAATGCCCGGCCTGCGGCAGCCGTCACGTCGATCGCACGTACAGCCACGTCTACGCCGTCACGTCCAAGAAGAGCTGAGACCGAGCGCAGGAGGTGGCGGTCCTCTGCCTGGACCAGAGACAGGCAGCCATCGCGTGAGCGCATGGAGCAGCGCGCCCCGACGGCCGATTCGTGGGTAGGCGCGACGCTCGCGCTGGCGATGGTCCACGCCACGGTGCTGGCGATCCTGCAAGCCCGGCCTGGATTGATTGCGGTCGTGCTGTGGTACGTCGAGCCGCCGCTTGTGGCGCTCGCGGCGGCAATGCTGCTCGCGTTGGCGCTGATCCGGTCGCGACGGCGCCGGAAGCCCCGACCCCTGGGCAGCTGATCGGCTATCTGACGCTTGCCGCGCTCATCGGATCGCTCGTAGCCTTCCGGACATATCCCGCGTCCCATGACGATCGTCCGAGCGATGTGCGCTTCCTGCTCCCGCTTGAGGGCCCCGTGACGGTCGGGTGGGGTGGCCCGACGCTTGCCGTGAACTACCACGCCATGATCCCCGATCAGCGGTGGGCGTACGATCTGCTCCTTACTGATCAAGGGCGACGTTCCGGAACGACGGCACGCGTCTCGACGATTACTACACCTATGGCCGGCCGGTGCTCGCGCCGGCCGGTGGGGTCGTGCGGGCGATCCACGATGGGGAAGCCGATGGCCGCATCGGCCAGTGGTGGTTTCTTCGCGCGACAGGCAATCACGTGATCCTCGAAGTGGCCCCGGCCGAATTCCTGTTTATCGCGCACCTCCAGCCGCGCTCGATCGCGGTCGCGCCGGGCGATCGCGTCCGTGCCGGCCAGATCGTCGGCCGTGTTGGAAACTCCGGCAACAGTAGCGAGCCGCACGTGCACCTCCACCTGCAGGAC
>JBOGIV010000022.1:0-19211 GCA_050747925.1 Vicinamibacterales bacterium
GTCGTCGAAGGCCGGTCGGGTTCGCTGCCGATGATCGCGGCCAGCGTTTCGACGGCCGTCTTCCGGTCGAACGGGCGTCTGCCGGTGACCATTTCGTAGAGCACGGCGCCGAACGCGAATTGGTCGGTGCGGAAGTCGACGGCGCTTCCGCTTGCCTGTTCGGGAGACATGTAGCCGACCGTTCCGAGCAGCACGCCGGGCAGGGTCGCCGCAGCGACCGTTGGTCCGTCCGACAGCGCGGGCGCGCTTGGCATCGGGTCCGCGAGCTTCGCGAGACCAAAGTCCAGAATTTTCGGGCGGCCGCCGGGACCGATCATGACGTTCTCGGGCTTGAGATCGCGATGGACGATCCCGCCTCATGCGCCGTGGCCAGCGCGTCTGCCAGGTCCACTGCGACCTGGAGAACCTTTTTCAGCGGAAGACGTTCCTTCTGTAGTAACTCGCGGAGCGCCGTGCCTTCGACGAGCTCCATCACGATGTAGAGGCGCCCGTCACTTTCGCCGAAATCGTGAATGGTGATGATGCCGGGATGATTCAGCGCGGAGGCAGTCCTGGCCTCCAGCTCGAAACGCCGTAGCGTGACGCCGTCGGTAGCCGAATCGCGGTGCAGGATCTTGATTGCGACATCGCGATCGAGCTTCGTATCGCGCGCGCGATAGACTTCGCCCATCCCGCCGGCTCCGATCAGGGCGACGATTTCATGGCTCCCCAGCCGAGTGCCCGGGGTCAGGTTCACGAGGGCCTGATCATATGCCCCTCGCGCGGCTCACACTGTCCGCCCAAAGACCTCGAAGGGACTTCTCAGCCCTGCGCGGCTCCACAAAATGTAGTGGCAGTCGCCATAAAGGCCGCAAAAAGAAGGTGCTTTGAGCATGAAGTCGCAGTACAATCGCGCTCCGTGTCGAGCCCACGACATGCGAGTCCAGCTTCGGGGGCGCCCCCTCGGCCGGATGTCCTGTCGGAAGCGACCGATCTCGAAACGCTCTTCGAAGCGATTCTCGGTAACAAACCTCCGAGCGCGCCGCCAACCGCCGAGATCGATCAGCCGGACGAACCGCCGAGGCGGGACGAATACATCGAGCGGGCGCCGCAACCCGCCCCATATGTGCCCCCTCGCCCTCTCGACTATCGTCCCAGCGCCCTTTCCGCTTTCGCCTCAGAAACTCACACCGTCAGCCAGCCGCCACTTGGCGTTGAGGTGCGACGTGAGCCGCTGCTGAGCCGTGCGCCCATTGGACCGATCGCGATCGGCACACACGCTCACGACGAGCCGGGGATCGGCGTAGACCATCCGACGACGGACACGACGGTCCGACGACTGCGGGTGTTCCGCACGTCGCCGTGGCCGGTCATGGTGATCGTTGGCGGCATGGCGCTCGCCACCGTAAGCGCCATCGGGTTGCGGAGCGGCTCGTCGACCACGAAGGTCGAGCCCCCCTTGGTGGCGTCACCCATCGTCGCCTTACCCAGCGGGTACATCGCGCAATTGCCCGCGGCGCCGCTGACGGCACTCGATCAGCAGTTGGACCCGCCGAGCACGGCGTTCGGTGGATCGCGGTGGAGACCGGCGGCTCGGGCGGCAACCGGCAGCCCTTCCGCGACCGCGACCACGCCAGCCCCGACGCCGCTGCCTCCCGCAATGGGGCCCGCTGCGGCGGTGCGGTCTGCTGCCTCAACTCCGAGTCCTCCGCCACCTGCGGCGAGCGCGGCAGCGGTGTCAGAGCCGCCGGGGGCGGCCTCAGCGCCAGCGGCGCGAACAGAGAAACCGGTCGAGATGATACTCTTCGAGTCCGCTCGCTCGTCGCCCGAGCCGCGAGCCGAGACGCCGGCGCCCGTCTCGGCGCCGCCCGCGGTATCATCGACGCGGCCAACCACCCCCGGCGTGGTCGTGACCGAGGCCGTACCGGAGTTGCCCAAGCCCGCGGCGTCGCGCACCGTCGTTTCGGTAGTCGCCGCAAGGCGGCTCACCGGTGGAATGCCAGAGTACTCAACGGCCCTCCGTCAGCGAAGGGTTCGCGGCGTCGTAGACGTTCTCTTGAGGATCGATGTGAATGGTCGTGTGATCAGCGCCAAAGCCCTGAGCGGCCCATCGCCGCTGCGACAAGCGGCAGAAGCCGCGGTGCTCACGTGGCAGTACCTTCCCGCGACGCGCAACGGCGCTCCGATCGAGACCGAGAGCAAGGTGAGTTTTTCGTTTGACCCCAGTCAAAGCCGACGGCCGTAGGACGGCGAGGAGATTTCGATTGTGCTGACTCCAGAGCAGAAGGCCAGCTACGAACAGATTCGCCAGACGGCTCTGGCGGAACTCGAGGCGCTCGATCGTGAAATCGCGACCGAGCTGAGCCTCGTCAAGCGCCGCCTGCTCGAGCTGCAGGAGAGCAAGAAGGCCGTCAAGCAGATCCTGGATGGCGCGTCCATCATGCTCGGCACGAGCTCACCGGCGCTTCGGGAGATCAGTCTCTCGGATCTGAATCGGCACGTCGAATTGACGAAGCCGACTTCGGGGCTGCATCCGATCATCAGTTCGAGTAGTTAGAAGACGCAAGGCGCTCGGTTCTGCTCACCGTCCTACAAGAATCGAGTTGAAGATGACGCGGAAGGTGCCAAACGGCTGTCCGCGCCACTGCGGACGAAATCCCAACAGCACCACGTTACCGTTGCCGAGCCGCACGTTCACTGCGGCCGCCTTGCCGTTCAGAACCTTCTCACCCAGAAGATAGCCCGACATCAACGGCGATCCCGACGCCTGATAGCGCGCGAGCACTTCGCCTTTGAAGCCGTCGGTCGTTTCAAAGACGGGGCTGCCATCGACGAAGATCGCTGCCCGTTCTGGCATGCCGGCCATCGCGGGCTGCGAGCTGTCCACCTCGACTTGGAGAATCGATCCACCGGTGAAGAACTCCTGTCGCCGCGCGGTCGCCACCACGTTGGTCACCGGCAGGTGGAGCTGATCGATGGCAAAGAGGCCGCCGCGATTGAAGCAGACCAGCGTGCCGCCGCCGCGCACGAAGGCATCGAGCCCGCGAACGCCATCGGCGCCGACGCCCCCTTCGTACTGCGGGGGCACGGTGCCCTTCGCGTAGCCGTCGAGGAGCCCGCGGCCTTCGTCGGCGATGATCACCACGTCGAATCGATCGCGCAGTGCGCCGCCGCGAAAATCTGCCGGCACGAGGCTGACGAAGTCGAACCCGTACTGTTCGAGAATCCAGCGCGTCCATCCTTCGTCCATGCTCGCCTGCCAGGGACGGTAAAGGCCAATGCGCGGCTTCTTGATCTCAGCGCCAGTGCTGGTCGTCGCGCGCTCAGCCTGCAGAGCCAACGAGCTCACGAGATCGTTGATGGCCAGGTCGCTCAGCCCGGTGATCGCATACCGCACTCCCGCATCCGCCTTCCGTCGCTCAGGTTCGGCGGCGAGCTTCGGCGCGACCTCGCCGTAACGGCCCGACGGCCGCGTGGCCGGGGCTTCCGCACGCCGCACCTCGCGCACGACCGCACCGCTCTTCCATGCGCGGTTGATCGCGCGAAACGAGTTGTTCTGAGCGGGGTCGACGACGAGGACCGCACCACCGCCCGTCGTTCTGCCCGCGGGTGGAACAATCGCCGCGGCGGTGGCGTTGCTGTCGAAGCCAAATCCTGGAAGGCTGTCGAACACTGCGGCATCTTTGCCGAGGGGCTCGTATGGCGTCGGCGCGGCGGTGAGTGAGAGGTCGGCGCCAAGCCGCTTGAGTTTTCCGCGCACCTCGTTGCTGAGCGCGGTCATCGAAGGCGTCACGGTCACGCCCATCTGATACTGCAAGGTCCACCCTGCGGCATCGTACGGCTGCTCGAGCGGACCATCAGGGGACTCCCGCAGGTCCGGGTACTTTTGAACGTCGAGGATTTGTCTGACGCCTTCCGCAAACTCCTGATCCATCGGGATCACCCAGGCGCCGGCCGGGTACGACACGCCGTCGATCGTCGCCGCCGACGTCAACTGGAACACGCGAACGCCCGTGAACGCCACACGACGCAACAGCTCGACCGCCGCCACGGGATCGCGCTGTTGCTGCGGCACGACGTACGCAAACGGCGGCTCCTTCCGGTAGCGTTCAATCTGCTGGCGGCCCGCTCGATACCGGTTGAGGAGCAGCGACTCCTTGTACTTCGACGCATACTCCAGGACGGCGAGCGACGCGGTCTCCATGTATTCAACGGCGTCGCGCAGCCTCCACCATCCGCCGGTCCACGGGCTCGAGTAGAGACTCTGTGGACGCAAGTCCCGCATGTTGGCCGGATAGTCCTGGAGCGTGTAGAACTTCGGCGTGGCGTAGCTGTAGAGCGCGGTCTCGGTCCAGAACGCCGCGATGTTCTGCAGCATCGGCTTGTAGTCGATATAGCCCGGATACCACGCGTCGAAGCCCGTGCCCATGTGCGTGGCGCCGACTTGTCCGCGCTCTTCGAGCCCCTTTGCCATGGCCATCCCGATCATGTTCACTTCGCGCGACATCAAGTACGGCACCCGCGAAGCGATCGGTTCGGCAAACGGCGGCAGCCAGATCCGCGTCGGAAACGGCGACGACTGATGATGCACGTGGATGATCTGCGGCTCCCATTGCCGCCAGGCGTGCTCCATCACGCGCGATTCGATCATGTTCAGCATGTATGCGTCGCGGTTGTTGTCGTGGCCGACATACTCCTGGTAGAGCTTCGGCATCGGCGCGAGCTCGAACGCCGAGCCGACGTTCCCGCGATACCACTCAGCGATCATCGTCTGACCATCCGGATTGATCGTCGGCCAGAGGAGCAGCACGACGTTGTCGAGAATCGCCTTCATGTCGGGCTCGTTCGCCTGCGCGAGCAGGTCGTAGGCGAGCTGCAACGTGTGCTGAGGGCCGGCCACCTCGCTGGCATGCAGTCCGCCGTCGATGTGCACAAAGGCCCGGCCCTCACGCGCGAGCGCTCGGGCCTCCGGCTCGTTGAGCCCCTCGGGGTGCGCTAGTCGCCGCGCGATCTCGCGGTAGCGATCGATCTTCGCGAGATTCTCGGGCGCGGAAATCAGCGCGAGGGAATACGTGCGGCCGTGGGTTGACTTTCCCGCCTCCACCATCGTCAGCCGGTCGCTCGCCGCGTCAAGACGGCGAAAGTAATTCACCGCGTCCTCGTACGTTGCCAGCTTGTAGTCGGCGCCCGGCTTGAAGCCGAGCACTGATTCCGGAGTTGGAACCGACGATGACTGGGTGCCGACAATTGACAGACTCGACAACACAAAGGCGGCAACGAGAGCAGGCACGCGCATCAGCGGATTTTACAGGGAGAACTCGTCGAACCTGTGGAACCCGTCGAACCGGTCGAACGGGTCGAACCTGTTATGCTCCGGCCATGAGATGGCTCGTCAAAGAGGAACCTGAGCACTACTCCTTCGCACAATTCGCCGCCGATGGAAAAACCGTGTGGTCCGGCGTCAGGAATCCGGTCGCGCAGCGACATCTGCGCAGCATGACGAAGGGCGACCGGGTCTTCTTCTATCACACGGGCAAGGAAAAGGCTGTGGTGGGCACCGCAACGGTTGCCGGTCCAGCGTATCCCGACCCGAAGGACAAGTCGGGCACGCTCTTCGTGATCGAGCTGGCGGCCGGCAAGGCCCTGAAACGTCCCGTCACATTGGCCGAGATCAAAGCCGACAAGCGGTTCGCGTCGATGCCGCTGGTCCGCATCGCGCGCCTCTCGGTGCAGCCAGTGACTGACGCAGAATGGGATGCGATCGAGGCGATGAGCCGAAGCTAGTGGTGTAGACGGACGGAATTCGGGTCCGAGACCGTGTGTCGAAGATGCGTGTCGGAACGACGATCAGTTCGTTGCGAAGCAATAGATCTTTCCCGCGCCGCCCCGCGGTGCGGTGTTCGAGCAGTTCTGGTTCGCGTGCGCCGAGTTCCAGGAAGTCAGCGTGCCACTCGTGTCCTGGTTTCCGCCGAATCCATCGGAGTGGCCCACCTGAGCGGCAAGCGATGCCGAATCCGATGTCCAGTCGGCGCACGTGAAGCCCACCATGACCGTGCCGTCGGCGTTGGAGCCGGTCAGAATGTCGTGCTGATTCGGGCCCGGGGATCCCGTCCACTGCCCGTTGATTCGCTGACCGCGCTCGTCGATGAAGGCTGCGGCGTCCCCTCTCCGTGAGTGGAGCTCGTTCAGATTGTTGGCAACCGTCACACCGTTGACGTTGGTCCACGGCCCTTGTCCGATCCGCGACCGCGCGTCCACGCGAGCGCCGCTGGTGTCTCGTTCCGCGCTCAAGTACGCGCGCCAGGTCTTGCCGCCGAGTCCGACACCGGCCGCAAGGCTCTGACAGCGCGCATCAGCGCCCGCGAGTCCGCCCAAATTGCCTGTCGTACTGGTGCTGCTGGTCACGAAGAATCGCGGCCCAGCTGAAGGGGTCGTGCCACTGTCCTTGTAGCCTCCGCAGGCGACAACGCCGCTGCAGGCCGCGGCGATCATCGCGGCTGTGAAACACCTCATCGGATCCTCCAATCGAGTCAGTCCGCTGAAACGGCGCGAACCGATTGTACTCTCCTGGCACCGACCCGTCCCGCGGGTGACACGGCACGCTCGAGCAAACTCACGCTCAAGCGCGATCGTCGGGGCGGCGATCCCAGCGGAATGCGCGCAACCGTTCCATCGCCTCGCGGTCGAGCGGCCGTCCGCTCGCCGCGAGGTTCGACTCGACGTGACCGAGCGTGCGCATGCCCGGAATCGTCGTGGTCACCGATGTGTTCGCCAGAATCCATCGCAGAGCCACCTCGGGTAGCGTCGCGCCCCAGCCGTCAACGACACGGTGCAGCGGCGCAACTCGCTCCAGCGTCTGCTGGAGATTTGGCGACTTGAAGTAGATGTTTCGAAAGTCGCCGGCCGGCCAGCTCGAATCGGCGGTGAGCGTGCCGGTCAGCCCGCCTTCGTCGAACGGCACGCGAGCGATCACTGCGACGTCGAGACGCCCGCATGCGGAGAACAACGCATCCCCGGGCGCCTGATCGAAGATGTTGTAGACCACCTGGACCGCATCGACGAGCCCAGTCTCGAGTGCAGCGAGCACGTTTTCTGGTTCCCAACGGTTGACGCTGATCCCGAAAGCCAGGATTCGACCCTCTCGCTTCAGCGCCTCGACGGCGCGCTTCCAGCCGTCATCCGCGGTCCAACTGTCGTCCCACACGTGCAATTGCTGAAGGTCGAGCGTCTTGACGCCGAGGTTCTCGAGGCTCGCCTCGGTGTACTCAACGACGTGATCGTAGGGAAACACTTCGTCGGCAGGAGTGCTCGCCTTCCCAGGCCACTTCCAGTTCTTCGGCGGCACCTTGGTTGCCGTAAACAGTTGCTTTTGAGGATGCCGCCGCAGAAGCTCGCCGAGCAATCGTTCGCTGCGTCCTTCGCCATACGCCCACGCCGTGTCGAAGAAGTTGCCGCCGAGCTCGACCGATCGGTCGAGCGCCGCAGCCGACTGGCGGTCGTCCGAGCCCGTCCATCCGCCCATTCCCCACATGCCGTAACCGATTTCAGAGACTGACCACTCGAGTCGTGGAAAGCGTCGATAGTGCATCGCGACGCGGATCTTACGTCGGACGCGAGTTCAACGACGTCCTGAGCTCGTATTCGAGGTTGACGTACGTGTACCAAGCCAGATGCGCGAGAAATCGCCCGTAAACAGGACCGCGCTCAGTCGAGGCTCGGAGATCAGTGATCCCGGCGCGTCGATCTCCCATACTGATCGTGAAGTCCGGCGTGGTCACGACAGTGGATCGTCACTTGAGCAAGGTGCTCAGCTCGAAGCCAGAGGCTCTCGAATCGATGTAGACGACGTCGATCTGGTATGTCGAAGCCCCCCTTGTTCATGACGCCAGTGGCTGACGACCGCTCTCGCCCTTCACACTCGTGCTCAATTGGCAGGCCGAACGCCGTGAGTAAGAGACGTGGGGACAGTCCCCTTCGGGAGATTGGAGGGGACTGTCCCTCTCGCCCCAACTCTGAACCCTTCCGGACCGTCCAACGTATCAATCAACATCGGTCGGGAGGCGGCATGTCATTGTTCAAGGGTCTTTTTGGGAAAAACGAACCGCCAAAGCAGCGGGTTCACGTGTGCGTCGAGTGCGGCATGCCCGTCGCCGAGCACAAGAGCTGGTGTTCGATTCATCGAGGTCAAATCGAGATGAACGAGAAGGCGGCGCAAGCGCGCGCCGCCGCCGGAACGGGTTCAGACTCGTAACGGCTTCAGCGAGGCTTCCCAAACTCGTCGACAGTGCCGTTCAGTCGATCCCGGACGTACGCGATCACTGGAACGTACTGTCGCCAGCTGACTGATGTGACGTCCGGCGGAATCCTCAGCTGCGACCACGGCTGCGGCACCGCGAACACCAGCAGGGCGACCACCGAGATGCCGGCCACGACGTGCGCGATCGTCTTAGCAGCTCGCGACGCGGCGCTCGAGTCGGCAAACACTGGCGCGAGCAGCGCCAGCAGCGCCGGACAGATAAACACGGAGTGACGGAATCCGACGGCGACGCCGCCAAGATTGTTCGTCATCAGCAGCGATACGACGAGGCTGACCGTCGATCCCCACAACAGGACGCGGTACGCCCCTCTCGCCTCTCCCCAGCGCCGCAGCCCAAGAAACGCACCCACCAGCCCGATCAGCAACACCGGCGCGTAGGTGAAGTAGCCCTTCTCTGACACCAACGCGCGCCAGCCGTAGTCGAGGAACGCTCCGATCGACGGGTGATTGAACTGACCGGTCAGCGTGTCCGGCGTGAATCTCGACCCTGGGTAGTTGAAGAGCTCAGTGTGGAATCCGCCCGGGAGGAGATCGCCCGTCAGCGGCAGGTTGAGCACGGCGTGCGCCGCCAGCGGCGTCAGCAGACCCAGTGTGAACGCCAGAAGCGAGCGCGGTCCGTGCATGTCGGATCGAGTGGCGACGAACACGCAGGCGAGCGGAACAAAACTCACCAATGGAACGACCTCGATGGCCGAGATCAGTCCGAGAGAGAGGCCAAGCAGGCTCGCACGGGCGAGGGTCGCGCCGCGCAGGCTGATCACCAAGAGGAGGTAGGTCACCCACGCCAGCGCCATCGCCGACATGCCGTGATTGTTCGTGACGAGGGCGTATGGAAAGAGCCACGTGCCGAACGGGAGCAAGAGTGCGGCAGCCACTCGCCATCGCCACCTGATGCCGGCAAGTCCCAGCACACGATCGAAGAGCACGACGGTGAACGCGAACGCTGCCCCGTTGGTCAGAATCGTGAACAGGTAGTAGGCAAGGTCGAACGGTGCGCTGTTCCAAAACTGGAGTCCTAGCTGCCGCAGGATCCAGTAGATGGGCGCCTCCAATGTCGGCAGCAGCGGCGGCTGATGGGAGTAGTAGTGGCCGTTGAAAAAGATCTTGTCCGTCGTGCCGTGGAATCTCGACGTTTCGAGCTCGTAGCTTCCGCGTTGGACGATCGAATCGATCGTGCCGAGGCGCGACCACTCATGCGACGAAGTGGCCGACGTCCGCGTGAACGCGGCCACGATCGCCCAGGCCACGAAAAACAGCGTCCAGCCGCGGGCCTGCCCCGCCGGTTCCGCCATGCGGTGGCGCTATTGAGAATGGCCGCGTGCGACGATCGGCCACACGACTTCGACGCGATCCTTGCGAATGCCGTACACCTGATCGTAGAGATTCACGACCGGATCGCAGTGCGGGACGATCATCTCGAGGCGGTCGCCAATTTTGTACGACTTCGAGGCCTCCTTGAACGTCAGCGAGCCAAACTCGTCCGACCCCGCGTTGTAGTCCATGCCCGGTTCGCCAATGACGCCGGCACGCGGCACGTTCAAGGTGAGGGCTTTGGCCCCGGCGTCGGTCGTCAAGCGCCCGGGGAACCGATTGTTGAGTACGGTGCCGACCACCGTGAGTGAGGGGGCGAAGTCTTTGTAGACGGGATCGCCGTCCTGGCTGCCAATCGCCAGGTACTGCATGTCCATGAAGATGTAGCTGCCGACCTGCACGTCCGTGAAACCCGGCGTCAAGTGCTGAACGCTGTAGGTGCCGGTGCCGCCGCCGCTGAAGATCTCCGTATTGAGGCCAGCCCGCTTCAAGTTTTCGAAGGTCCTGACGTTTTCGTCGAGGCCCTTGAGCGCCCGCTCCTTGCGAGCCGCAAATCCAGTCACGTGCTGCGCGCCGCCGTCGTACGACAGCATGCCTCGCAGCTCGAGATTCGGCAGGCGGTCCACGACCTTCGCGAGCGACACAGCGCCTTCGCCGGGAGGGATACCGCTCCGGGTCCCCACGGCCACGTCGATGACCACGTCGGCGACGACCCCCGCCTCTTTTGCGGCGTCGGACAGCGCGCGCGCGTTCTGCTCTTCGTCCACGGCCTGAATGAAGTGGCTCGACCACTTTCGCAGGCGCATGGCGCGGCGAATCTTGTTCGGCGAGGGATTGCTGGTCGTCATGCAGATGCGGTCGATGCCGTGCTCGAAGAGCGCCTCGGCCTCGCTGATCTTGGCCGTACAGATGCCAATCGCGCCGGCGGCGAGCTGAAGCCTGGCGATGGCGGCACACTTGTGTGTCTTGGCGTGAGGCCGAGTGGCAATGCCGTTCTTCGTGACCTCCGCCTGCATCTTCGCGATGTTCTGCTCCAGCTTGTCGAGATCCACGCAGAGTGCGGGCGTGTCGAGCTCCCATTTCGAGAGGCCGACTTCCATCCGCCCGTTGTTGGCGAAGGCGTTCACCTCGGCGGCGGTGTAGCCCTTGACCGGCTTGGGAATCCAGACGTGTGTGGCCGTGGCGGCGCCGACTGAGAGAAACGCGCGGCGCGACAAGTTCGATCGTGGCTTCATGGGACGCTCCTGGTTTCCAGCCAAAGCGACACAAGAGTAACGCGGTTTATACTCGGCGGAGCCAATTGACCGACCGACTGACTGAGTGGCCGATCGGCTCATTGAGCTGACAGTGAGGACCCATGATCCCGAAAACCTTGCTTGCCCTGATCCTTGTGGCGGCGCCCGCCTACGCCGATGTCGTCCGGATCGAGGTGAAATCTCGAGCGGACATCCTCAACGGACAAGCGTTCACCGCCACGGGCCCTTACGAGAAGCTGTCGGGGCTGATCTTCTTCAGCATCGATCCGCGCAATTCGGCCAATCAGATCATCGCCGACATCGACAAGACGCCGAGAAATGCCGCCGGCAAGGTGGAGTTCTCGTCGGACTTCTATCTCATCAAACCGAAGGATCCGGCGCGCGGCAATGGCACCCTGCTCTACGAAGTCTCCAATCGCGGCGGCAAGGGCATGCTGTCGTTCTTCAATCGCGCGGCTGGCAGTGTCGACCCGTCAACCGCGGAGCAATTCGGTGACGGATTCCTGCTGACCCAAGGGTTCACCCTTTTGTGGGTCGGATGGCAGTTCGATCCGCCCATCCGGGAAGGACTGGTGCGAGTGTTCGCGCCGATCGCCGGCGAGGCCGACGGCCGGCCGATTGACGGCGTCGTCCGAAGCGACTTCGTGGTCATCGAGACGAGCCGGGAGCGGTCGCTCGCCGATCGCGACCACCTTGCCTACACCGTCGCGACATTGAACGACCCGGCTGGTGTTCTGACGGTCCGAGATTCCGTCGAGGGCCAGCGCCGGACGATTCCCCGCGGCCAATGGCAGTTCACCGAAGACGGCAGGGGCGTTCGCATGGCCGCGGGTTTCGAACCCAAGAAGATTTATGAGGTTGTCTACAGGGCGCAAAACCCGCCGCTCGTCGGAGTGGGACCCGCGGCCGTACGAGACACGGTTTCGAAGCTGAAGTACGGCGCCGCCAATGAGCTTGGACTGGCCGCCGGATCGATCAAGCGGGCCATCGCATGGGGCGTTTCTCAGAGTGGCCGCTTTCTCCGCACCTATCTCTATTACGGGTTCAACGAAGATGAAGCGCACCGCCGGGTCTTCGACGGCGTCATGGCGCACGTGGCCGGCAGCGGACGCGGGAGCTTCAACCACCGGTTCGCGCAGCCGTCACGCGATGGGCATCCGTTCATCAACTTCTTCTACCCCACCGATATCTTTCCATTCACCGACGATCCGCAGCGCGACCCCGAAACGGGCGCGGTCGACGGCTTGTTGACACACTCGGGTAAGCCGCAGTTTCAGCCAAAGGTGTTCTACACGAATTCGTCGTACGAGTACTGGGGGCGCGCCGCATCGCTGTTCCACACGACCGTCGATGGCCAGAAGGACATGCCGCTGCCCGCCAACGTGCGCGCGTACCTACTCGCTGCCGGTCAGCACGGCGTGGCCAGCTTCCCTCCGTCGCGCACCATCGGCCAGCAGATGAACAACCCGCTCGACTATCGGTGGGTCATGCGCACGCTGCTGGTCGCCATGAACCGCTGGACCGCTGACGGCGTCTCGCCGCCGCCAAGCGCCCTCCCGAGGATCGCCGATGGCACTCTGGTGTCACCCGACAAACTCAAGTTTCCGACGCTGCCATGGGTGAACGTCGCGAAGACACCACACAAGGCGTATCGCGCAAACTATGGCCCGGACTTCATCAGCAAGGGCATCATCACGCAGGAGCCGCCCGCCATCGGGTCAGCGTTCCCGATTCTCGTCCCGCAGGTTGACGCCGACGGGAATGAGCTCGCGGGCGTCCGCGTCCCTGAGCTTGCCGTGCCCCTGGCGACCTACACGGGATGGAATCTCTTCAATGAGCGCTCTGGTCCAACCGATGTGGTGTCGAGCATGCAGGGTTCGTTCATCCCCCTGGCCCGGACACGCGCCGAGCGCGAGCGGGTCAACGATCCCCGACGCTCGGTCGACGAACGCTATCAAAGCCGCGATCAATACCTCGCGCAAATCGCCAACGTGGCGCACGACCTCGTCACCAAGGGCTACCTCTTGAAGGCGGACGTGCCGCGAATCGTCGAGCAAGCCGGCACTCGATGGGACTACGTCACCGCTCGAGCCGCGACTCAACAGTGAGCAGCTCGAGAAGGCAGAAGGCCCGCCTTCGCTCGCACGCTACCGAGCGAGCTTTGGCGAGGTCTCGCCGTAGCGGCCTTCGGCCGCGGAGGCGGACACAAGGCAGAAGGCAGAATTGATTTCGTTTGCGGGCGTCAGCAAGCAGTACGGCAAGCAAGTGCTGTTTGTTGACGCCTCCTTTCAGCTGAATCCCCGAGAGAAGGCCGGCCTGGTTGGCCCGAACGGTTCGGGCAAGACCACCATCTTTCGGATGATCGTCGGCGACGAGGCGCCCGATGAGGGCGACGTGTCGGTTCCGAAGCGCCTGACGATCGGCTACTTCCGTCAGGATGTCGAAGAGATGTCGGGCTGCTCGGTGTTGGACGAATCGATCGCCGGCAGTGGGCGCGTCGGGGGGTTGCACCACGAGCTCGACGAGCTGCAGCACGCGATGTCGGATCCGGCCCGAGCCGGCGAGATGGACCGAATCCTCGCTCGATTTGGCGAGGTGCAAGAGGAGTACGACCATCTCGGCGGCTATGCGATCGAGAGTCAGGCCCGCGAGGTGTTGCACGGGCTCGGCTTTGACGATGAGCGGATTGATGGCGACGTGGGTGCGCTGTCGGGCGGATGGAAGATGCGCGTCGCCATGGCGCGCGTGCTGCTCGGCCGGCCAGATGTCCTGCTGATGGACGAGCCCACAAACCATCTCGACATCGAGTCGATCATCTGGCTCGAGACGTTTCTGAAGGGCTACGAGGGCGCGCTGCTCATGACCTCGCACGACCGCGAGTTCATGAATCGCGTCGTGTCGAAGATCGCGGAGATCGATGGCGGCGAAGTCACCGTCTATTCGGGCAACTACGACTTTTACGAACGCGAACGCGGGCTGCGCGAAGCCAACCGGGAAGCCGCCTACGCACGCCAACAGGCCATGCTCGCCAAAGAGCAACGCTTCATCGATCGGTTTCGAACCCACGCGGCCAAGGCCGCGCAGGTGCAGAGCCGAATCAAAGCGCTCGACAAGATCGAAAAGATCGAGTTGCCGAAGCGACGCGAGATCGTCAAGTTCGACTTTCGCGATCCGCCGCGCTCGGGCGATCAGGTCGCGGTCATCGAGGACCTGCACAAGGCGTACGGGCGCCGCGTCATCTACGACGGGATGAACCTCACCATCCGTCGAGGCGAGCGCTGGGCGGTGATGGGCCGCAACGGCGCCGGCAAGACGACCCTGCTGAAGATGGTAGCGGGCGCGCTCGCGCCGGATTCCGGACAGATCCGGCTCGGGGCGAGCCTGAAGATGGGCTATTTCGCGCAGCAATCGCTCGAAGTGCTCGACCCTGATCTCACGATCTTCGAGCAACTGCAGGCGGATTTTCCTCACGAGGGCCCGGGTGTTCTGCGCTCGTTGGCCGGCGCGTTTCAGTTTTCCGGCGACGACATCGACAAGCGTATTCGTGCGCTCTCGGGCGGGGAGAAGACCCGCCTCGCGATGGCCCGCATGCTGTTCGATCCACCGAACTTTCTGGTGCTGGACGAGCCGACCAACCACCTCGATCTGGCGACCAAAGACATGCTGGTGGATTCGCTCGAGTCGTTCGACGGCACGATGCTGTTCGTCTCTCACGACCGGACATTTCTCCGGGGTTTGAGCAATCGCGTCCTCGAGCTCGGCGGGGAATCAGGCGTCGATTCCCATCCTCACGCTTTCCCAGGCTCCTACATAGAGTACGTCGAGCGGACAGGACATGAAGCACCGGGGGTGCACTCTTGAAAGTTGAAAGTTGAAGAGTTGAAAAGTTCAGAGTTGAAGTTGAAAGTTGTGAGTGAAGTTGCAGTTACAGTTCGAAGGTTCCTATGACAAACCTGCGATTCGCGGCCCAGACGATTCTCGGAGCGTTGCTCGTCATTGGATCAGTCGGAGCGCAGGCGCCCACGGCGACGCGTACGATGCGGCTCGACTACTTCCACACGGGCGATACCACGAAGGAGATCTTTGCTCTCGACGAGCTCGTCATCGAGCCGGCGGCCTGGCCAGGTTCGCCTCGCGGCAACGTCGATGCGATCAACTACGGCGCGTATGGCTTCGACGTCCGTGATGCCGCGTCCAAGACCGTGCTCTACTCTCGCGGCTTCGGATCGATCTACGACGAATGGGTGACGACCGAGGAAGCCAAGACGATGACGCGGACATTTCACGAGTCGTTGCGCTTCCCGCTTCCAACCGCCCCTGTGAGCGTCAGCGTGCGAAAGCGAGAGTCCGGCGATCGGTGGCGGGATGTCTGGACGATGGCGGTCGATCCCGGGGACATGTTCGTCAACACCGCCGCGCCCGACCCCTCGCCGGGCCCGCTCATCACCATTGAGCGAAATGGCGAGCCCGCGAGCAAGGTCGATCTCCTGCTGCTCGGCGACGGGTACACAGCGGTCGAGCGCGCGAAGTTCGAAGCCGACGCCAAGCGACTGCTCAACGTGCTGTTTTCGACGTCGCCATTCAAGGAGCGGCGCAACGATTTCAACGTCTGGGGTCTCGTGCCGCCCGCACGCGAGTCGGGAATCTCGCGGCCCTCGCTCGGCATCCATCGAGCCAATCCTGTGAGGTCGACCTACGACGCCTTTGGATCGGAGCGCTACGTGCTGAGCTTCGACAACAAGGCGTTTCGCAAGCTGGCGTCATTCGCTCCGTACGACGTCGTTGAGATTGTCGCGAACGGCCGCACCTACGGCGGCGGGGGAATCTACGGGCTCTACGGCACAGTGGCGTCGGACAACGCCTTCGCCCCCTACGTGTTCGTGCACGAGTTCGGGCATCATTTCGCGGCGTTGGCCGACGAGTACTACACCTCGCCTGTCGCCTACCTGCCGTCGACGACCCGCGAAGAGCCGTGGGAACCCAACGTCACCGCGCTGCTCGACCCCACGAAACTCAAGTGGAAGGATCTGGTGGCGCCCGGAACACCGCTGCCTACACCGTGGGAAAAAGACGCGTACGAGCTGCGATCGCGTGACGCACAGGCGCGGCGGGCCGCGCTCAGAAAGGCCAACCGGCCGGAATCAGAAATGGAAGCGCTTTTCGCCGAGGAACGGCGTCGAGACGACGAACAGTTTGGGAAAGCACGAGGCACCGGACAGGTGGGCGCGTTCGAGGGCGCGAGGTACGAAGCGCGCGGCTACTACCGGCCCGAGGCGAACTGCATCATGTTCACGCGCGCAGATTATTTCTGTGCCGTCTGCAAGCGCGCACTCGAGCAGGTCATCGACAGCTACACTCGCTGAACCGGCCTCGGCGTTTGCCGACGTTCCACCTCTTGCCCACGTTCGTCGGTTGGCCGGCCGCCTGCAGTCCGCACGCCGTCTGCCGTCCCTGTCCCGCCGAAGCTCGAGTCCGGTTGGGTGAGCGAAGGCGGATGCCGTTTGCCGCCTGCCCCGAGCGCAGTCGAGCGGTCTGGCGTCTTACCGACCAGCACCTTGTCAATCCGCCTTCCGTCCATGTCGATGACTTCGTATCGCATCCCACCCCAGTCGAAGACGTCGGCGGCTTTTGGCACGCGGCCGAGTCGCGCCATCACGAAACCGCCCATCGTGTGATAGGCGCCGGCTTCTTCCGGTGGCAGCGCGTCGATCGCGAACCGTGCGACCACGTCTTCCATCGCGGTTGAGCCATCGACCAGCACTGAGCCGTCGGCTCGGGTGATGAACCCGCCGGTCGCCTCGCTCGCATCGACCGGAAGCCGGCCGACCAGGGCGACGAGGAGGTCGGTGACGGTCACGAGTCCTTCGATCGCGCCGTACTCGTCGGTGACCAGCGCCACGTGCTTGTGCGAGCTGCGGAACGATTCCAACAGCTTCATCGCTGTCATCGAGTCGGGCACGAACAGTGGTTCGCGGATCAACCCTTTCAGGTTGATCGGCGTCCCTCGCAGCGCGAACGGCAAGAGATCTTTCGACCACACGATGCCAAGCACGTTGTCGAGGCCTCCCTGGCAGACGACAAACTGCGTGTGCGGATGCGACGCCAGGAACTCGCGCAGCTCTTCGGGCGACGCATCCTGATCGATCCATTCGATGTCTGGACGCGGCGTCATGATGGCCGCGACGCGCGTATCGCCCAGCTCCAGCACGCGGTGGACGATGTCCTCCTCTGCCGGCGCAATGACGCCGGTTTCCGCGCCCTGGGTGATGACGGCTTTGATCTCGTCTTCGGTCAGCTGCGACGCGGCCTGTTCCTTGATGCCGAAGAGCCGCAGGAGCAGGGTCGTGGAGTTGGTGAGCAGCGCGACGACTGGCCCGCCGACCTTCGACAGCCAGGTCATCGGCACCGCCACCCACGACGCGATCGACTCAGGATGGTTGAGCGCGATTCTCTTCGGCACCAACTCGCCAAGAATCAGGGACAGAAACGTGATCGCCGCCACAACCAAGCCGAGCGCAATGGCGCGGGCGTACGGCTCGACCTGCGGCGCCGAGGTGATGATCAGCCCCGCAAGCGCCTCCGCGATCGTCGCGCCGGCGTAGGCACCGGCCAGAATGCCGACCAGGGTGATCCCAGCCTGCACCGTCGAGAGGAATTGCTCCGGATTCTGCGCGAGCTCGAGGGCGGCCTTGGCGCGTTCATCCCCATCCTCGGCGCGCTGCTGCAGCCGGACTTTCTTGGCCGCGACGACGGCCATCTCCGACATCGCAAACACCCCGTTGGCCAGGATGAGCAAGACGATGACGAGCAGTTCGGTGGCGATGGGCAATTGTACGAGGGTTCTGGACGAGGGTTCTGGACGAGGGTTCTGGACGGGGGTTCTGGACGAGGGTTCTGGATGAGGGTTCGGACGGGGGTCCTAAACGGAGGCCTGGACGGGGGTTCTGACGGGGCTCTAAGCGGAGGTTCTGGACGGCGGGGTTCTGGGCGGAGGTTCTGAACCGAGAGTCTCGCGAACATTGACACTAACCGAGGCGTTCCGTGTTGAACCACCGCCCTGAACCCTCGACCGAACCCTTCGTCCGAACCTTCGTCTTACAGACCGTCCAGTGGCCGAAATCCGCCGTTCACACGTGTCTCGCGAACGACGACACTACGGAGGCGTATACCCCCGTGTGGAACCATCCCCTCGAACCCTCGTCCGAACCCTCGCCCGAACCCTCGTCCGAACCTCCGTCCGAACCTCCGTCCGAACCTCCGTCCGAACCCCCGTCCGAACCCCCGTCCGAACCTCCGTCCGAACCTTCGTCAAGAACCATCGTGCTGAACCTTCGTAACGTCCGCAAGGCGTTCGGGCCGATTATCGCGGTGGACGACCTGACGCTTGCCGTCCGCCAGGGCGAGCTGTTTGGGCTCCTGGGTCCAAACGGCGCGGGCAAGAGCACGACCGTGAGCCTCGCGGTGGGGTTGCTGACGCCCGATGCCGGTCAGGTGCGCATCAACGGCGATGGCGATCCGATCGAGCCGGCCGTGAGGCAGCGCATCGGGGTGGCCACGCAGGCGCTTGCTCTCTACGATCTGCTCAGCGGACGCGAGAACCTGCGCTTCTTCGGCGAAGTCTATGGGCTTTCGGGCGCCGAGCTCGACCGGCGCGTGGCCTGGTGCCTCGACTTCGTGGGCCTGAGCGATCGCCAGCGCGATCGCGTCGGCGCCTACTCAGGCGGCATGAAGCGCCGCCTGAACCTGGCGGCGGCGCTGGTGCACGATCCCGAGCTGCTGCTGCTCGACGAACCCACGGTCGGAGTGGATCCCCAGTCGCGCAACAAGATCTTCGAGAACATCGAAACGCTCCATCGTGAAGGCCGCACCATCATCTACACCACCCACTACATGGAGGAAGCGGAGCGCCTGTGCGAGCGCATCGCGATCATCGACCACGGCAAGCTCCTCGCGATGGGATCGGTCGATGAATTGTTCGCCGCGCACGGCGGCGCGCCGACGCTCGTCGTGCAGACCAATGGCGAAGCTCGTCGTCTTCAGACCGCCGATCCGCTCTCGGAGCTCAACCGGATCGCAGCCAGCACCAAGATTGACTCGTTCCACTTGGAACGTCCGACGCTCGAACAAGTGTTCCTGCGACTGACTGGCCGATCGTTGCGAGACTGACCACGACGCACACACGAACAGTCCAACCACGAGAGGGATCAACCACGAGAAGGACCAACCACGAGAAGAATCAACCACGAGAAAGATCAACCACGAGAAGGATCAACCACGAGAGGGATCAACCACGAGAAGGACCAACCACGAGAAAAATCAACCACGAGAAAGATCAACCACGAGAAGGA
>JBOGIV010000023.1:0-3268 GCA_050747925.1 Vicinamibacterales bacterium
CTGGTGGGCATGTCCGCCATCCTTCTGAACGGTGTCTACGTGGAGCACGATTCCGTGATCGCGGCCGGGACGCTGCTGACCGAGGGCACTCGCATTCCCGCACGATCCCTCGTCATGGGGCGGCCAGGAACGGTGAAGCGTCAGCTCACGGACGAAGAGGTCGCCGAGATTCGATGGTATGCGGACAACTACGCCGCCTACCGACTCGACTACATGACCGAGAGCGAACCGTTCCAGTCGTCCGGATCCAAGAGCAGCCTGGCGTGAGCGCCAATACCGGTCCCGCGCGCGGGATGCGCGATTTCCTTCCAGAGGATGCGCGGCGTCGCCAATACGTCATCGGCGTGATTGCCGATGTGTTTCAAAGTTACGGATTCGAGCCGCTCGAGACGCCAGCGGTCGAGAATCTCGAGACTCTGCTCGGGAAGTACGGAGAAGAAGGCGACAAGCTCATCTTCAAGATCCTCAAGCGAGGTGAAGGAGCGGAGACTGGCCAGGCGGACCTAGGGCTCCGATACGACCTGACCGTTCCATTGGCCCGCGTGGTGGCGGAGTACGGTGCGAAGCTGCCCAAATTCTTCAAGCGGTATCAGATCCAACCGGTCTGGCGTGCCGATCGGCCACAGAAAGGTCGATTCCGCGAGTTTTACCAGTGCGACGTCGACTCAATTGGATCAAAGTCGGTCTCTGTGGAAGTCGAATTACTCGCGGCCGCGAGCGAAGTGCTACAAACATTGAGGTTCGACAGTTTCACGATTCGATTGAATCATCGCAAGTTGCTCGCAGCGCTTTTAACACAGTGGAATGTACCGAAGGATCAGCAGCCTGCATTCTTGGTGGCGCTCGACAAACTAGACAAGGTTGGCTTTGAGAGCGTTCAAGCCGAACTTGCCTCGAAACAGATTCCAATAGACAACATCGCCGCACTGCTTGGGCTACTACAGGCTGGTAAAGATCCCCTGGAGATTCTCGACAACACGATGCCCAAAGAGAGCGATGGAGCCGAAGCCGCAGATCAGCTGCGAGAGATACGACGTCTCTGTGAATTTACTGAGGCGGCGGGGCACATCAAAGTCGATCTGTTTCTTGCTCGTGGACTCTCTTATTACACGGGTCCGATATTCGAAGTTGTCGTACCAGACCTCGCCGGAAGCCTTGCTGGCGGCGGCAGGTACGACAACCTCATCGGGATGTTTCTTGGAGACGAGGTGCCAGCGTGCGGGATTTCGCTCGGGCTCGAACGCATCCTGGTGGTGATGGCTGAGCGCGGCATGTTTCCGCCAACGCTGACGGGCACGCCGGCCGACGTCATGGTGACGTTGTGGAATGCCGGCCAGATCGAGCAGTCGCTTCGACTGGCCGCTGCGCTGCGCGCAGCGGGGCTGCGCGTCGAGACGTATCCCGAAGCCGCCAATCTCGGCAAACAGTTCAGGTATGCGTCGTCGCGAAGGATTCCATTTGTCGCCATCATTGGTGACGAAGAGCTCGCCAACGGCACGGTCGCGGTGAAGAATATGGCTTCGGGCGAGCAGCTGTCGTTCACCCGCGCGGCGGCGGCCCAAGAGATTCTCAAGCGAACAGCGAAGAGCGAATAGCGACGATGGCCGAACAGTTAGGTTCGCTCGCCCGCACACACACGTGTGGCGCACTGCGGCCCGCCGACGTGGGCGCGCAGGTGGTCCTTCTCGGTTGGGTGCATCGCGTTCGCGACCTGGGGTCGCTCTTGTTTGTCGACGTGCGCGATCGCCACGGCATCACTCAAGTCATCGTCGAGGGCGACGAGGCGCTCCTCGAGCGGGCCAAACGCCTGCGGGCGGAGTTCGTGGTCGCCGTGCTGGGCGAAGCCGAGCGGCGGTCGGCCGACACGGTGAATCTGAGCCTGCCAACCGGCGAAGTCGAGGTTCGCGCCCGCGATCTCCGGGTGCTGAACGAGGCACGGACGCCGCCGTTTCACATCGCCGACGACCAGGCGGTCTCGGAGGAGGCGCGGCTCAAATACCGGTACCTCGATCTCCGCCGGCCGCAGTTGCAGCGGAACATCGGACTGCGGCATCGCATCACGATGGCGATCCGCCGGTATTTTGACGAGCAGGGTTTCTACGAGATCGAAACGCCGATCCTCACGAAGTCGACGCCCGAGGGTGCGCGGGACTTTCTCGTGCCCAGCCGCGTTCACCCGGGCGAGTTCTACGCGCTCCCGCAATCGCCGCAGATCTTCAAGCAACTGTTGATGATCGCGGGTATGGATCGGTACGTGCAAATCGCGCGATGCTTCAGGGACGAGGCGCTCAGAGCCGATCGCCAGCTCGAGTTCACGCAAGTGGACCTCGAGATGGCGTTCGCGACCCAATCGCTCGTGTTCGAGATCGTCGAGGGTGCGCTGGTCGCGTGCTTCCGCGAGATCGGCGTCGAGGCGCCGCGCCCATTCCGGCGGATGTCCTACGCGCAGGCGATGGCCACCTACGGATCGGACAAGCCAGATCTGCGCTTCGGATTGGAGATTCTGGACTTCGCGTCGATCTTCGTGGCCTCATCGTTTGGCATCTTCCGTGAAGCGGTCGCTGACGGCGGAACCGTTCGCGGCTTCGCCATTCCAGGCGCGGCGAAATACTCACGCCGCGAAGTGGATGAGCTTGTCGAGCAAGCCAAACAACTTGGCGCCGCCGGACTCGTGTATGCGCGGTTTGCGGGCGAGGGCGTGCAATCGTCGGTCAAGGCGATCGGCGAAGAGGGCACCCGCCTGGCGCTGCAGACTGCGGGCGCGGGACATGCAGACTTGTTGGTGCTCGCCTCGGGCTCGCCCGATGTCGTGTCGAAGATGCTCGGCCAACTGCGCCTGCAGGTGGCCAAGAAGGAGAACTTGATTCCGGAGGGGAAGTGGGAGCTGACGTGGATCACCGACTTCCCGCTCTTCGACTGGAACGCCGACGAAAAACGCTGGGATTCGGTGAACCATCCGTTCACGGCCCCACGTGAGGAGGACCTGCACCTGCTTGAATCCGATCCGGGCAAGGTGCTCGCGAAAGCCTATGACGTCATCCTGAACGGTTGGGAGCTTGGCGGCGGCAGCATCCGTATTCACGATCGCGAGACGCAAGCGATGGTTTTCCGCCTGTTGGGCCTGAGCGACGAGGATGCCAGAAAGCGGTTCGGCTTCTTTCTCGAAGCGCTCGAGTACGGGACGCCGCCACATGGCGGCCTGGCCCTAGGCCTGGACCGCATCTGCGCGCTCCTGGCGGGGGAAACCTCGATCCGCGAAGTGATCCCG
>JBOGIV010000024.1:0-13447 GCA_050747925.1 Vicinamibacterales bacterium
GTGACCAAATAAGTCAAGTTTTCTCCGTCAAGGCGACTGCCCGGCCGGAGGCCGGGCAAGACAACATAGAGGCTAACGAGGCGGAGCATATTGACAGGCTTGTGGGTCTGAGGCTCCGCCTCGTTAGGTCTAGGCGCGAGTTGACGCCCGTGAACGTTGCGAACGAGCGCTCGTGGGTCGTGGAGAGCACCGCGGTAATCGCGTGAGGCTCGCCGCGCCGGCGAAGATTTCGCACCGCGACCTTCTCTGCACGAAGCCCGACGCCGCGCGGCGACTGTCGGACCGCACGCCCTCTACGCCAGCACGTGCAGGCCCAAGCGCGCCGCCGCGACCGCGGTGATGACGACTCCGCCGCCGACAGTGGCGACGAAGTGGTCGGTTTTGATTTCTTCGCCCGGGCCCGGCAGGCGCTTGAGACCCACGAAGATCAGATCGTCGAACGACTCGCCCGCGCAGAGCAGCGTGGGCGCTGAGCGCGCGGTCACTGGGTGACGGTGTCAGACACCGTTCCAAAAAGTGCGATCGTGAGCGAAGATGATGCCAATTCAGTCGGTCGGTTGGTCATCGGGGAAGCCCGGCGCGTCGTGGTTCAGTAGTCTGTACCAGTCTGTGGGCAGTGCATGGCAGCGGTGCCGTAATCTCCCAGCGACTCCATCCTCGTTTGAACGCGCTCGACCATTCCCATTCTTCTGCATGACGCACAAGATTGGCCCGGCTTGCGTTCGATTCGATGTAGCGCAACACCGTCAGGAAGTGCGGCTCATCGTCGATGATGAAGGATTTGAAGCGCCCTTGATACAGGTGACCAAGACCAAGGGTGTCATGAAACCGTCGGTATCGTAGAACGTGCGTGCCGGTCAGCCATTTGGCGTATTGAGAAATGCCATCATCGATCAGGCCGGCCACGAGCAGATGCCAGTGATTTGGCATGACGCAGTACCCAAACACGTCGACCAGGCCCTTCGCCCGTCCCTCTTCGAGCAGCGTCATGAACGCGACGTAGTCCCCTTGAGAGCGGAAAATCGCCCGTCGTTCCACGCCACGATTGAGGACGTGAGCGATGGTGCCTCGAGGCAGCCTTCGACGATCCCGACCCATAGCGATAGCGTCGGTCTACGCAAAGCTGTTGCCACGTTGAACGCCGCTGACGACCTGGCATGGATTTCCTGGCAGATCGCGGTTTTTGGAACGGTGTCTGACACCGTTCCCCACCTAAGTCGTTGCCTGCGCCTGTGTGGCCTGGGCTTGCGCGCGCTGCTGGCGCGCCCGAGTGAGGTGGGGAACGATGCCGATCATCCGCTGGATCAGGAAGAGCTGCGCGCGGTGGTGCATCTCGTGTTCCTTCACCGAGAGCAGCATCTCGAAGCGCGTCTTCGATCCCATCGGCAACTCGACGCGCTCGGCAAGAAAGGCGTCGCTGGCGCTCTCCAGCTTCGCGGCGAATTCTTCACCATGAGCGCACAGCGCGCCGATGATGCCGTCCTTGGTTGTGAGCGCCGCCGCGGCCTTGCCAGCCTCGCTCATGTACCAGCCGAAATCCTCCATCGCGACCGCCGTCTTCCTTTCGCTGAAGTGCAGGGTCTGCGCCCAGTAAGTTGCCGTGGCAAGGTGGGCGAGCAGCTCGGCCACGCTCATCGTGTCCGGTGCGGCCTTGAAATTGTACTGGTCGGCCGGAATTTCTTCGGCCACCTGAATTGTGTTCTTGCGCACAGTGCGCCAGCTCTCGGCCATATCTTTTGCGCCGTAGTAAGTCATGAGGCCTCTTTCGTGAATTCGGGTTTCGGTAGTCGGTTGTCGGTAATCGGCAACTATAACGCGATGAGCGGGCGTCCTCGCAGCGCTCCAGCAAAAAGACCGGCCATCACGATGATCCATCCGATGCCGGCGGCCATCACGAGGTGTCGGCGCGTGCTCGACGGTGCGACGGCCGATTGGTCGAGCAGGTAGCCGAGGAGCGGCAACGTTTGCAAGGCGTGCATGCCAAAGAAATGGGCCACGCGAAGGTCGCCGGATCTCGTAGACCAGTTGACAAACGGCAGACCGGGCCCGCCGTCGGGCGCCGCGACGGTGTGCGCGTTGTTGGCCACGATCACGAATCCTTGCAGGCTCGCGAGGATGAAGAGGGCTATGCCCATCCGCACGCCCCAGAGATAACCGGCTCGAGCTGGCGGTGTGTCACGCCGAAGGGTCAGCAGCAGCGCGAGCATGGCGACGGTGTTGGCCGTGATCATCAGCCCCATGATCGCGAAGATGGCGGCGTTCAGTGGGGAGCTGTTGTTGAAGTGCGAGGTCGTGCCGCGTGCCGCCTGGATCACGATGGAGACGATCTCGATCGTCATGACGACTGGTGGCGTCCATCGAATGAACGCACGAGTGCGGAGTACTGGCCTGGCCTCTGGCATGAACCACGCGAGCGTCCAGAGGAAGATCAGGAGTGAGATTTCGAACTTCATCGGCTTGATCCACGGGTTGATGCCGAGGATCAGCCGACTGTCGAAGGGGACAGCGCTCGCCGACATGACGAGGAGTATCGCCATGAAGACGCCCGTCCCGAACAGTAGCGGGTCGCGGCGGCGGAGCTCGCGCAGCGTGTCTGATACGGTCCCGCTCATACCTCGACGGTCCCTGCTCGCATCGTTCTCACGGCGAAGTACGAGAGCAGTCCAATCGGGCCCAGCATGAACGTGAGGATCAGGCACGGGATCAAGAGCAGGTGCGGGACGTTGTGCTTCTGCGCGTCGCGGGTTTCCCATGCGCCGATGAAGAGGTCGAAAGCGAGGTAGTGGACCCAACCAGCCAGGAGCAATGCGGGCTCTGAGAACAGCAGGTCCACGTCAGACAGCGATCCGAACCCACCCTTCGCACCGGGGAAGTTCAGAACGATCAATACGAGATACAGAACGGCGATGGTGAGTGGGATGCCGATTGCGGCGACGCGCTGCGCGATGCGATGTCGTGGCAGCACGATAAGCAGCAGCCAGCCAAGAGCGGCGAGGACGCTCGCGAGAGAAAACCAGGTTTCAAGAGCCATCTTCTGATCTCATGAGGTGTTGATCGGGTGATCGAACTCGTGATCTTCTGATCTCGTGATCTGATGATCTTCGAGCTGATGATCGGGTGATCGGACCTATCCGGTGAGCGCGAGTCGCGAACGTCACGGCTCGAGAAAGATCACCAGATCATGAGATCGAAGGTCACACGATTCGACCAGCTCACCAGATCAACCGATCGATCACCAGATCACCACATCACAAGATCACGAGATTCGGGAATCGTCCTGCCCTATTGCCGCTGAGCGGTTGTCGTGGTGCCACCCGCTGATCCAACCGCCTGTGACGTCCCGTAGTAGATCGCATTGAAGAGGAACTTGAACGTCCCATGCGGCTGCGCGCGGAAGGTGATCTCCGGTCCGATGAGGAACACCTTCCCCTTGCCGACCTGAGCTTCGACCGCGGTCGTGCCACCCTCGAGATAATGCTGACCCCACGCCCAGCCGGAGCGCAGCGCCGTCTTCGAGTCGAACCAGCCGACCGGCTTGACGCCCCTCAAGGTGGCGTTCGGCGCCAGCTCCATGACGGGGCTGTTGTCGAAGAACACGTCGATCACCTTGTCGAGGCCGTACGCGAGCGGGCTCGTGTTCTCCACAGCCATGCTGAGAATCGATCCGGGCACATAGAACTTCGTGTTCGGCAGCGGCCGTTCACTGCCGTCCTGCTGAATCTCGACCAGGTGGTCGCTGATCGGCAGTCCGAGGTGATGACCGAGCACCGCTGACCCGCCAGACGCGACGATGACGCCACCGGCTTCGGCAAACTGCTTCAGCGCGGGCACGGTCCTGGAAATCGTCACTCGGCCAAGACGGGATCGGTATTGCTCAGGAATCTCATTGGTGCTCGGCTGACGGCCACCAAATCCGCCGCCACCACCGCCACCAACGCCACCACCGTCATTCTCAGGAATGCCGCCGTCTGGGAAGAGCAGCACGTCGTATTTGGCTCGCAGGTTGCCCGCGTCGAGCGCGGCCGGGAACACAACCTCGAAGTCGAACTCGAACTGCTCGAGCAGCCAGCGCAGGTGACCGGACGGCATCGACCCGCCGTACTGATCCCACAGGCCGATGCGCGGCTTGGTGAGCTTGTACATCGCCCCGCCTGGCCGAGTGGTGACGGCCGTGAACGTCAATCCCAGGTCAGCCGCCGCCTTAGTCAGCACTGCTGCCGTCGTCGCCTTCGACGCGATGAAGATCGCGCCCGTGCCATCGCTGCTCTGATAGTTGCGATCGGCGACGAAGAACACGTCCTCGCCGTTCTCGAGTAGACGATTGACGGCGACGAACGCGTCGTTGACGCGATGACCGACCACGTAGCCGACCGCGCCAGCGGCGTCGGTGAGCTTGCCAGCCGGCGGTGTGATCACGTCGGTGATCTTTTCAAATGGACCGTCGAACGCCTCGAGCACGCGATCGAACTTCAGCCCCATGAGGTAGGCCAGCGTCCAACCGGCGCTGTCGTACGGCGGAATCGGCGGCCCACCGGGAAACTGGAAATCGTTCGGATGATCCTGCGGCTCGAACATGTCGAGCAGATGCGGACGGAAGGCTTGCGCGGCTTTGAGCACATACGATCCCGCGGGATACTGCTTGCCTCCGGCGGAGAACGGCGCCGTGGCGCGATGCACGGTGAGACCGCTCTTGATCATGATGTTGACGAACTTGGTGGCGGTGAGGAAGTCGCCGGCGTCAGCCGAAATGATGTAGCCGCGCGCATCGCGCCATTCCGGCCGGCGGAGGAGCGCGAAATACTTGTCCGGCACGGTCTGCACGCGGCCGCCCGAGGACATCCGCGGATCGGTGCTGTCGATCTTCATGTCTTTTGCGATCGCGTGTTTCACTTCCTGAATCCGCCGCGGATACGTCGTCCACGTATCGGTGCTGCCGCGCTTGATGCTGTTTCGGCCCATCAGGTAGATGTTGAACAGCAGCGTCTCGCGGTAGCGCGACGCAAAGTCCAGGACCGCCCAGTTCGCGGTGATGGAGTAGTCGATCGACTGACGGAAGTGCCACGTCTGCGGCATGATCGGGAACGGCAAGTCGTTGCGTGAGATCACGCGGTCGGGCACGAAGCCGATGGTTTCGGGCGTCGGGTTGCCGATGGTCTCGGTCAGCAACCCGATCTGGTTGTGGAAATACGGCATCGTTCTCAGCCCGCCGTTCCACCAGGTGGAGTAGTTCGAGCCCGATCGAGTGGTGACCCCGGGCTTCCCCTCGGCGTCGAAGCGCGAGTGCATGGCCGCGCCGACTTGATCCAGCGTGTTCACGACGAGCGGGTCGTACACGTGGTTGAAC
The DNA here is from genome assembly GCA_050747925.1 of Vicinamibacterales bacterium. Lineage (GTDB taxonomy): Bacteria > Acidobacteriota > Vicinamibacteria > Vicinamibacterales > UBA2999 > 12-FULL-67-14b. The sequence continues at coordinate 5,345 of JBOGIV010000024.1, forward strand.
GGATCGCGGAAGGGCGGCGAGAACATGACCGTGCCCGTCGGGCCGCTCTGGTGATGGTTGTAGACAATCTGCGGGAACCACTCACGGTAGAGAATCCGGTTGATGTTCGCCGACTCCGGCTGGTTCATCATGTAGAAGTCGCGGTTGTTGTCGTGGCCGACGTACTTCTGATAGAGCCGCGGAATCTGCGCGGTGCTGCGCTGCTTTGGATCGGGATTGCGCATGTACCAATCGGAGACCAGCTCCATGCCGTCGGGATTGGCGTGCGCACACAGGATCACGACGTCTCGAAGCAAGCGCATCGTCTCTTCGTCGGTCTTGCTGACGAGCTGATAGATCGTTTCGGTCAGTTGCTGCGCGCCAAGGACTTCGGTCGCGTGCAGACCGCCGTCGATCCACACGACGGCCTTGCCTTCTTTCGCGAGCGCGCGCGCCTGCTCGTCGGTGAGGCCTTCGGCGTGCGCCAGCTGCCGAGCGATCTGCTTGTAGCGATCGAGACGCTTGAAGTTCTCGGGCGCGGTGATGATCGCCATCAACTGGTCGCGACCCTCCGCCGTCTTGCCGATCGACTGCACGATCATGCGGTCCGATTCGACGTCCAACTTCTTCACGAACTCGGAGAACCTGGTGTAGTTGGGCAGCACGTAATCGGCGCCGATCTCGTGTCCGAAGAACGCCTGGGGCGTCGTGATCTTGGGCGCGGCAACCGGCGCCTGGGCCGACGGGGCGGCTAACGAAACGAGCAGAACGGCGGCAACGACGGCGATCGAGCGAGTTTTCGCGTGCATAAGGGGTCCTCTGGATGCAGATGCCCGAGAACTGTACCCCGATTTCGACCCGCTGGGATCGCTTCCGCTTGTAGCGGGATCTGGCGCCGTTACATCATGCGGGCCGCGCAAACGCGGAAGGCGCGCCTCTACGTGCTTCGCTCGAACCAGCGGGCGGCACTCAAAAGAAGCTGGTCTTGCTGCCGGCGCGAGACCAGCTGCAGGCCAATCGGAAGCCCTGCAGCATCGAAGCCGCAGGGAATCGAGATCGCTGGCGTGCCGGCGGCGTTGAAGGGCCAGGTGTTGCGGAGGAGTAACAACCCGTCGATCGGACCGTCAACGAGGGGGGCCGTGACAGGAACGGTTGGCGTGAGCAGTATCTGCACTCTCTCGAACACGCGGTCCACCGCCTGGCGGAACGCCGCCAGCGCTCGTCTGCTCTCTGCCACGACACCAGCGGAGGGCGGAGGCGCCTTGAACACCGACGCAAACCCTGGTGAGAACGCGCCGGGACGCCGGCGCCAATCGCCACCAAGATGCGCCCAGATCTCCGAGACCACGATCGGATCGAACACCCGCGACATCGTGTCGGCATCAAGTGACAGCTCCACGTCCTCGACCGTTGCGCCAAGCGCGCAGAAGCGTTGAATGGCGCTGTCCATCGCACGCCCGACATCGGGTTGAAGCCGATCGAAGAAGAACGATCGAGGAATCCCGACTCGAACACCAGGCAACCCTACGCCTCCACTAGCGTCTTGAGGAGTTGGTCGACTCAGTGAGGGCCCCCCTTTAGACTTGCCCTGAGCGTTCGGATTGTGTAGGGGCAACCCTTCCGCCGTCGCTAAAGCTTTGGCGGACCGCCGTAGCCTTGGCGAAGGCTGGTTAGGGTTGCCTAGCGCCGCAGAAAACAGCAGCGCCGCATCGTCCGCCGTTCTGGTCAAGAACCCGACGTGATCGAACGTTGGGCACGAGCCGAGCAATCCCTCAGTGCTGATGCGACCAAACGTTGGCTTGAACCCGACGCACCCACAGAGCGCGGCCGGAATCCGCACGCTTCCGCCCGTGTCGCTTCCCGTGGCCGCCACACACAAACGCGCGACGACGGCGGCGGCTGACCCACCACTTGATCCTCCGGGAATGCGAGACCGCTCAACAGGATTTCTCGTGGCGCCAAAAAACGGGTTGATCGTCGTCACTCCGCCGCCCAGCTCGTGCGTGTTCGTCTTGCCAATCAAGACCGCACCGGCCTGCGCGAGACGAGCCACCAGGACCGCGTCGCGCTTGGGAAGATAGGACTCGTACAGTCGTGAACCCGCGGTCGTGCGAATGCCGGCGGTCTCGAAGAGATCTTTGTGCGCGATCGGAGCGCCAAGGAGCGCGGGAGTCCGAATGTCCCGGGCGTCATAGGGAGGGGTCGGCAGGGTTCGAGAGGCCCGCCACGCGTCGGTGCGCGCGCGATCGCGCGTGACGGTGACGAAGGCGTTCAGATCCGGATTGATCGCTTCGATGCGCGCGAGGTAGGCATCGGTCACTTCGAGCGGCGAGAGCTCACGCCGCGCGATACGCCGCACGAGGTCGGTGAGCGACAGCGTCGTGAGGTCGTCGAGGGTACCTATCGACGGTTGGAAGGCTTCCGCCCGTGCGCCGATTGCAGCGGCGACTGTCAGCATCCACTCACGGCGGGTCATCGGGCGCAGGGTCTACAGGGTCTACGGGTTCTACGGGTTCTACGGGTTCTACAGGTTCTACGGGTTCTCTGGATTCAAGCCTGCAGAACCAGCAGAACCGGCAGAACCAGCAGAACCAGCAGAACCAGTATCATGTGCCCGGTTCGTCGTGCTGGGCACAACTATTGGTCACTACCGCGTGATCGAGCGCCTCGGCGAAGGCGGCATGGGCGAGGTTTTTCTCGTTGAAGACCTCAAGCTCCAAAGAAGGGCCGCCCTCAAGCTCATCAGCCCGAATCTCACGCGCGACGAGACGCGGCGCCAACGGTTTCTTCAGGAAGCGCGGCTGGCTGCCTCCATCGACCATCCGCACATTGCGGCGGTTCACGACATCGGCGAGGTGGACGACCGGACGTACATCGCCATGGAGTACGTCGAAGGCCGTTCGCTGCGCGAGGCTCTTCGAGAAGGCCCCCTGAAACTGCGGCGGACGCTCGACCTGGCGATTCAAGCCGGAGACGCACTGGCCAAGGTGCATCAGCACGGCGTCATCCATCGGGATCTCAAGCCGGAGAACCTGCTGATCACGCATGACGGCTACTTGAAGATCATCGACTTCGGTCTGGCGAAGCTCATCGATCCACTGGCGAAAAGCGGACTGGGCGACGCGGCGACCATTGCCGACGCGCACGTCCGAACCGCTGACGGGGTCGTGCTCGGGACGTTGGGTTACATGTCTCCCGAGCAAGTCCGCGGCGATGCGGTCGACGCCCGAAGTGACGTCTTTTCCTTTGGCGCCGTGCTCTACGAAATGGTGACGGGCAAGTCGCCGTTCAAGAAAGGGAGTGGCGCAGAAACAATCAGCGCGATCCTCAGTGAAGCACCACCGGCGCCGAAGGTAGACGATGAGGCCGTCGCGTCGGAATTGCAGCGGGTTCTGCGCAAGTGTCTGGCCAAAGATCCGGACGCGCGTTACCAAGGTGTGCGCGACCTGGTCGTCGACTTGCGCGCGCTTCGCGAATCGCTTGCCAGTGGCGACTCGATGTCGCGTTCGGCCGTGACAAGCGCGGTAGGGGCAGCCCCGTCGGCAATTCGACGGCCCACATGGGCCTGGGCCGCCGCCGCGGCGCTCATTCTCGTCGTCGGTGTTGGCGCGTGGTGGACGATGCGGCAGCGGAGCGACGAGCCGTCGGCGACCCAGTCTGAGATGCCGAAGCGACCGGCCGTCGCGGTGCTCGCGTTTGAGGTGATGTCTGGCGGCCCCGACATCGCGTGGCTCGGCAAAGGCTTGCCGTCGTTGCTCGTGACCGGCCTGGCGCAGACACCCGACATCGAAGTCGTCGGCAACGAGCGGCTCACCGAGGCAGCCAAACAGATTGGCGCCGGCGCACTCGACTCCGTCGAGCGCTCGCGACTTGGTGAACTCTCTCGGCGCGCGGGCGCCCGGTTCGTCGTCAACGGCACCATCGTTCAAGCGGGCGCCGACCTGCGGATCGACGCGCGCGTCGAAGACCTCACGAGCGGCGCGGTCACACTTGCTGCGAGCGTGCGCGGGCCAGACGCGCTGGCGCTCGCGGACGAGTTGGCCGCTCGAATCCGCGGTGGGCTTAACGTGCAGGTCGCGCCCGACGCGGTTCGCAAAGTGGCCGACGTCGCTTCATCGTCGGTCGACGCTTACCGGGCTTTCACGATTGGCGTCGAAGCGCAAAACAACCTCCGCGTCGATGACGCAAAGCGAATGCTGGAAGAAGCCATCCGCCTCGATCCGAATTTCGGCCTGGCGTACGCGCATCTGGCTGCGCTCTCGGATTATCAGGGACTGCCGGTCGAAGGCCGTCGATTGCGGGCCCTCGCCGCTCAACACCTGGATCGCATGTCCGAGCGCGATGCAATGCTCGTCCGGGCCGGCGTCGCCCGCGATGCGGATCGTTTGGACGAGTCGGCCCGAATTCTCGAAGACCTGGTCGCGAAGTATCCGGATTCTGAGCGCGCTTGGATGGCCTTGACGGTCGGTAAGGCCTTCGAGAATGCGGACCGCTCCTACGAGCTTCTTGCGCGGGCCGTGAAGGTGTTGCCGTACTCGCCTGCCTTACAGAATCTGTTTGGCTACGCGCAGCTGAACACGTCGCGCATCGAGGAGGCCCTCCGCACATTCGAGACGTACGTGAAATTGCGGCCGTCGGAGGCCAATGCGCTCGACAGTTGGGCCGAAGGCTTGCTCGTCGCCGGAGATTCGAAGGGTGCTCTCGATCGGTACGACGAGGCGATTCGAGGCGGTTACTCCGGGGCGCCCAACGGCAAGGTGTGGACCCTCGCGGTTCTGGGTCGATACTCAGAGGCGTTCGACGTGTTGGGCCGTTCCCCGTCTCCAACCGGTCCCTTTTACCGGTCGCTCCTGCTCTCTCGCCTGGGTCGCTACCGAGAGGCCGTGTCGGAAATCCACCGGATCCGATCGGTGGCCGACAAGAATCAAAACGCTGAGCTCGTGGTTGCGATCGATTCGACGATCGCAGCCTTCGCGCTCGAACGAGGTCTGTGCGACGCGATTGACCGCCAACTCGAGGCGGGGGCCCAGTTGCGTGCGAAGATTCCTCACCCGACGCGGGCGAAATGGGAGGTCCTCGCCGAGGTTCTGGCCGGCATCTGCGACGCTCGTCGTAACCGGTTGGACACCGCCCGACGGCATTCAGCGAAAGCGAGATCCTCTCACCAAACCACGTCGGCCGGACAGCGCTGGTGGGTCAGCGCGCTCGACGGTGAAATTGCGCTGACCGAGCGGGACTATGCACGCGCCGAGCGCAGCTTCACCAGCGGTGAGGCGCCGCGCAAGATGTTCTTCGCCCGATCCGGAGTCGGGGTACCAACACTCAGTTTCTTGGTGAACAACCTCGTAATGCGCGATGGGCGCGCGCGAGTGGCGGTCGGACAAGGAAAGCTGCATGAAGCCATCGCGCTCTACCACGGCCTGTTGACGCCGGGTCCGCAGCAGAAGTGGACGGCGATGCTCGATCCGCTCCACGTCATTGCGCTCGCGCGCGTCCTCGACAAGGCAGGGCAGCGCGACGCCGCGCGCGTCGAGTACCAGCGCTTCCTCGAGTTCTGGAAGGATGCCGACAAAGAGTTGTCCGAGCTCGCCGAGGCACGAGCGGCGCTTGCCCGATAGAAGGCAGAGGGCAGAAGGTACAGGGCGCGAAGCCAAGACGCTGGCCTCGCTCAGTCATGAGGGTCGGCGGCCTCGCGATCCCTCCAACGACGCCGGACGCCTGTCGAGTCCCGCCTCAGCGCTCGCATTCCAGAGCTCACGGTCGAACGTGCACAACGTGACGACGTCTCCCAGACGGTCCTGCCACTCGAGGGCCGCCGCCAGGTGTATGGCGTCGTAGCCTCGCAGACGGTGCAGCCACGCGAGGTTGTCGGCGCGAGCCACCAAGGCTTCGGTTATGCGGACCCTCACGTAGTCCTTCCACTCGCGAAGCAACGCTTTGTGACAGGCCCGCGCGGCCTCGGCCGTCAGCGATCCGATGCGCGCGGCCTTGGCGAACGCGGCCGCGCTTTCGGCGCGGGCGATGGTCGCCGTGGCGACCACTCCTACGGAGGCGACGAAACTCGCGACATCCTCTGTACCGGGCTCGCGCACGTAGCGCTTGACGATCGCGCTCGTGTCCAAATACAGCATCAGTCACGATTCTCCGTCACCAGGTCCGCCAGCGACTTGGCCCCCCGCTTCAGACGGGCGACTGGGCGTGCGGCCTTCAACGGACGGCCGCTCCAAGCGGCTGCCCCGGAACGGACCGCGTTCTGAATTCGCTCCTCAACCGGCGTCTGAGTCGGCAGAATGCGCCCAACGGGCCGCCCGCGCTCGGTGATGATGATCGTGTCGCCACCTTTGAGTCGCAGGATGTATCCGCTGAGCTTGGCTTTCAGCTCCCTGATGCCGACGATCCGCTCGGCCATCATGCCCTCCTCAATGTAACTACATCATACACTCGGATGACCACATCGATGAGAGCAAGGCAAAAAAAGGCAAAGGCCCGCCGTCGCTGCTGGCCTGGCGAGCTACGACGAGTTCTCGTCATACCGGCCTCCGGCCGCGGAGCCGGACACAGGCAGATGTCGCACATGGGACAATGGCTCCTCGTGCGCGCTCGATCGTTCGCTCTCCCTCAACTTCTCTCGGTGTGTCTCATGGCATGCTCAAGCTCTCCGGTCTCTCCTCAGAAACCCGTTGCGCCGTACGGCACGTGGCTGTCGCCGCTGACGGCAGCGCGTGTCACCGCCGGCGCGCTTCGTTTCGACCAGATTCAGCTTGATGGCGACGATGTGTATTGGGCGGAGGGACGGGCCTCTGAAGGCGGACGCAACGTCATCGTCCGTCGCACGCCGGATGGCGTCATCAGCGACATCACGCCCGCTGGATTCAATGTGCGGTCGCGCATTCACGAGTACGGCGGTGCGGCGTACACCGTCGATCGTGGCGTCGTCTACTTCACGAACTTCGCCGACCAGCGGCTGTATCGGCAGTCGATCGGCGGGCCGCCCGAAGCGATCACGAGCGAGGGGTACTACTTCGCGGACTGTCAATTGGATGGACGCGGTCGGCTCATCTGTGTTCGCGAAGATCACACGGTCACCGGCGAACCTCGGGCGACTATCGTCGCCCTCGGCCTTTCGGCTGGGCCGGGTGAGCCGGGTGGGCCTGCTAGGCCGGGTGGGGCTGTTGGGCCGGGTAGGCCGGGTGGGGAAGTGCTCGTCTCGGGCGCTGACTTCTATTCCGATCCGATCGTCAGCCCCGATGGCAAGACGCTCGCCTGGCTCCAGTGGAATCACCCGAACATGCCGTGGGACGGGACCGAGTTGTGGACCGCCGCGATCACGTCTGACGGCTCGCTTGGCGAGCGAGAAAAGATCGCAGGCGGTGTGGACGAGTCGATCTTTCAGCCCGAGTGGTCGCCCGACGGCGTGTTGCATTTCGTGTCGGATCGAACCGGCTGGTGGAATCTGTATCGCCGCCGCGGCAGCGCGATCGAACCGTTGCGTCCGATGTCGGCCGAGTTCGGCAAACCGCAATGGACCTTCAGCATGGTCACGTACGCGTTTGCGACGGCGACGCGCATCGTGGCGACCTACTCGGAGGGCGGACGCTGGATGATGGCGCTTATCGAGTCAGAGGAACGCCGGTTCGAGCCGGTCTCGCTGAGTCTCGAGCCGATCGAGTCCGTTCGTGCCAACGCACGCGTCGTCTATTTCATTGGCGCCTCGCCGACCGAGCCACCCGCCATCGTCCGCATGACGATCGGCGCGATGGAGACCGAAGTGCTGCGCTCGTCGGCGAGCGAGCGCATCGCACCCGAGTGGATTTCCGTACCCGAAGCGGTTACGTTCCGCGTTTCCCCATCCGCCTCCGCTCGCCCAGTCTCGAGCGAGCTTCGGCGAGACCGCGCCGTAGCGGCCTCCGGCCGCGTAGGCGGGCCTGCCCCACCTGCCCCACCCTGCCCACCCGGCCCACCCGGCCTATCCTCCCCAAGAGACGTCCACGCCTTCTACTACGCGCCGAAGAACCCCACGGTCGTCGCGCCGGCCGGCGACAAGCCGCCGCTGATCGTCCTCACGCATGGCGGACCGACCGCAGCAGCTCTCGATGTGCTGGATCCCGCGGTGCAGTTCTGGAC
>JBOGIV010000025.1:0-17572 GCA_050747925.1 Vicinamibacterales bacterium
GACAACACCTAAGTCATACTGATCCAGCTTGTCCCGCATCGTGGCGAAGTGATTCTCACCAAACATCGCTCGTCCTTGTGCCAAGAAATCGGCCACCGACAAGCCAAGCCCAGACAGAACTGTGTCAACGGCTCGCGCCATCCTGAAAGCTCTGAATCCGCGTTGCAGGCATACGCTCATCGACTCGACTGGAATGACATCGAAAAGTGAGTAGCCATCAGCTTCCAGTTCATGGCGAATGGAACTCAATAATGGAAGCGCCACTGATGTATCGCCTGCAAAGTGGCAAACCCAACTAAGACCGAATGGCATGGCCTTGATGAACTTCCCGTCCACTCCTCGAAACGCGGTGGACAGCATCCGATCAGACGCCATTACAATTTCGCCACTCTGAGACACTGCGCCAATGCAAACGGTCATTCCGATCCCCCAATGAGACGGACGCGTGATCGGCCGCCTCAACGGAGTAATAATTCTTTTGTGGAGTGGCGGCGCGGCTAACATAACCCGTGCCACCAGTTCGCGGAAGCTGGCCGTCTAGAATTGAAACTAGACCACCACCCCAAGGTTCTAGGGTTCGAACTCAGAACTTTGGAACCTTGGCACTCTGGAACTTTGGAACCTAATCGATGATTGCGGTCGTCCGCACGACACTCACCTACATCTTCGTTCTCCTGTATCTCGTCGTTGTCGGCCCGATTGGTCTTGGCCTCGTCCTGCTGTTCCGACTCAAGGGACTCTTGTTCGACCTCGGCCACGCGGGCGTGGCACTGGCGTTGGCGCTCGCGGGAATCCGCTATCGCGTGACCGGGCGCGACCGGGTCCCGAAAAACCGCGCGGTCGTGTACTGTTCGAATCATCAGAGCAACGTCGATCCGCCTGTGCTCTTTCAGGCGCTTCACCCTCGCTTGCACGTCCTCTACAAAGCCGAGCTCCGGAAGATTCCGATTCTCGGGTTCGCGATGGAGGTCGGCGGATTCGTCGCCGTCGAACGCGACAAGCGTGACGCGTCATTTGCGTCGATCGATCTGGCCGCCGACTCGATTCGCTCCGGCAACTCGTTTCTCATTTTTCCGGAGGGCACACGAAGCCGAACCGATCAGCTGCTCACGTTCAAGAAGGGCGGCTTTATCATGGCGCTCAAGGCGCAGGCGCCGATTGTCCCGGTTGCCATCTCGGGAGGCCGGGCGTCTATGCGTCGAGGCAGTGCCATCATTCACCCGGTGATGGTGGATGTGAGGATCGGCGATCCGATCGAAACTGCAGGCATGACGATTGACGACCGCGACACGCTCATCACCACTGTCCGCCACCGTATTCAGGCGATGCTTCACTCATGATGGAGGCCCTGGCGACGCTGGGCCGGACCCTCGGCTTTTCGTTGGCGGCGGGCGTCAACGTCTATGCGACCGTTGCGCTCCTGGGACTGGCGTCGCGGTACGGCTGGGTGGCGCTGCCCGAGCAGTTTCGGGTCTTTGACAACCCATGGATCATCGGCATTGCGGGAGTTTTGTATGTGATTGAGTTTGTTGCCGACAAGATCCCTTGGATTGATTCGGTCTGGGACGCGATCCATACGTTCATTCGCCCGGTCGGCGGCGCGCTCGTCGCCGTTGCCGCCTTGGGTGACGCCTCCCCGGTTGTGACGGGGCTGGTCGCCCTCCTGGGTGCGAGCGTTGCCGCAGGGAGTCATCTGACCAAGGCGAGCGCGCGCGTGGCCGCCAACACCAGCCCGGAGCCAATTTCGAATTGGATTCTGAGCATCGCCGAAGACCTCGGAGTTATCGGTCTGACGCTGTTCACGATGAAGTTCCCCATCCTCGCGCTGGCCCTGAGCCTCGCGATCCTGCTGACCATCGCGCTCGTCGCGCGGAAGATCTGGCGGTGGGCGAGCCGCCCACGGTAGATTGAGTCATGCGGTTGCGGTCGACGGGCGTGGCGTTGGTGATCGCCTCGGTCGGTGTGGCGGGGCAGCAAGGGGCCGAGCAGCCGCGGTTTCGCGCGGGCGCGAACCTGGTCCGGGTTGACGCCTACGTCTCGAAGGATGGCACTCCGGTCACCGATCTCACGGCAGGTGATGTCGAAGTGTTCGAAGACGACCAGCCACAGAAGATCGAGAGCTTCGAGTTGGTCACCAGGCGCCCGCCGATCCCTCAATCGGCGCGCGTGGACCCGACCAACGTCGCGGCCGCACGGGAAGTCGCCTCGGCCGCCGGCACCAGGCTCTTCACGCTGTTTTTCGATACCCTCCACGTTTCGATTGACGGGAGCTATCGCGCCCAGAATCCGGTGATTGAAGCGCTCGACCGGGCGATTGGCGCCGACGATCTGATCGGCGCGATGACGCCCGAGATGTCGCCCAGCAACATCGTGTTCGGCCGCCGCACGACGAGCATCGAGCGCTTCGTTCGTGACACCTGGCACTGGGGCGAGCGTGATCGCATGCTCCCGACCAATGAAGTCGATCAGGATCTGCTGCTGTGCTTCCCGGATACCGGGAACACGGCCGGCATTGCAGCCGAAATGGTGCTGCGCCGCCGCGAGCAGCGGACATTGGACGCGCTGGACGGCCTCGTCACACACCTCGAGGGTCTTCGTCCAGATCGGAAGTTCGTCATCGTGTTCACTGAGGGCTGGCCTTTGTATCAGCGAGACGAACGATTGGCTCGCGTCATTGACGACGTCATCCCGGGCGGTCCGGATCGGATCGGCATCGGACCCGGCGGGCGCCTCACGAAGCGGCAGGATCAACCCGGGCCCTCGCCTGAGACCTGCGATCGTCAACGGATCATGCTCGCCTACATCGATCATGCGATCGAGCTACGCCAGCTCCTGCAGCGTGCCAATCGCGCCAACGTGAGTTTCTATCCCGTTGACGCTCGCGGTCTCGTCGTCTTCGATCGGCCCATCGGCGGTTCACTCGAGAAGCCCTTGCCCCCTTCGATCGATGCGGCGCTGTTGCGCAATCGACAGGACGCGCTGCGCATGATGGCCGACCAGACCGACGGGGCAGCTGTGCTCAACACCAACGCCGTTGGCGCGGCGCTGCAGCGGATTCTGGCCGATGTGGGCTCGTACTACTTGATGAGCTACTACTCGACCAACTCAAAGCTAGACGGTCGCTTCAGGCGCATCAGCGTTCGAGTGAAACGCGAGGGCTTCGAGGTGCGCGCACGACCCGGGTATCTCGCGCCGACCGAGGCAGAAGCGCGAGCGGCGGGCGCGACGCTTCCTGACAAGAGCGGACGGCTCACGCCGACAACGCCCCCGAGCGTGACGCGCGCGCTCGATGCGCTCGCGCCCGCTCGAGGCAACCTCCCGGTCCGCATTCAAGCGACCGGCGGAGCCGGCGCCATCAGAGCGATCGTCGAGCTGGATCAGGCGACGTTGAAGTTGCCGGAATGGGCGAGCGGTGGCGATCTCCGGCTCAGTATCGAAGGTGAACGCGGAGGGCAGTCCTACACCATCAACAGCGTTCTCGAACCCGGACAGCGGAGCGTGACCACTCTTGGCCCCGAAACGCCGCTGGCGGCGGGACGCTATATGGTGAAGGCGGAGCTCACAGCCAGAGGCGCCCGCCTCCCGTTGCAGGTCACCACGTTTGCCGTCGTACCGGCCGACACAGCGACGATTGGAACGGCCGCGCTGGCGCTGCGACGAGGACCGAGCACCGGGCTGGCGTACCAACCGACGGCCGATTCGCGCTTCCGTCGGACCGAGCGAATCCGCATTGAAGTACCGCTGCTGGTCGAAGAGGTGATCACCACGGGTCGAATGTTGAATCGAGAGGGGCAGCCGATGCCGCTCACGGTTGCGACCAGTCAACGCGCGGAGGGCGCGATGAAACTGGCGATGGCCGAAGTGATATTGGCGCCGCTGGCCGCTGGAGAGTACGTGCTGGAGTTGTCGTGCGCGGCGAAGAGCGGGACTGAGACGATCAGCTACGGTTTTCGGATTGTCCCCTGACAGACGGTCGAGAAAGAAGCGCGAACAAGAAGCAGGAAACCGACTACGACCCTCCGGTCGTAAACGTCAGAGTGAACGGCGCCAAGGCGCCGCCGTCGATTCCTTTCACACCGTCCAGGAACTCCACCTTGACCTGTCGGAATCGCTCCCACGGCCCGATCGTCCGAATTTCGAGCGCGCGATTGTCTCTCGCGTAGCTTGCCGTGAACTCGATGGCCGGCGGTTGAGGCTCGCCGCGATCGCCCGAGTCGCTGCGCGAGTACGTGATGCGCACGCGACCCCTGAGCGATGCTTCGTCGAGGTCGCGCGACAGCTGGACGCGAATCCGAGTGTCGAGGCGGACGTCGGTTTCACCCTCGGTCGGTGCGCTGAAGAGCACCTCGACCGCTGGAGGCGGGGGAGGCGGCAACACGACCTCGACAGCCGACTCCACCGGCTCTTGGGCCAGCTCGATCGATGTGCCTTCGAGCCAGGTGAGACCTTTGGCGCTCCGCGCCGTGCCGGTCACTTTGACCCATCGTCCCGTGTCGATGCGCCGACCAGGATCGAAGTTGAACGTCCGGCCTTTCGGCTGCACGCCCATCACCCACACCGCCGAGTCCGACGCGCGGAGGACAAAGGACCATTTGTCGCTGACTGGGGCTTCAGGGAGCTCTCCAAACAGATTGCGCCCCCGAAACTGACCAAGCACCGTGAGGCGTTGGCCGACGAATCGCACCGGATCCATCGCCAACGTGCGAAGCGGCGGGGTGTTGATGTTCGTCGCGGGCGGTGGTTCGGTCGTGCTCGCGACGACGAGGACGAGCTCTTCACCAGGTCGGGGCCACCGGTCCTGGTAGGTGACCCGCACGCTCTCGAGCAGATTGAATGGGATGAGTCGGGGGTCATCCTGCGGCATGCGCCCGATGTCGAGGAACGTCCCGCGCACTTCCGCGCGGTCGTCCTTTGGCAACTCCCGCACGAGAATGCGGATGCGTCCTTCCTCGGTGCCGACAAACGTCTGTTCGCCGCGACGGCTGATGTCGCCGAGCACCGATACCGTCTGCTGGTGATAGAAGCCGGCGTAGTTCCGAAGGGCAGCGATTGTGGTTCCCCGACGAGTAGGAGGCTGAGTCGAAACGGCCGCGACGCAGAGGAATGCGAGTACCAAGCCCGCAGCCGCATGCCGATAACGGATCACGGATCTATCTTACGGTGCCCAGCATGGGTCAGGTGCCAAAGGTGCCAAAGGTGTCCTAAACTTCCCGCTTGGCGTACCTCACCAGAATCATTGCGAGCGCCAGGAACAGGAGGCCCGCGGCGATGTGGGCGAACGCCTCTTCGCCATGCAACGACGGAATCGCGTTGGCGATCCCTTGGAACGATCCGATCGTGTCCGTGCCGACCAGAACAGCGAACAGGATACCGGCAAGCGAGCCGCCCGCGATGAGGCCTGAGCTGTACAGCGTGCCCGCGCTCAACTCAGATTCCTCCTTGCGGCCGGTTTTGCGTTCGACAAACCACCGGACGAGGCCACCGGCGAAGATCGGAGCGGTCGTGGCGATGGGAAGATACGAACCTACCGCAAACGAGAGCGAATGAATGCCGCAGAGCTCGAGCGTAACGGCGACGAAGATACCCACGAGCACCAGGCCCCACGGCAGGTTCTGCGAGAGCAGGCCCTTGATGAGCGTCGCCATGAGCGTCGCTTGCGGCGCAGCGACTGACTGCGAGCCAATACCAAACACCTCGTGCAGGTACAGCAGCGTCATTCCGATGACGAAGGCGGAAGTGACGACGCCAGCGACCAGACCAAGCTGCTGATAGATCGGCGTGGCGCCGACGATGTAGCCGGTCTTGAGATCCTGTGACGTGTTGCCCGCGTTTGCGGCCGCGATGCAGACGATGGCGCCCACCGAGATGGCGACCGGTGCATAAACGTCGCCCGTCCATCCTAACCCGACGAAGATGAGGCACGTGATGATGAGCGTCGCGATCGTCATGCCCGAAATCGGGTTCGACGAAGAACCGATGAGACCCGTGATTCGGGAAGAGACGGTGGCGAAGAAGAAGCCGAAGAGTACGATCAAGATCGAGACGAGGATGTTGCCCTGCGTCGGAAGGCCGGGCATGACGGCGAGGAAGATCGCCAGCAGGAGCGATCCGCCCAGGACGACCGTCATCGGGATGTCACGTTCTGTGCGCAGCTGACCGCCGCCGCCAGCGCCGAACCCCTTCAGCCCTTCGCGCGCCGACGAGATGATCGTGGGCAGCGTCCGCCCTAGCGTGATCAGGCCTGCTGCCAACACGGCGCCTGCGCCGATGTAGCGAATGTAGGCGCTCCAAATCTGACCGGGGCTCATTTCGGAGATGAGGAACGGCCTCCCCGTTGCGGGGTTGTTGGCGAAGTTGGGGTGAATCGGCGCAAACGGCTCCGGAAGGGCGGCGCCGAGCAGAGACAACAACGGCAGCAGCACCAGCCACGACAGCACACCGCCGGCGAACATCGTGCCGGCGATGCGCGGACCAATCACATAGCCAACGCCGAGGTACTCGGGCGAGATGTCGACGTTCAGCGTGGCGTTCGGGAACTGACTGTTGCGGGCGAACGAGTAGCCGACGTCCTGCCGGAAGATGTTGAACGTCCACGAGAGCGACTTCCACAGTGCGCCGATGCCGAGACCGCCAAACACCAAGCCCGCCAGGCGTCCGCCGCGTTCACCTGCGACCAGGACCTCGGCGCACGCGGTGCCTTCAGGGTAGGGCAGCACACCGTGCTCTTTGACGATGAGCGCGCGACGAAGCGGCACCATCATCAGCACTCCGAGAATGCCTCCGGCAAACGAGAGCATCGTGATTTGGGTGTAGCTGAAATACTTCGGTCCTTCGGGGACGAGAAAGATGAGCGCGGGAATCGTGAAGACGACACCGCCGGCCACCGACTCGCCGGCTGAGCCAATGGTCTGGACGATGTTGTTCTCGAGGATCGTCGAGCCTCCAAGCTTCTTCAGCACGGAGATGGCGAGCACGGCAATGGGAATGGACGCGCTCACGGTGAGTCCTGCGCGCAGGCCGAGATAGACCGTCGAGGCGCCAAACACCAAGCCGAAGAAGACGCCGAGAATGATGGCCTTGGCGGTGAATTCGGCGACCGACTGTTGCGGGAGGACGTACGGTTTGAAACCGCTGGAGGTGTCGGCCATGCGGCGGATGATACTCGCCTTCGCCGCTGCCACGTGAACGGCTTCGGCGCAGCAGGCTCGGGCATCCTACGGTATGCTTCGACCGTCTGGAGGCCGCATGAACCGAACCCTCATCGTCACGATCGTGTTGGCTGTTGGCATGACCGCCCCCGGGTTAGGACAGACCGGTCGCAAGCGTTCCTTGACCATCGAGGACTACTACCGCGTCAAAACCGGTGGTGGGCTGCGGCTGTCAGACGATGGCCGGACCGTGACGTTCACGGCCTCGACACGAGTTGAAGAGAACAACCAGACGGTTACCGAGACGTTCACCGCTCCAGTGGAAGGGTCGGCTGCGCCGGCGAAGGTGGACACACCGCGCGAGCGCGGCGGCAACCAATCCGCACCAGTCAGCGTCGCGTCGCGCGATGGCAAATGGATCGCTACGTTAAAGGAGGTCGCGCCTCCAGTTCCTCCCGCACCCAACCTCACCGACTTCGAGAAGCGGCACCTCGATCGGTTCAAGGGTGTGACCTTCGATTGGAAGGACTTTCAGCGTGACGGTCAGCCGTTTCCCGCGCCGAACCTGCGAGCACGGCCGCGTCAGCAAGTCGTCGTGACGACTGCGGGCGGCGGCGATCCAAAGGTGCTGCTCGACCAGGATCTTCGACCGACGAACCTCGTGTGGCATCCCGACGGAAGCCAGTTGGCGTTTGTCGCCGACCCGGATTGGCGCAACGAGCTGAAGTACGAGAATCCGGACCTCTACACCGTGACGACCGCCGGTGAAGTGACGCGCCTCACCAACGATGGCTATGTCTATTCCGATCTCGAGTATTCGCCGGACGGGCGGTCTCTCGCCTACACCCGCACGTTCGGAACCGACCTGGTGATCGCGCAGAAGCTCAATCACGGAGGCCCTCGCGATCTGTACATCCGGCCAACAGCTGGCGGCGAGCCGACGAACCTCACGGCGAATTGGGATCTGGAGCCCCGCGACGCTCGCTTCTCGCCTGATGGAAAGTTCCTCTACTTCACTGCGGGCATCGGCGGGGAAGCGCATCTGTTTCGCGCGTCAGTTCCCGGCGGTCACGTGACGCAGGTGACGCGCGGTGCGCGCCGGCTCGGCAACCTCGTCTACGACAAGTCGATGACGACGATCGCCTACACCGTGACGACGCACGATCGCCCGGCCGAGATCTACGTCGCGAAACCGGACGGCTCGGCGGAGCGGCGCATCTCTGATGTGAACGGCTCCCTGTTCGAAGCACTCGCGCTTGGGAAGACCGATCGGCTCGAGTGGGCCAGCAAGGACGGCACCAGGATCGAAGGCTGGATCACGTACCCCGCTCCGTCGGCGATGCCTCCAGCGGGTTCGCGCGCGCCGCTGATCGTCTTCAGCCACGGCGGCCCGCACTCGGCGACTGGCTACGCCTTCGATTTCAAGAAGCAGTTCTTCGCCGCGCGCGGTTATTTCGTGCTGGACACCAACTTCCGGAGCTCGACGAACTACGGCGAGGCCTTCAAGTGGGCGACGTGGGGCGCGTGGGGCGACAAGGACGGCCAGGATGTCATCGCCGGAGTCGATTACGTGCTCGCGCGCTACCCAATCGACCCACAGCATGTCGGCCACACCGGGCACTCGTACGGCGGATTCATGACGAACTGGCTGATCACACAGTATCCGGATCGCTTTGCCGCGGCCATCACAGGGGCGGGAATCACCAACTGGATCAGCGACTACGGGACGGCGGACATCTATCGCACGAAAGAGACGGAGTTCTTCGGCACGCCCTGGGACCCGGCCGCGCGCGAGCGCATGATCAAGCAATCACCGCTCACGTATGCCGGGAACGTGAAGACGCCCACGCTCTTCATCCACGGCGAAGTCGATCAGCGGGTGCCGTACGAGGAAGGCGAGCAGATGTACTTCGCGCTCAAGCGTCGCGGAATTCCCGCGAAGATGTATCAGTACGCCGACCAGCCGCACGGGATTACCGGCCATTGGAACGTCGTCCACCGCATGTTGGTCGAGCTCGATTGGTGGAACACGTACTTGAGAGTGGGCCCCACGGAGGAGCGCCGATAGCGACGGCGTGACGGGGGTCGCGTGATATTGCCGACTCTCGTCGTTGTCGTGATCGCGGCCGTCGCGCTTCTTTATGCTCGTGGCGGCGAGGGGCGCGGCGACACGCTGGAACGAGCGTACGTCGCTATCGCGGGCCTGCCATTAGCCCTCAGCATTCTCGCTCCCCTGGCCATCGGCTTGAGTTGGGGTTACGGCCCGTCGAGCAAATGGTGGATCGATCGCTTGGGCTGGGCTGGCCTCGTCCTCAGCCTCGCGCTTGGATCAGCGGGTGTTGTGCTCATCGGACGATCGGCGGCGTGTGGCCGCCGCTGGGCGTGGCCGCTCGGAGCGGCTGTCGTGATCGCCGCGGCGCCGGGGATGCTGGTGGTCGTGTCCGTCGGCTTGCTCTGGTGCCTTGGAAAGATCTGGCGATAGATCCGGCGTGTATCAACCTCGCCACGCGCGACCGAAGTCGGTTAGCATCGCAAAGCCGCGAAGCGCGGCGGCAACGCCGGCCGGTCAGAACGAAAAAGGAGGCTACGATGAAGCGTCCGAAAGGGAAGGGAAAACGGTAGAGAGTAAAGGATAATCACGGGACGAGCGCTTCTTGGAGGATGACCATGGCCATCTCGCGACGCAAAGCACTGGTTCTTTCCGGCTCGACGCTGGCGGGGCTATCGGTCGGTGCGCTGACCCGGGACTCGGTGCACGCGCAGGCGCCGGCCCCGCAGGAGCCATGGCCGGATGCGCTCGTCGAACGGCCGATGCGGCAGGGCTTTCCCGCGCCCCTGCCTCTAAACCCGGATGGGTCGGCGCCCGAGCACCCGGCAAGTGCGGCGGGACCGATCACCGATCCGCTGATGTGGCGCACGCCGAACCGTCAGGCGCCCGAGATCGAGTACGACATTCAGAAGCTGAAGATCAAAGTGGACACGCGCGGGCTTGGAAAGCTCGCGGGCACACTGCGCTTTTCGGATCTGGAAAAGCTCCCGCGCGTGACGCACACGTTCCTCATGCAGTGCGGCGCCCCCAACCCGCGCGGCATCGTGAAATGGTCGGGAGCTCGCTTCAGCGATTTCGTCGACCTGCTTGGCCTCGCGCCGGGCACTCACTATGTCCGGCTGGTCGGATCCGATCGCGCGTATGTCGATGAATCGCTGGCCACGCTGCGACATCCGCAGGTGATGCTCGCGTGGATGATGAACGACGCCCCGCTGCCGCCGAGACACGGCGCGCCGATTCGCCTCGTGGTCCCCTTCCGCTACGGTCAGCGCAGCATCAAGGCGATTACCGAGATCGTCTTCGGAACGCCAGGCCTGCCGATGCCGCCGTTGCCTGCGTGAGCACAACGCCGAGTCAGAGGCGCGATGCCGAATGACGCTGGCGGCGTCAGCATAGCCAGGCAGATAGGGAGCGTACTGCTCCTTTTCATTGGTGTGCTGATCGTCTACACAGTGAACCTTTCCGTCGTCGGATCCGTGTTTGCTGGCCGGCCGGATGCATTCTTCTGGGGGATGTCCGCTTTCATGGCGACGTTCGGCATCGTCGTCGTTTGGTGTGGCATTCGCCTTCTCAACCACTGGCGGTTGCCCTTGGGACTGATTCTGCTCATCCTGTCGGCGTACACCGTTCTATCTACGATCGGCTTCCGTTCGGCCGCGACAACTGCTCCCTCGGCAGGGCAAGCGAACTACTACATCTACTCGGCCGCCGCCTTTGGCAGCATCGCCGCGTGGCTGCTGATATTAGGCCTGGGGCTTCTCTATTGGGAAAAGAGGTGCCGCGTCCCTTCGCTCCCTGCGAATGCGATGAGTCGGTCAGCACGCTAATCGCTCTGGGGCAAAATGGACCCGGTTGCTCTTGCCGGTTGGATCGTCTTGACTGTCGCGACAGGCGCAAGCGTCGCGCTTTTTTGGCAGTCACCACGTCGCACGAGCGTCCGTCAGGCGCTGGCCGGCTCACTCGCGTTCTTCAGCGGTCTGATCACGGCGGGTCTCGGGCTTGGCCACTTATCGGGCGTCCTTGTAGTCGAGCTTCGGCGCTCGCCATTCCACTACGATTTCCGCGTGTACGCCCTGCTCCTGCTCGGCGCCACACTGGTCGCGATGGGCGCGCGCTTGGCGACTGCGTCGGCGCGCGTGGCGCGGGGGGAGCATGCGGCTTGGGGCCCTGCCATTGGTGCCGCCACCGCGCTCCTTGCGATCAACCTTCCGCTTGCCCCGATTCAGGGGTTCGCCGTCGCGCTCTCCATCTTCGTGTCGATCGGGTTGGTGGCGTTGCTCGCGGTTCGTGCGCGTCTTGCTTCTTGATGCTTTCTCCTGTCTTCCTTTCTGTCTTCTTTCTTCCTTCTTCAACCAACCCGTTCCCCCGAGCGCTCTTCGTCGCTCGCGGCCTGCGCATCGTCGGCTGCGCGGGTTCGGCGCCAGTGCTCTTCGAACGTCTCTCCCTTCTTTGAAGGCACGGCTTGCATCACCCTCACGAGCCAACGCGGAGGTTCGCGAGGGTTCCACTGGGGCACGATCGAACCGATATCAGTGAGCGCCTTGAGCGAGACGAACACGTTCCTTCACACCTTTCACTCTCGCGACAAGCGGATGGCCGTGATCTTCGCTTGCTCCTCGGCCGCAACCCGAATCTCCGTGGCCGGATCGTTGACGATGCGAGCGCGCAGCAGCGCCAGCATCTCCTCGGCGGTTTTGCCCGTCGCGCAAACGATGAAGATGTAGCCGAAGCGCTCCTCGTAGTCCCGGTTACAGTTCGCGAGCGCGTCGAGAACGGCCTCGGACGCGGCACTCACACTCGATTGTTCCGATTCGGAGAGCGCCTGCGTGCTCGCAAACTTCGATCGCAGCGAGTCTTTGTCACCGATCTTCGGATGATGTCTGAAGGCCTCGCGCCAATGGTCGGGGCCCAGTGACCACCACATATCGCGTGCCGCCGCGAGTATGGCCTGATGACTACCGAAGGGCCGGCGCCTGAGCATCGCCTCGACCCATCGCGTGGCGCCGCAGCACTCGGTCAACAGCCGGCGAGCCTCGGCTGCTGGCGCCTCGTCAATGCGGCGCCACAGTGCCATAGACGCGCAAACGGCTGACCCCGCCGTCGGGATAGATATTGAGTCGAACGTGAGAGACGGGTCCGATGCGCGTGAGCTCTCTCGAAAAAAAATGGCGGTGGCTCGCGCGGAGTTTGGTTTGCGGCAGCACCTCAGTCCACTGGGCTTTCGCTAACCGATCGAGCGGCGCTCCTGGAGCCAGGCAAGCCTCGATCGACGCGCTGTCGGGATAGTTGCCCTTGAAATGATTCGTATCGATCTCGACCTTCGATACGAGCCCAGGAGCGCCAAGACGCACGATGGCCCAATCGTGGCCGGGCCCGCGTCGTCGTCGCGTCTCCCAGCCATCGCCCATGTGCTTTGCCCGGCCGGGCATGATCACGTTGTCGCGCGCGCCAAAATGCATGTCGCTCGCGCCGAGCACGAGTCCGCCGTTCAGAATCGACGCGAGATCGTGCACGCGTCCCCCTTTTGCGAGGCGGCGCCAATCGATCGCCGCTTCACCAAACACGCGGAGGCGCGCGACGCCCCCGTCCGGGAAGGTGTTGAGCCGCAGATGCGTCCACGCCCGTCGATCCTCAATCGCAAACAGGTTAGCGCTGTCACCGCGCAGCTCGGACTTGCGCAGCAGCGTCGTCCACGGAGCTCCCACCGCACTCCACGTCGAGGGCTTGATTGTGCCGCTGACGTCCAAGCCCTCGATCGAACAGTGAGACGGATAGTTGCCGGTGAAGAATCTCGTGTCGACGTTCACGCCATGGACCACACCCCGGACGCCGAGCTGCACAACACACCA
Source organism: Vicinamibacterales bacterium (assembly GCA_050747925.1). GTDB lineage: Bacteria > Acidobacteriota > Vicinamibacteria > Vicinamibacterales > UBA2999 > 12-FULL-67-14b. The sequence goes on from JBOGIV010000025.1 coordinate 13,047, forward strand.
GTCGTGACCTGGCGTGCGGCGGCGGCGCGACTCCCACCCATCCATCCACTTTCCGCGTGAGGTGAACTTGCCGGGAATGAAGATCGCGGCTTCGGGCTTCACCAGATTCGACTTCGACGCGAAGAAGTCGTCGTTGGTCGCGACGGCTCGTCCTCCCACGCGCGCTGACGCCAGGTCGGCCAAGGAGGCGAAAGACGCGTTATGATCGCCCGCCATGATCGTTGATTCCTCCTACGGCAAATCCGGGATCAGGATGCTGCAGGTTCGACGGAACGGCGATCACCACAGCGTGTCTGAGATCACGGTGGCCGTTGGTTTCCAAGGTGCGTTCGACGACTCGTATGTCGAAGGCGACAACAGCGATGTGTTCCCGACCGACACCATGAAGAACACCGTGTATGCGCTCGCGGCGCGCGATCCGGTTGGCGAGCCCGAAGCGTTTGGCCGCCGCCTTGGGCAGCATTTCCTGGAGCACAGCCGCAAGCTCCATCGCGTGCGGGTCGAGATCAGCGAGCACGCGTGGCGGCGGTTGCGAGTGGATGGCCACGACGCCGGCTCGGCGTTCATGCGGCACGGTTCGGATGTTCGAACGGCGAGCGTTCAGACCGATCGTCGTGGATCGACGTTCACTGCAGGCGTCGGCGACTTGCTGATTCTCAAGTCGTCGCACTCGGTGTTCGCCGCCTACCCGCGTCCGATCTACACGACCCTCCCCGAAACCACCGACCGGCTGCTCGCCACGTCGCTGACGGCCACGTGGCGGTACCGCTCGAGTGAGGTCGAGTTTGGCGTGGCCTGGGAGACGGTCCGCCAGGTCCTGCTCGACGTCTTCGCCACGCACGACAGCAGGTCGGTGCAGCATACGCTCTACGCCATGGGTCAGGCCGTGCTCGATCGGGTGTCCGATGTCGGGTCGATTACGCTCGTGATGCCCAATAAGCACCACCTTCTGTTCGACCTGGCGACGCTCGGCCTCGAGAACCGCAACGAGATCTTCGTCCCGACCGACGAACCGTACGGGGTGATCGAGGCCACCCTCGTTCGCGATGTCACACTCGGCGACGCTCCATCCACGGGCGCATTATAGCGACCATGAGTGGGCTGCTCGTTCGAAGCAAGCGACTAGTGTTGCCCGATGGGATCAGGGCTGGCGTCATCCACATTCGGGATGGACGCGTCGTGGCCATCGGCGCCTATGACGATTGTGTGGCCGGAGTCGACGAGCTCGACGCTGGCGAGCTCGTCGTCTTGCCAGGCCTCGTTGACACACACGTCCATATCAACGATCCGGGCCGCTCCGATTGGGAAGGCTTTGACTCCGCGACGCGAGCCGCGGCCGCCGGCGGAATCACCACGCTGGTGGACATGCCGCTCAACAGCATTCCCCCGACCACTACTGCGGCGGGATTGGAAGCAAAGCGGCGGGCGGCTGAGGGTCGATGCGCTGTGGACGTCGCGTTCTGGGGCGGTGTGGTGCCGGGCAATCACAAGGCACTCGAGGCGCTGGCGCGCGCCGGGGTCCGTGGCTTCAAGTGCTTTTTGAGTCCGTCTGGTGTGGACGAGTTTGCGCACGTGACCGAAGACGATCTGCGGGAGGCCATGCCGATGCTCGCGCGCCTGAAGCTCCCGCTCCTCGCGCATGCCGAGTGGCCCGCGCTGCTACACGATCCGTCGGCAGATCCGGGAAACCCGCGCAAGTATCAGACATGGCTGCAAAGCCGTCCGGCTGCGAGCGAGCAGGCGGCGATCGATCTGTTGATCCAACTCGCCCGCGAGTTTGGTGCGCGCGTGCACATCGTGCATTTGGCCACGCCAGATGCCTTGTCGGCCATCACCGCGGCTCGACGAAGCGGCGTTGCCCTGACGGTGGAGACCTGTCCGCACTACCTGACCTTCTCGGCTGAGGAGATTCCAGACGGCGCGACGGCGTTCAAGTGCGCCCCGCCGATTCGTGAACGGCAGTTGCGCGAGGGTCTCTGGGCGGGACTCTCGGAAGGGGAGATCGACTGCATCGCCACCGATCACTCGCCAGCGCCGCCGGCCCTCAAGCGATTGGACGATGGCGATTTTGTGCGCGCATGGGGCGGCATCGCCTCGTTGCAGATTGCCCTGCCGGTCGTTTGGAGCGGCATGCTCGCGCGGGGACTGTCGATGACGCACCTGCCGCGTTGGCTGGCCGCAAACCCGGCAACGCTCGCTGGACTGCAGAATCGAAAGGGGTCAATCGCGGAGGGCTGCGACGCCGACCTGGTGATTTGGGATCCTGACGTAGTGACGACGGTCGATGCGGCATCGCTCTATCATCGGCATCCGGTGACGCCGTATCACGGCGCTCGGCTTCATGGTCGCGTTCAGACTACGATTCTGCGCGGACGCGTGATCTTCAACGATGGGGAAGTTCTCGGCGCATCTGGACGCCTCATCTAGCCCAGCGGTGCTCAACGAATCGACGCAGGATGGCAGCGATCACCACACACGTTCTCGACACCGCGCACGGGCGGCCTGCGGCAGGCGTTCCCGTCACATTGGAGCGTCAGACTGCCGGCGAGCAATGGGAACGGATCGGTCAGGGTGAGACCGATTCGGATGGGCGACTCCGCACGCTCATGCCGGAGGATTCGCTGCTGATTGCCGGCGTCTATCGATTGGTCTTTGACGTCGCAACCTACTTTCACGCTCGAGGATCGCAATCGTTCTATCCAAGCGTGGTCATCGTTTTCGAAGCCGTGGCGGGAGAGGCGCACTATCACGTGCCTTTGCTGCTTTCGCCGTTTGGGTACAGCACGTATCGTGGCTCGTAGCGTCACCCTAGATGGCCACGAGTCGATCGCCAACATGCAGCACGCCGGCGGCGGCTCCTTTTGGATCCACGACGGAAACCACCCAGCCGTCGGGCGTTGGTCTGGCGGCCCACTCGGCGGTCTTTCTCAAACCGTAGTGACGGGCCAGTTCGTAGGTGGAGAACGCAAACAGGAACACGTAGAAGAGCGAGAGGGCGAGCGTGACCCAGACGACCGCCGATCGCTGCGGCTTGCTGCGCCGAAGCGGCTCGTCTGCGGCGGTGAGCCTGCTGCGCCGCAGCTCCGTGGCGGATGCGAGCTCGTCGCGCATGGAGGATCGGCGACCGTTGATCACACCCGAGCTGCGGAGCGTCGGTCGCTGCGACGGGCGATCGCGGGACTCGCGCCACCTCGAGGATTGCGTTATCCTGAGATTCCCTTTGTGAATTCGCCGAACAAGCGGAAGCCCGCCAGCGAGCCGGTTTCTGAGCTCACGACGAATCGACTATCGGTGTACCTGCGCTGCCTCAACCAACTGGAGGCGGCCGGCACCGAGACCATTTCGTCTCAGGCGCTCGCGGAGCGCTTTCATCTCAACGCCGCGCAGATTCGAAAGGACCTCGCCTACTTCGGTGAGTTCGGCGTCCGCGGGGTTGGCTACTACGTGCAGGATCTCCGGCGGCATCTGCGTCAGATCCTGGGATTGGATCGGAAACTCCGCGTCGGCGTGATGGGCGCCGGCAACCTGGGACAGGCGCTGGCCGACTACCCAGGATTCAGACGCGAGGGTTTCCAGATTGTGGCGATGTTCGACATCGCGGACGCGAAAATCGGCGAGGAGTCGCGGAGCGGGGTTCCGATTCACGATCTGAAGGATCTCAAGCGAGTCGTTCGTCGCGAACACATCGACATTGCCGTCATCGCCGTGCCGGCCGAGTCGGCACAGCAAGTGCTCGATCAGGTGACTGCCGTCGGCATCAAGGCCGTCCTGAACTTTTCGCCCGGTGCGTTGAAGGTGCCGCAGGGGATCAAGCTGAAGAGCGTGGATCTCACCGTGTCGCTTGAAAGCTTGTCCTTCTATCTGGCGCAAGGAATCGATGACGAAAAATAGGGTGCCAAGAGTGCCAAAGGTGCCAGGAGTGCCAAGGGCGCCGCGCCTCTCCCATGTTGATGCGCGCGGGCGCGTGCGGATGGTCGATGTTGGCTCAAAGCCCATCACCGAGCGAGAGGCCGTCGCGCGCGGGGCAGTACAAATGTCGGCGACCGCCCGCCGACTGATTCGAGCAGGCGCTGTGAAGAAGGGCGACCCTCTCCAGGCGGCACGGCTCGCGGGCATCATGGCCGCGAAACGTACCAGCGAGCTCATCCCGCTCTGCCATCCACTCGCCCTCACGCATGTGGCGGTGGAGCTCACGCCGACGCGAGACGGCTACGCGATCGAATCGCGAGTGCGAACGGCCGACAGGACCGGCGTCGAAATGGAGGCGCTGACCGCCGTCAGCGTCGCCGCGCTCACGCTCTACGACATGGTCAAGGCCGTGGACAAGGCGATGACCATCGGGGACATACACCTTGTGGAAAAGAAAGGTGGGCGGTCAGGACACTACAGAAGAAAGAAGCACGAAGAACGCAGCCAGAAAGAGTAAGCCCCGAGCCCCGCTTGCCCTGAGCGAACCGTTACCCTGAGCGACGGCGAGTCGAAGGGAGTCCCGTGAACGTCCTCATCTCCATCCAGCAGCACGTTCC
>JBOGIV010000026.1:0-4195 GCA_050747925.1 Vicinamibacterales bacterium
GCCCCGCTCCGCGGGGCGAGACATTTTCTAAGGCCCGCCGAAAACTTGCTTCAAACGTCACGATAGTGGCCTTAGAAGATGTCTAGCAAGCTTTACGCCTGACTGATCAGAACATGAAGCTGTACCCCGGGTCGAGGGACCGGTTGATCGGGTCGGCGCTGAGCAGGAACTCGCGAATCAGATACGGATTGGTGCGTTTGTTGAACGTCGCATTGCGAATCACCTCGAGACCATGTTTGAGACCCGACGACTCGTCGATGTCGATGTCGGCGGCGAGCGCGCCCGAGGCAATCTCACGCATGAACGTGATTTGCAGATTGGCATGTGCGTCGCGGCTCTTGAAGCTGCCTTCCGCCATCTCAAACCCCGCCAACGGCTCGTGCAGCGTTTCCGGCGCCGACTTGAACACCTCGCTCTCGCGCAAGCGCTGGGGCAAAGCCGCATCGACGCGCGCGAAGAACCGGTCCTGGCGGCAGACCATCACGCCGCCGATCGACGGTAGACAGTTCCCCGTTGTCGTCTCGTCGGATGTCTTGCGAATCAGATTGAGGAAACACGCACTGCGCAGCGGCCCGAGTTGGTCGTAGAGGTCCTCTCCCGTAAGGCCGACCAAGTCTGCGTCCTCGGGCTTCACGCGCACCATCTGAGCGTGCTCGAGGATGAACCGCGCTCGAGCGGGCAGGTCCGCAAATCTCGGCACACGGATGTTCGTGACATCACTCGGCTTCACCCAGAACTCGACGTCGTCACTGGCCGTGTTGTTGCGGTCTTCTTGGATGAGCTGGAAAAACCCGTAAGGACGATAGTGCTCGGCCATCGCGAGCACGCGATACATCGTGCCCGGACCGCTGCGGCACGTGATGCCGGTGATGGTCAGCTCCGGAGTGGGGCCGGCGAGCGTCACGTTCATCGCTTCGCCTCCGGCGCCGGCCGGGCCGGACAGGCGCCGCAGATCGATCGTGATGTCTCGAACCGGGTTGCCGGCCAGATCGGTTAACTGAACCTCGAGGTTTCCAGTCGCCATCATCTCAGAATGCTGACTACGCGTACATCGGCCGGCTGTCGTTCAACGCCATCCAGCCGCGAATGATCCGGTAGATGAACCAGAGACCGACCAGGCCCATCGGCAACCAGGCGATCAGAATGCCGATGCCCAGCGTCGCGATGATGAAGATCACGCAGATGGCGATCCAGAGCAGGCCGAACCAGAAGGTCCGGATCTGCCAGCGAAAGTGCGACTCGAGCCAGCTGCCGCGCGTCTCACTCCGCTTCACGTAGTTGAGAATCACCGCGATAATCGAGGGCCAGCCGGTGAGGAATGCGCCGACCACGGTCGCGGCCCCGAGAATGCCGGTGAGCAGGCTGAACGCGTGCAGCGCGTAGATGGCTTGAGTCCAGCCCACGAGGGGGTGTGACGACGGCCGCTCCATGGTGTCCTCCTGTTCCCGAGGAAATCGTATCAGGCGAACCGAATCATCTGCGGCGAAAGTCGACGCCCAGCGCGATCGAAAAGTTCCATTCGGGTTCGATCGAGAACGGCGAGGTCGGAAATCCCCAATCCCAGCCGCTGATGGTCATCCTGTACAGGTGGTGAGCCAGCACTAACCATAGAGTCGTTTAATTGCCGCTCGTGACCGTGGGCGACGTCGTCGCCTTGGCCGTCGCGATGATGCCGTCCGCCGCTTTCTCTCCGATCATGTAGACCGCGCTGACGATGAAGAGTCCGGGCGCACGCGGGAACACCGACGCGTCCACGACGCGAAGACCTTCGGTCCGATGCACCTTGAAGTCGCTCGTCAGTACCCCGCCACTCGCCTCCGGGCCAATCGCGCACGTGCACGAGGCGTGATGACCCCACGCGTGATCGTGAACGAACTCCTTCAAGTCGGCTTCGCCGCTGACATGTTCGCCAGGCAGCTCCTCCTGGAGAATCAAGCGCGGCTTCATGCCCGCCGACATCCGACGGACCAGCTGGATGCCCTTCACCACACTCATCAGGTCGTCACCAGTCGCATCTGTCCCTTCTTCGAAGTAGCGGAATTCGATCGCAGGTCGCACGCGCGGATCGGGTGAGGCGATGGTGACGGCGCCGCCACGATTGTTCGTGTGTGCCTTGAGGACCACCCACGTCAAACAATCGTGGCAATTTCGAATCCTCTCTGTGTAGCCCGGGTAGTAGCCGCGGAAGTCGGTCAGCAGGGCGAAGCAGAAGAGATCCGGCACCGGCTTGCCGACCGTCGAGCGCTGCACGACACAGAGCAGCGCGCCGTTGCTGATGTAGGCGCCCTTCCGGTTCGCCGCCCAGTCGCGATATTGCGCGTCGCTCGTGCTGAAGGTCGCGCCTTGGAGCATGTCCCATGGTTTGACCATCCGATTGACGACCGACACTTCGTACCGATCCTGCAGATTGCGGCCGACACCACGGAGCGGGACGCGCGTCGTGATGCCGTACCTGGTCAAGAGGTCCGGATCGCCAATGCCTGAGAGCATCAGGAGCTGGGGCGTGTTGAAGGCGCCTCCGGCAAGGATCACTTCGCGCCGTGCGCGTACGAGCCGCGTCTCGGCCGCGGCCGTCCTGGCGGAAGGATGCGCGCCGTACAGCCGTTCTCCCTTTTGATATTCGACGCCAACGGCGCGGTTGCGATCGTCAAAGACGACGCGCGTCGCGAGGGCATTGAGCTCGATCCGCAGTCGACTGGGATGCTGCTTCGCGACCGACAGCAGCCGCTCACGCGTACCCACGCGCTGATGGTTGTCCGTCGTCAGCGGCGTGTAGCGCGCGCCGATCTCGTCGCGTTCGACGCTGCGCCAGTCGTTGGGATCACCCAGGCTTTCGAGCCGGGCCAGTGACGGTGCGCCAAACTCCTTCAAGGTATTGCCGACCGACTGCGCGATGACATCCCGCACCTGCTCATCACCGATCGCCTCTTCCGGCGCCGCCTTCTCTGTGGGCAGCCATCCGGACCACCCATGCCGGCTGTGGTCGAGACCGAACCTCCGCCAGAACCGCCGGACGGGGCGATGACGGCAATTCTCGATCCGCTGGAAATACTTCCACATCGCCGCCGATCGCCATGAGGCATCGCCGGTGAGATCGGCGATCTGATCCCAGTCCGAGTTGCTCGGATAGACGAGGATCATCGCGTTGTGTGCCGTGCACCCGCCGAGCGTGCCGGCCCGCGGATACCACACGCCATCCTGCGCGGCGACGAACTTGGGATCGCGCTGTTGCTGCGCGAGGTTGCCGTAGTGCCGGACGAAAAAGTCCCACTGCATCGCGGGATTCTCGGTCGCAAACGCATGGAACGCTGGAACGTCGTAGTCCGCGGCTTGCGGCCCGCCGTCGCCCGAAGGCTTCGGCGAGGCCGGCACGCGAGGGTCGCCGCCGGCTTCGAGAACCAGCACCGAAAATCCAGCCTCTGCGAGCCGGGCCGCGACGGTGCCGCCGCCCGCGCCCGAACCGACCACGACGTAGTCCGGGTCGCCCGACGGCTCCTGCGCCAATAGGCCGGGCGCGGCCGCGCCGACAACGACCGATTTGATGAAGTCACGACGGTTCACGCGCGAAGCTTACTCAAAACGTCTTCAGAAAGGCGATGAGCGCGCGCTTGTCGTTGTCGCCGAGCCCGGGCTCTTCGGTGAAGTAGCCGGTGCCAAAGTAGTGGCCTTTGTTGACGACCAGGTCCTTGCACTTGCTCACGTCAAACATCTCCTCGGCAAGGCTCGTGATCGCGGCGCCGAAGTCAGGATTGCCCTTCAACTCTTTGATCGCGCGTTTGAACAGTCGAAGCAGCTTTCTGCGGTGCTCGTCACGTTGGTCTGGCGGCAGATCCTCGCCGAGGAGATCCATGTTTGTCAGCAGACCAACCGGCATTCCCTTGGGAAATGGACCCACTCGGACCGAGCCGCCTTCGCCGCCGATGAAGGGGAACAGCCGTTTCGTGAAACGCACGAGGAGAGGCGCCGAAATGTAGGGCTCAGGTACTTCGAGATAGCTGTCAACCGTGACGCGATCGATTACGCCGACGGTGGGGCTGCTCTCGTTGGCAAACATCGGATCCTTCTGCCGCCGCTCGGGCCACAGCATCTGCTCAATCGATTGATCGAACGAGCGCATGCGCGCCTCGACCGATGGGCTCCACTCGAAGGGCCCCACGGTGTTGTTCTGCAGAAATGGCGCCGTGGACCACAGGCT
>JBOGIV010000027.1:0-6098 GCA_050747925.1 Vicinamibacterales bacterium
AGACCGAGAACTGGGAGCGTGTCGCTGGTGTGATCGGCCGGCTGCTGCAGCTCGCGCGGAGGTGAGCCGTGTTGAATCGCTTGAAGAGCGTCAGCACTCGACTCTTGGCGTCGGCCACGAGGGGACGCCTCGATTGTGACTTCGATCGAGAGCTCGAGACCCACCTGGTGATGCTCATCGAGGACAACGTTCGTCGTGGGATGACGCCCGACCAGGCGCGCCGAGCGGCAGCCATCCGACTCGGCGGGCGCACCTCGCTCCAGGTTCAGCATCGGGACGTGCGAGGTCTGCCGCAGGTGGAGTCCGTGTTTCAGGATCTGTCCTTCGCGTGCCGACTGATCGCCAAGAATCCGTGGTTTTCAGCGGCCGCGATCGTCACGCTGGCCCTTGGCATCGGCGTCAATGCCATGGGGTTCGCCGTGGTGGACACGGCGTTCATCCGCGGCCTGCCGTTCGAGGACCCAGCCGGCCTGCACATGGTGTCGTGGCAGACCAAGGCCGGTCGCCGGGCCGAGATGTCTTCCACTGAGTATCAGGCGTGGCGTGACCACTCGACGGCCTTTACGGGCCTCGCGGCCTATCGATCGGGGTCGATGACCCTGAGCGACGACCTTGCGACGCCGGAGCAAGCGGCCGGCACTTGGGTTTCGACGAATGCATTTGACGTGCTGAGACAGCAGCCGTTGTTGGGACGCGACTTTGACGTGGCCGACGGTCGAAGGGGAGCGGAGACCGTGGTGCTGATTGGCCATGACATCTGGAGAAACCGCTACGGCAGCGACCCGAACGTCCTCGGCAAGCCCATTCGCCTCAATGGACAGCCCGCCACGATTGTCGGCGTCATGCCAGAAAGCATGCGGTTTCCAGACAACTCGGACATCTGGACGCCACTGCTGGAAGATCCGCTCGGCGCTCGCGAACTGAGCGCGTTTGGCCGGCTCGCCGCGACGAGCGATCGCCAGCGAGCGCAGGCCGAGTTGAATGGCCTGGCGCAACCATGGCGCGCAGCCGATCCGGAAGCGACCAAAGAGTTCGTGGGCGTTCGGGTCGAGACCTTCAACGACGCCTTTGTCGAAGGCAGAGCAAGGACGATGTTCCTCGTCATGATGGGGGCCGTGTGTTTCGTGCTGGTGATCGCGTGCGCGAATGTCGCCAATCTTCTACTGGCCCGCTCGGTCGGCCGCGCACGAGAAATCGCCGTTCGGGTGTCGCTCGGCGCCACGCGGTGGCGAGTCATGCGTCAATTGCTCATCGAGAGCACGGTTCTGAGCCTGCTCGGAGGCGCCCTCGGCCTGTGGCTCGCGATCGCCGGTGCGTCCGTTTTCGAAGCGGCGACCCAAGGTTCGGGCAAACCGTACTGGTTGGTCTTCACCGTGGATTACACAGTCTTTGGCTACGTCGCGGCGGTGTGCGTGCTCACAGCCGTGCTGTTCGGGTTGGCGCCCGCGCTTCACGTCTCGAAGACCAACAACCACGACGTGCTCAAGGAAGGTGGGCGTGGCGCGGTCGGTGGCCGTCGCGCGCGCGTGATGAGCGGCTCGCTGGTTGTCGCCGAGCTGGCGCTGACGGCCGTGCTGCTCGTGGGCGCCGGTCTGATGGTGCGCAGCTTCCTCAAGGTGTACTCACTCGACATCGGGATTCGCACTGATCATCTCCTGGCGGCACAACTCGAGCTGCCGGAGGCGAAGTACGCCTCTCCAGAATCTCGTCGAACCTTCTTCGGCCTCGTCGAGGAGCGCCTGGCGTCTATCGCGGGGGTCGATTCCGTGGCCCTCACGACAGGAGTTCCTCCCTTCGACGGTGGGGAGCAGATGCTGGAGGTCGAGGGCCAGGTCGGGCCGAACGCGCCCGCTCAGTGGGTTTCGACGGTGACGATTAGCCCTCGCTTCTTCGACCTCGTCGGTGCCGCCATCCTTCGCGGCCGCGGCTTGCGAGACGCCGATGGTGCGCCCGGTCTCGAAACCGTCGTCATCAACGATCGTCTGGCCACTCGTGTGTTTCGCGGTGAGGACCCTGTTGGCAGGCGGCTGCGCCTGATGCGGCGCGGAGCCTTTGCAGGACCGTGGCGTACGATTGTCGGCGTCAGTCCATCAATCAGGCAGGGCTCAACCCAGGAGGCCGAGCTCAACGCCGTGGTCTACGTGCCCTCTGGTCAAGACCCGCCAGTCGCCGCATCCTTCCTGATCCGAAGCGAATTGCCGCTCGAGTCGTTGGCGAGCGCGGTCCGGCGCGATGTGCAAGCCGTCGATTCCGATCAGCCGGTGCTGTCAATACAGACGATCGATCAGATGCTGGCGGACGCGCGTTGGCCCTTCCGGACGTTCGGCGGAGTGTTCGCGCTTTTTGGTGTCATTGCGTTGACGCTGTCCTCGGTCGGCTTGTACGGCGTCATGGCGTACTCGGTGTCGCAGCGCACGCAGGAGATCGGGGTGCGGATGGCGCTAGGTGCTTCGCGGCCGCAGGTGATGTGGCTCGTGCTCGCGCGCGGCCTCCGTCACCTCGGCGTCGGGCTGGTGCTGGGTCTGGTTGGCGCTTTGGCGCTCAGCAGCGTGATGTCCCGCGTGTTGGCTCAGATTGAGCCTGCCGACCCGGTGACCTTCGGGTCGATTGCTCTCCTCTTGAGCCTCGTCGCGATCGTGGCGTGCCTGCTGCCGGCTCGCCGCGCGACGCGCGTCGATCCCTTGAACGCGCTCCGCGCGGAGTAATGGGGACAGCATCAATGAGAACAGCGGCCTAGTCCCAAAATAAGCGCGTTTGCGGCTCGGCCGACGACGTGAATCGCTGCGACATCGCGGCGCCTGATCGACCTCGACGACAATGTCGCCAAGCTCGGTCTGGACGCGGACCTGTACGGGGCTCGACTGAGCGTGAACAACTGCGGCGGCCAGAGCCGCCAAGCTCACGATGACGAGGGAGGCAACCCTCAAGGCTTGCCTCCACAACAGGCTCTTCACCTCACACCTTCGATCAGAATCGATACGTCACGGCAAACTGGAACTGCCGGCCTGGGAAGACGCTGGATCCGCCCGAGTGCTGGCCGAACCGGGGGTTGCCGACCAGTGCGATGTAGCCGGCCGAGAGCAGGTTCTGATTGTTGAAGGCGTTGAACATGTCGGCGCGAATCTCGATCTTGTCGGGACCGACGTCGAAGCTTCGCGCGAGCGTCACATCCGCGTAGTTGAGGAACATGCCGCGGCCGGTGTTGCGCGCGCCGGGCCGGCTCGACTGGCATCCGCGGTTGCTGCAGCCACCGGTCAAGCCACCACCCGTCGGGTCACCCGCGTACCGAATGCTGTAGGGGGATCCGCTCTGGTGGTGCGACACCGTGCTGATGCGCCAGCCGCTGAACACCGGACCGCTGCCGGGAATATTCCACGTGACGCTGGTCACCAGGTTATGGGGCGTGTTGGCGCCGGTCGGTCCGCGATCGAGCTCGGGATCGGAGCTGTCTTCTGGCGAGAACCAGTGGTTCAGGCGATCCTCCGACTTCGACATCGTGTAGGACACCGTGAGCATCAACGGCGTGGTGCGGTGCTGGACGGCGACGCGCACGCCCTGATACCAGGACCGGCCTTCGTTTGTCAGCAGGTCCATGCGGCGGAATCCGTTTGGCACGGGGCGAATCGGACGTGTGGCGTCGGCCTGCGCCTGGGTGCGGACGTTCGCGCCGTTGGCGGCAATCAGGACCGCCTTTGCAATCGGCGTCGCCTGGTTCATGTCGAGGAACCCGTGCTTGACGCCGCGGTTGATGTTGGCGTCCACCGACAGGCTCGTCCGATGGCCGAACTGACGCTGGAACCCGAAGCTGCCGGCCCAGGCGTGTTCGTTCTCGAGGTCGGGCGAGATCTCCTGGATGTCGCGCGGCGGCAGCACGGCCCCCGGCGGGAAGGCCGGCAGCACGTTCGGGAACACCGGGAACAGCGGATCGGTCGGCGTCAGCGTCACCGTCACTTGACCGTTGCGGCCACCGACGCCGCCCTTGACGATCGTGAAGATCGCGTACTGCTGCGTGAACCGTCCAAATCCGCCGCGGACCGACCAGCGCTGATCGCCCTTGGGATCCCACGCGAAGCCGATGCGCGGGTCGACGTTGTTCATATCAGTCCCCGCCGGCCAGTCCGGAATGCCCTTCACGATCTCGACGTCGTAGCGCAGGCCGAGGTTGAGCGTCAGGTTGTCGCGCATGCGCCAGTCGTCTTGCACGAAGCCGGCGAGCACGTAGGCCTTCGGGAACATCAGCTTGGCCTCGGGCACAAGCGCGAACGACTGCTGGAACTGGAAGGGCGTCGGCGCAACCGACGGCGCTCCGGTGAAGCGGTACACACCGTTCTGCAACGGCTGGTACAACTGCTCGGTCACGTCATACGTGAACGACGCGCCGGTCTTGATGGTGTGGTTGCCCAGCCAGAGCGACACGGTGTCGGAAATGTCGTAGGTCTCTTCGGGCAACACGCCCCACGTGCCGAAGTCATAGCCGCCGGTGGTCGCGTAGGCGGCTCGCTGAATCGACACGCAGTTGCACTTCGCCGCGCGGCGGTCGGTGTAGCGCGAATACTGCGCGCGCACCTCGTTCAGGAACCGCTGCGAGGCGACGGTGAGGAAGTTGGCGTGCACGGTGTCCACGTTGTTGTCCCACATGAACCCGGCGCCGGGGAGGTTGAACCCGCCGCTCTCGTTGTCTTTCTTCCAGCGCACCATGTTGTAGCGCACGCCGAGCGAGTGCTTCTCCGAGAAGCGGACGTCGCCCTTGAAGTGCCCCTGATGCTCGTCGGCCGGCGTCGGCACCACGAGGCCGAGCGCTTCAGGCGAGGTCACGACCACCTGGCTGCGCTCGCGCCGCCGCTCGTAGCTGCCGAAGTAGAACATCTTGTCGCGCACGAGCGGGCCGCCGACCGTGCCGCCGAACTGCTGCTGGTTGTAGGGCGCCTTGGTCTTCTTGCCGTTCACGATTGGGGCGAGCGGCGGGGCGGCATCCCAGTCGCCGGGCCGGATCATGACGAACGTCGAGCCGTTCACCGCGTTGGTCCCGCTCTTGGTGATCATGCTGGCCACGCCGGCCGAATGTCCGCCGAACTCGGCCGAGAACTGATTGGTGATGAGCTGCACTTCCTTCACCGTCTCAATCGCAAAGCCGCTGGAGCCGAGCTGAGGGGCGCGCTGCAGGGTGAGCCACTTCGAGTGGTTGTTGGTACCGTCCACGTACGTGCCGAAGTTCCAGACCTCCTGACCGCCGACGTTGACGGCGTTCGATCCGGTGCCCGTCGCGACGACGTTGGAGTCGAGCGTCAGCAGCCGAAAGTAGTTGCGCTCCTTGACCGGCAGGTTCTCGAAGGCGTTGCGGTCAACGGTCGACGTCACTTCGGCAGACGTCGTCTGAATGAGCGGCGACACACCGGCCACCGTGACCGTCTCCTGAACCGTGGACAACCGCAGCGCGAAATTGAGCACGGCGCGCTGGCCCGCGTTGAAGATGAGGTCTTCGCGGACCTCGGTGGCGAAGCCGGCGAGATCGACCTGGACGCGGTAGCGTCCCTCGGTGGGCATGGCGGTAATCACGAACCGCCCGCTGCTATCGGTCGTCGCAACGCGGACCAAGCCGGTCGAGACATTCTGAACGGTGACGGTGGCGCCAGGCAGAACCGCCTGCTGCGCGTCAGCGACGACGCCCTCGAGCGCAAAGGTTGGATTCTGAGCAGAAGCGGCGCCGCCGCCGCAGAGAATGAGCAGCAGAACGAGCAACGCGTACTGCCAACTCCGTGTGTTCCACATACGACGCCTCCGTGTGTTCACTCGAACTCGCGCAAAACGATGGGTTAGATCGTAACAGATCTGCAACGCCCGGCCCGACGCTCGTCCCTGCCCTGTCGCCCGCTGCGAAGGCGCCACCAAAATTGGCGCCCGACGTTCGTAAGGCACGACGTTAGTCGTGCCGGTGCCGGCCTATTTGGGTGGCCGCACGACGATATTGGCGACGCCGCGCCCGCGCATCAAGTCGTTGATCGCCTTGAGGTCCTTGTTCAAGAGTGCGTCCACGTCGCGCTGGTTGGCTCGCAGCTTCTTCTGGGTCATGGACGTCGCGCCGTCGCACAGCTCCGTTC
>JBOGIV010000028.1:0-4603 GCA_050747925.1 Vicinamibacterales bacterium
GCCTCGGATGGGTCATTCGAGTCGGGGCCTAAGTGAGTCTGACCCCGTTCTGGAACGGGGCAGCCGTGAGGACATCAAACGCCGACGCCAACTTCAGCCAAATTGGGCTTGGTGTCACTATTCATTAGCGACATATTAGAGACTTCTGACCTCGGGGCTGACCGCTGACATCTCAGCTTCAGCGTGAAATATGAGACGCGCACACACGATCTTCTGCGTAGTTGTGGCGGTGGGGCTTGCCGGATGCGGTTTGATCGGTTCGAACACCTCGGCCGAAGCCTCGCGCTATCAGCTTCAAACGGACCCGCAGGGGCGGTTGTCTCGACTCGACACGAAAACCGGCGAAGTGGTTCCCGTTAGCACGTTTTCAACGCCCCCGACAACCGCCAAATCGAAACCGGCCAACACACGCCGGCCGACCGCTGCAAAACCAAGGGCTCCATTACCGCAATCTCCGTTACCGCAGCCTCCATTGCCAGAGTCTCAACCGGCGTCGCGGCCCGTCATATCGACAGCGACGCAGTCCACCGATGGAATCGCCGCGACGATGGAACCGACGCCAACGCCCACCGTCGTGCCAGCGGCACGATCGAGCCAGGCCACATCGACCGACGCGGTGACGCCAGGCGTGACCGACACGCGGTGTGCAGATCGCGCCGTTGGCGCCGCCGTTGTCGTCTCAGACAATGCCACGGTCTTCTTCCGGCCGCAGGATGGAGCCATGGTATCGCTGACACGCGGTACCACACTCATCGTGCTCAGCGTCCGAGCCGACTGGCGTCTTGTGCGCTTCGCGGATCAACAGTGGGGCCAACGTGCCGGGTACCTTCGGTGTTGGCAAGTCGCGCCCGCTTCGCCCGGGCCCGACGAGTCAAATCCCGCCGTGTGTTCATCTTGAAAAGACCGTTCCGTGAGGAGCCGCCTTTCCGGAAAATCCGTGCGGCCACGTCTTACCCCTGAGATTGATGCCAGGACGCGTGCTGTGGGCGTCGCGAAATCGAGTGTCGATCGACGTGAATGGTTCATCGGACGTCAGCTCCTGGACGCCGGGCGCGTGCCAACTTGTCAATGAGGCGTTGCGTCAGAGTTTGCCGTTTCGGCGAGAACTGATTAACGCAAGCACGGAGGTAGGGATCCAACTGCCGCTTCGCATACGTCAGATATCCGACCTGACGGATTTCGTTCAGGGTCTCGCGATAGTGATCCAATAGCGCCACCGCGAAGACCTGGCCCGTGCGCGTTGCGCTGACTCGTGCAGAGGCCGAGATCCAGCGCATTCCATCCGGAAGTGCCCGGGCCGCCGATACCGCGATCGCGGACGATGTTTCAAAGACCGACCGGTTTTGCTGCTCGGATTCATTCTTGAGTTGCGTCCACAAATTCCGAATCGTATCGGTGGAAGGAAGGTCGACCGGCCGCAGGCCCCTGGCGCTTTCCTGAATGGCCTTCCATTCGTTGCGGAGTCCGGCGACGTCGAGCGGGGGTGTATTGACCGTCGCGGCTAACCGGGATGAAGTCTGTTCCAGACCATCAAGCAACTGATCGACACTGTTGAACTGAGCGTCTTTGTCGAGCAGGTTCTGCGACTTGAGTGCGTCGGCGATCTCCGGAATCAAGTGTCGGCCGAGGCCGCAGACGTCGGCGAGCGCCGCGAGAATCCACACGGGCGAGGCGCGAAATGCGACGACGCCGAGCACTTCGATCGCGTTGCCAGCCGTCCGTCGCGCAAGGAAGTCCTCGGGGACTGAGTTCTCGCCACCGACAATACCCTGCACCCCTCCAACCCGCTCAATAACGAACCGAAGCGTGGCGTCGACGACGTTCTGGTACAGCTGGCTGCGACGGATGCCCTGTGGAAGAGCGACGGCTGCCGTTTCCCTTGCCATGCCGGCGCCAAGCCCCAACACGGACCGGATGAGTCGCTCGGGGAGAGAAACGAGATACGACTTCGTGGCCATTTCACACCGTGGTCACGCCCTTCACAACGCTCCACAGTCAAGGCGCGACCGGTGATGCGTGGTAGGCGATGACGCGCCAGCGATTATCCCGCCTGGTGTATGTCTTGGTAAATCGCCAGTCATCATCGGTGACTCGACCGTTGAAGTCGCGCGTCCGGCGCAGCCGCCCGATCACGATCGCGGCATCGCCGTAGACCTTCACGCGGATCTCGGACGTGTCATGGCGCGTGATCTTCGCGCGCCCGGACCGCCAGAAACCAAGGATGTCGTCTTTACTCATCACAGGCATTCCTGGCACGGTGACGACGAGGTCATCGGCGCATAGACCTTCGAGCGCCGGCACGTCGCCGCGCACGTGCGCCTCGTTCCAGACGCTCTCGAGTCGAGTGAGCTCCCGAGTGTCGTCGGCGCTCGTCGCGTGGGCTCTGATCCGTCGCACTGCGAGCGGAGCGATGGCCGTCCCGCCGGCGAGAGCGAGAAACTCGCGCCGTTGGTATCTCGTCGAACTCAACATGCGGCTACCTCATTGAACCTCGGTGGAGCACCTCGCTCGAGATACTCATCGCGCGATGGAAGCGACAACGCTGTCGATGGCTTCCTCGAGCGAGCCCTGCCCGTTGAGATACGCGATCCAGTACTTCTCGACGGGCTCACGATACTTCGGCCATGCCCTGGTGAAGAGGTCTAGCGATGATGGCACGAAGTTGGTCGCCCCCCGCTCGACGAGCCACCGACGTGTCAGCTCGCTCGACGTGGCAAACAGAATCGCGTGCCACAGATCGCGCGGCACCGCCACGCCGGCTTTCTTCGCCGCAGCGACAATCGCCGAGGCGACCGTTCCGTTGTTCGGACCGACGATCGCATGTGAGCTCTCGTGCAACAGCATCTCGAGGGCGCGAAGGCCCTGGTAGCCCGGGTCCCGGGACGACATCGTCGTGATCACGCCGCCGGCCAGCCCGGTCATCGTGTAAGCGCCGAAAGGACCGCCATGGGGCGTGATGTAGGCGCGGATGCGCTGCGGCCACGCCGTGCGATACGCCGCTTCGTGTTCCCGAACGAGTGGTTCTCCCGCGTCACGCAACATCGCGGCTGCGTAACCGATGAAGAATCGATTCGCCTGGTCGTCCGCCGTCCACCAGTGCCGCCGATAGGCGGGAGCGGCACGCAAGAGTGCATCTTTGAGAGGGGCGTCGATGAGCGGCTCGGTCGCATCATCGGCTACCTGTGTGAGCGCATCGGTCGTGATGATCATCGGCGTCGCGAAGGTCATGTCGCCGCGCCCGCCAGCCGTGCGATATGCGCCAACCGCCTCAGTCCACACTGCCTGCTCTTCTGCTGATAACGCTGGCAGGTCGCGCGGCGTGGAGCGCATCGCGTCGGCAATCAGAGTCTGGTGAAGACTCATCCAGAAACTGCTGTGCAGTTCCCACGGCCGGACCTGAAGCACCTCGGCTGCGTTCGCCGCGACGGCGTGGCCGAGAAGAATCAATACTGGGAGTCCGCGAATCATCCGATTCTCCCGAAGGGCTTAGACGTGCTGGTCGACGAGAATCGGGTTGCCGTCGGGGTCCACTGCGATGAAACTGCCTGGCCCCGTCGTCCTCTCATCTGCCTCGTTCACCAGCTGCACGCCTTGAGCCTTCAACTGGCGTTGCAGCTCCCGCACGTCGGTGAACCCCGCAAGCTTCTGGGCATTGCTGTCCCAGCCAGGGTTGAAGGTGAGGATGTTCTTCTCGAACATGCCTTGGAACAGCCCGATGACGTGGTTGCCGTTCTTCACGATCAGCCAGTTCTGTGCGGCGTCTCCGCCGAAGACCTTGAACCCAAACTTTTCGTAAAACTGTTTCGAGGCCTCGATGTCCTTTACTGCCAGGCTGATTGAAAACGCGCCGAGTTCCATGCCGTGCTCCGTTGTCTATGAAGTTAGCAACAGTTACCAACTGCGCTGGCGATGATATTCGTCGACCAGCTCGATGAGTTGATCTCGGCTCAGGCAGGCCGCCGAATCGTCGGGCAACGGCGCGGACAGAAAGCGGTCGGGCAGGGTGTCTTCCGCCGGCGTCCACCCGGCGAGCAGGTTGAACTCCCGTTTGGCACTTACGATGCGCCTGGCCGTCTCGCGCAATTCGTCAGCGCTGACGTCCCACCCGGTCACGCTGCGCAGCATCTCGGCCGCCTCAGCGTGAAAATCGTCGAATACGCCGCGGAGGAACTTGCAGATGATCAGCGAGTCCATCAGCGCTGCCTTGTCTTCTGTCTCGATCGCATGCCGCACATTGTCGGGCGTCACGCGCCGACGATCGACCTTGTCGGAGAAGTCCACCTCGTAGGCGCCGCTGCGATTGTGGTCGGCGCCACGGGCGCCCACCGCAAACCCAAGCGCCATCGTCTGCAGCGCCCGTGGCTCGTAGCCGGGCATCTCGAGCCCCTTCACCTGCGGCGCTATGGAAATACTGTCGTGCCCGATCGCCTCGGCGGCTCGACGGCTGCCCTGGGCGAGCAGATTGCCAAGGCCCTCGCGTGAGCCAATCAACTCAATGACGCGCAGCACCGCGTCGCCGCTGCCGAACGTGAGCCACGGCTCGTCGAGCCATCCGCGTTCGACGCACTCCATCGCAAACGCAATTGTGCCCCCGGTGCTGATC
>JBOGIV010000029.1:0-13587 GCA_050747925.1 Vicinamibacterales bacterium
GTGTTCGACTCGGGCTTCGGCCAGGACTCGGGCTACGGTCACGGCATCTAAGGTTCCACTGTTCCAGCGTTCCAAAGTGCCAACGTTCTGAACGCTGGAACTCTGGAACCGTGGAACTCTGGAACCGTGGAACTCTGGACCCTTTATCTCGCCGGCGCAGGTTCCGTGGCCGGCACGACCGCTGGTTCCAGGAACGTCATGCGAGCGCGGAGCTTCGCCCCCACCTGTTCAATCTGATGTTCGCGATGCCGCTCGCGCTCGGCCTTGAACCAGCCATCGCCGGTCGTGTGTTCGCGCGCCAGGCGATCGGCGTACGCACCTGATCGGATCTCTCCGAGCATCTGACGCATCACCTTCCGCGTCTCATCGGTGATGATGCGCGGTCCGCCGCTGTAGTCGCCGTGCTCAGCCGTGTCGCTCACTGAGTAGCGCATGAAGCCCAGGCCGCCTCGATACATCAGGTCGACGATGAGCTTCAGCTCGTGCAGACACTCGAAGTACGCGATCTCGGGTTGATAGCCGGCTTCGACCAGCGTTTCGAACCCAGCCGTGACCAGCGCGCTCACGCCTCCACAGAGCACGGCCTGCTCGCCGAAGAGATCGGTCTCGGTCTCCTCTGCAAACGTGGTCTTGATCACTCCGGCCCGCGTGCAACCGAGGCCCTTGGCGTACGCCAGGGCGGTCTCCCAGGCCGAGCCTGTGGCGTCGGCGTGCACCGCAATCAGCGCGGGAGTGCCAGCGCCATCGATGAACACCTCGCGGACGCGATGGCCGGGAGCTTTGGGGGCGACCATCGCCACGTCCACGCCCTCGGGCGGCGTGATCCAGCCGAAGCGAATCGAGAACCCATGCGCGAACATCAACATCTTGCCCGGTGTGAGGTGCGGCTCAATCTGCCTGGCGAAGAGGTGCGACTGCTCCAGGTCGGGAACGAGAATCATGATGATGTCGGCCCAGGCCGCGGCCGCGCCAGGGTCGAGCGGTGTAAATCCCGCCGCCGCGGCCGCTTGCCATCCGCGACTCCCGGGGCGCACACCGACGCGAACATCCACGCCGCTGTCGCGCAGATTCAACGCGTGCGCGTGGCCCTGCGAACCGTAGCCGATGACGGCGACGCGCCGCCCGTCGATTGCGGAGAAATCCACATCAGAGTCGTGAATCATCGTTGCCATGGTCTGCCTCGTGGTCTTTGATCTGAGAAGTCCAGTCTTCTACGGCCAGCACGCCGACCTGCCGCCCGAGCAGCGCAACAATCCGAGCGGCCGTGCGATCGGTGCTGTCGAACATGATGGTGGCCTGCACGGTCTCGCGATCGTGTGACGCCACGGCCGTGAACGCTTCGGCGCGGACCCGCTGACGCCGCAGAATCGACGCCACCCGATCGAGCGAGTCGATGGCGTGCTCGTAGCGGACGACGATGGTTCGTGGACGTACGTCCTCACCGTTAGACATCGTCTGAGGTCCTTCCAGGAGCCATGGGGCGGGCGCGGGACCTCAGACGATGTCTCGCCCCGCGGAGCGGGGCAAAACAATACTGCGATGGCAAAGCTCCGCCGCCGCGTCTTTTGGGAGCGATTCGAGGCGGAGCTTCGCCCGTCACACGTCGGCTCCCGTTTCAGCCAGCGACACAATCCCGGGACGCCGAATCATGTCGTGCAGCGCGGCGCCGGGGGACACCATCGGATACACGCTGTCTTCCTGTTCGACACGGAAGTCGAGCACCACCGTGCCCGAGGCCTCCTGAGCCTGACGAACGGCCTCGTGCACTTCGCCACGCGACGTCACACGAATCCCAATGAGCCCATGCGCCTCGGCGATCTTCGCGAAGTCAGGCGATGACATCGGCGTCGCGGAGTAGCGGCGGTCGTGGAAGAACTGCTGCCACTGTCGCACCATCCCCAAATAGCCGTTGTTGATGATCGCGACGTTCACCTTCACGCCTTCCTGGACGGCGGTCTGCAGTTCGGCCTGCGTCATCTGGAACCCGCCATCGCCGACGATCGCCCAGACCTCGCGATCGGGTCGGGCCATCTTGGCGCCAATGGCGGCCGGCAAACCGAACCCCATCGATCCGAGCCCGCCTGAGGTAATGAACGTACCGGCCTCGGCCACCTTGTAGTACTGCGCCGCCCACATCTGGTGCTGACCGACGTCGGTGACGACGATCGCGCGCCCCTCGGTGGCGCGCCAGATGTCGTGAATCACCTGCGGCGCCAGAAACTTTCCATCGTCCGGCAGATCGTGGATCTCGCGAACCGTCGGACCGCCGGCGAGCTCTCCAATGCGAGCGAACCACGCGTCGTGACGTTTGGCGTCGATGAGCGGCAGCAGTTCCTGCAGCACCGCGCGCAGATCGCCGACGATGCCGACGTCGGCGCGGACGTTCTTGTTCAGCTCCGAGGCGTCGATGTCGATGTGGATCTTTCGCGCGTGCGGCGCGTACACCGAGAGCTTGCCGGTCACCCGATCGTCGAATCGCATGCCGAACGCCAACAGGAGATCGGATTCCTGAATCGCGTCGTTGACCCACGCTTCGCCGTGCATGCCCATCATGCCGAGATTCAGCTCGTGCGCCGCCGGGACCGTGCCCAGGCCCAACAGCGTCATGGCGACTGGGACGTGCGCGCGCTCGGCGAGCTCCAGCACTTCGTCCATCGCGCCGCTCTTGAAGATGCCGTGACCGGCGAGAATGACCGGCCGCATCGCGTGCGCGATCAGCTCTGCTGCGCGATTGAGTGCCTCTGCGCGTACCCCGTCCACTGCCTTGTAGAGGCGACCCTTTAGGGTCGCCTGCTTTGCCGGGGTCGCGTGGTGTCGCCGCTCTTCGTGCGGTTCCCACTCTGTCTCTTCCTGCTGAGCGTTCTTGGTGATGTCGACCAGCACCGGACCGGGACGCCCCGAGGTCGCGACCGCGAACGCGGCGCGAATAGTCGGCGCGATCTCCGCCGCCCGCGTGACGAGATAGTTGTGCTTGGTAATCGGCAACGTGATGCCGGTCACGTCGGTCTCCTGGAAAGCGTCAGACCCAAGCAGCGCCGCCGGGACCTGACCGGTAATGCAGACGATCGGAATCGAGTCCATCATCGCGGTCGCGATGCCGGTGACGAGATTGGTGGCGCCCGGGCCCGAGGTCGCAACCGCGACGCCGACTCTTCCGCTCGCGCGCGCATAGCCATCGGCCATGTGCGCGGCGCCCTGCTCGTGACGAACCAGCACGTGCCGAATCGGGTGATCGAGCAGCGCGTCGTACGCCGGCAGAATAGCGCCGCCGGGATAGCCGAAGACTGTGTCGACGCCTTGTTCGACTAGTGACGCCCAGAGGATGTGAGCTCCGCTCTTTTTCATAAGCCTTGTCTAGGTTACGGCGGCGCTGATGCGCTCAGGCCGGATGGTCAACCCTCTGCCGCTCATATGCGGCGATGTCGGGTTCGTGCGCGAGAATGACGTCGATCTCGTCGAGACCCTCGAGCAGACGGCGGCGCGACGCGGCGTCGATCGCGAAGCGTTCGAGCAACCCGTGGTCGTCATGCACAGTACAGCCCTCGAGATCTACGGTGACTTGATAGCCGTCTTCCTGCTCAGCTCGATCGAGAATGGCGTCCACCGCCGGCTCGGCTAGTGCCACCGGCAACATGCCGTTGGCAATCGCGTTGTTGCGGAAGATATCGGCAAATGACGCCGCGATGACCACTCGAAACCCCGCGTCCAGAAGCGCCCACGCGGCGTGCTCGCGCGAGGAGCCACAACCAAAGTTCGGTCCCGTGGCGAGAACGGTGGCGTCCGCGTACTGGCGCTGATTGAGCGCAAACGCCGGGTCCAGATCACCGCCGGCGCGTCGCCGCCAGTCGTAGAAGAGGAACGGACCGAATCCCGACCGTTCGATCCGTTTGAGAAACTGCTTCGGGATGATCTGGTCGGTGTCGACGTGGCTCCGGCGCAACGGCGCCACGACTCCCCGGTGCACACACAGCGGTGGGCGGCTGCCAGCGGACATCAGCGGTACTCCCATCGCCGAACGTCGGTGAAGTGGCCTTCGATCGCCGCGGCCGCCGCCATCGCCGGACTCACGAGGTGAGTGCGCCCACCTTTGCCCTGACGGCCTTCGAAGTTTCGGTTGCTCGTCGAAGCGCAGCGTTCGCCCTCGCCGAGAATGTCTTCATTCATACCCAGGCACATCGAGCAGCCTGGCTCGCGCCATTCGAAGCCGGCGTCGGCGAAGACGCGGTCGAGCCCTTCGCGCTCGGCGTCGGCCTTCACCTGCTGTGAGCCCGGCACCACCATGGCGCGCACGCCCGCATGCACGCGGTGCCCGCGAACCACACCAGCGGCAGCGCGGAGGTCCGTCAGTCGTGCGTTCGTGCACGATCCGATGAACACGCGATCGACCGGCACGTCTTCAATGCGCGTGCCTGGCGTCAGCCCCATGTAGGTCAGCGCGCGCTCGATCGCGCGGGCATCTTTCTCGTTGGTCGCGCCGGCGGGATCGGGCACCTGACCGGTCACCGGTTGCACCATGTCCGGGCGCGTGCCCCACGTGACAAGCGGCGCGAGGGCACTCACGTCGATCTCGACGCGCGCGTCGAATCGGGCGTGCTCATCACTCCGCAGATCACGCCACTGTTCCAGCGCTACCGTCCACTCGTTGCCGCTGGGAGTGTGCGGGCGGCCGTCGAGATAGGCAACGGTTGTGGCATCGGGTGCGACGAGCGCCATTCGCGCGCCCGCCTCGATGCTCATGTTGCACAGCGTCATCCGCTCTTCCATCGTCAGCGTGTCGACCAGCGGACCCGCAAGCTCGAGCGCGAAGCCCGTCCCGCCGCTGAAGCCGAGGCGGGCGACGATTGCCAGGGCGACATCTTTGGCGGTGACGCCGGCGGTCAGTGAACCGCTCAGAATCACCTGCATCGCCTTTGGCTTCCGCTGGACGAGACACTGCGTCGCCAGCACGTGCTCGACTTCGGTTGTGCCGATGCCGAACGCCAGCGCGCCGAACGCCCCGTGTGTGGACGTGTGGCTGTCGCCGCAGACGATGGTCATCCCGGGAAGGGTGAGGCCCAACTCGGGGCCGATGACGTGGACGATGCCCTGGCGGCCGCTGCTGAAATCGAAGAGTGGAATGCCGAAGGCGACGGAGTTGGTGCGCAGCGTCTCGACCTGCGTGCGCGCCAGCGGGTCGGCGATCGGCAGATGCCGCGCCGTGGTTGGCACATTGTGATCGACCGTGGCAAAGGTGAGATCGGGGCGCCGCACGGGACGACCCGCGAGCCGCAATCCCTCGAACGCTTGCGGAGACGTCACTTCGTGGACCAGGTGACGGTCGATGTAGATCAAGCTACGACCATCGTCGAGATCGCGGACGACATGCGCGTCCCAGATCTTGTCGAGGAGGGTTTTCGACAAACCTAAAGGTTTGTCGCCACCTAAAGGTTTGTCGCCACCGTGCGGCTGTGGGGACAAACCTTTAGGTTTGTCCGAGTCGTGCGCAAAGTCAGACCGCATGGTAGGAATGGCGGCGCTCGCGCCCCTCGATTAAGTGCTCCGCGATCGCGTGGCCCATCTCTTCAGTCGAGACGTGCCGCTCGCCGGGCGCCGCCAGGTCTTTCGTGCGCGCACCCGCTGCGAGCGTGTCTTCGATCGCGTGATCGATATCGTCCGCCTCGCGTTCCATGCCGGCCGAAAAACGGAGGAGCATCGCGGCGCTGGCAATGGCGCCGATTGGATTGGCGAGCCCGCGACCGGCGATGTCCGGCGCGGAGCCGTGAACCGGCTCGTACAAATCCACGCGGCCGCCGATGGTGGCCGACGGCAGGAGCCCGAGCGAGCCGGCGATCGACGCGGCTTGATCGCTGAGAATGTCGCCGAACAGGTTGTCAGCGAGAATCACGTCGAAGCTCGCTGGCGCCGTCGCCAGTCGCATCGCGCACGTATCGACATAGACGTGCTCGAGCGAGACATCCGGATAGCGTTTGCCGACTTCGGCAACAACCGTTCTCCACAGTCGCGACGTCTCGAGCACGTTGGCTTTGTCAATCGACGCCACGCGACAACGCCGGTGGCGCGCGCGCTCGAACGCGACGCGCGCGACTCGTTCGACCTCGCCGCGCGAATAGATCAAAGTGTTGAACGCCGTGTTGCCCGACTCATCGAAGCCTCGCGGTTCTCCGTAATACAGTCCGCCCAGCAACTCGCGAACGATGAGCACGTTGGCGCCGCGGACGTGCTCGGGCTGAAACGACGTTCGAGTCGCCAGCGGCGCGTAGCAGACGGCGGGCCGCAGATTCGCATACCCGGCGAGGGCCTTCCGCAGCGCCAGGAGCGCGGCTTCCGGCCGCTCCGCCGGTGGTTGGCCATCGAATTTCGGATCGCCAACCGCACCGAGCAGGACGGCGTCGGCGGCCAGGCACGCGTCGAGCGTTTGCGCTGGGAGTCCGGCGCCCTCGGTGTCGATCGCTGTTCCGCCGATGGGATATGTGGCGAACGAGAAGGCTCGGCCGGTATGCTCGCCGACCGTCTTCAAGACGCGGACGGCTTCAGCGATGACCTCGGGCCCGATCCCGTCGCCTGGGAGCAGGGCAATCTTCATCGTCGTGCGGCCTGCCCGCCGTTGGCGCCGGCGGCCGCGTGACCCATGAGGGGAAGGCCAAGCTCCTCGTGAAGAATGGCGACCAGCTGGGTATCGTCGACCGACTTGGTTCGATCGGCGAGGGCGATCACGCGAACGTACAGGCGATCGAGGTCGGCCTGCCGAAGGTGATGACCGAGCGCGCGGCAGCGCGCGTCGAGGCCGCGTACGCCGGAGTGCTTGCCAAGCACGAGCTGCGTGCCGGGCGCGCCGACCGACTCGGGCCGCATGATCTCGTACGTCAGCTGGTGCTTCAGCATCCCGTCCTGATGGATGCCGGCCTCGTGCGCGAAGGCGTTGGCGCCAACGATGGCCTTGTTGGGGGGGACCGTGACGCCGACGATGGAGGACAGCACGCGACTGGTTGGCACCAGCGCCTCGGTCTGCACGCCCGTGTGGTGCGGCAAGGCGTCGGCGCGAACTTCGAGGGCCATCACAATCTCTTCGAGCGACGCGTTGCCGGCGCGCTCGCCGATGCCGTTGATCGTGCACTCGACCTGGCGTGCACCCGCCTGGATGGCCGCGAGTGAGTTGGCCACCGCCAACCCCAAATCGTTGTGGCAGTGCGCCGAGAGGACGGCGCGATCGCCGATTCGCTCGCGGACGGACTGAAACATCCGCTCGATGTCGGCTGGCAGAGCGTAGCCGACCGTGTCGGGCAAGTTGATGGTGGTCGCGCCCGCGGCAACGGCCGTCTCGGCCACCGTGCAGAGATACGACAGGTCGGTCCGCGTGGCATCCTCAGCGGAAAACTCCACGTCGGCGCATCGCTCGCGCGCGTAGGCGACGGCGTCTCGAATCTGCTCGACGCACGAGGCACGATCGATCCGCAGCTTGTGTTGGAGATGAATGTCGGACGTCGCCAGGAACACGTGGATTCGCGGCCGGGCCGCTCGCTGCAACGCCTCCCACGCGCGATCGATGTCCATGCGCTTGGCTCGCGCCAGGCCCGCAATAATGGGCCGGCGGACGGCTGCGGCGACGGTTCGAACCGCCTCGAAGTCGCCCTCCGAGGAAATCGGGAAGCCGGCTTCGATGATGTCCACGCCGAGCCGATCAAGCTGCTGGGCCAGACGCAGCTTCTCGGGCGCGGTCATGCTGAACCCCGGCGCCTGCTCGCCGTCGCGAAGCGTCGTGTCGAACACGTGTACCCGGGTGCGTGAAGCCATGGTGGTCACGGTCCTGCCAGTGTCGGGCGAGTGCCAAAAATAAGTCAAAGTAATAATTTCTATGGCCGTATCAAACTTGGCTTATATTCACATTTCGGCAGGAGTGGGCCGAGTTCGTCAAGTTCGCAGGTTTGCCAGGTTCGGCAGGTCGTTTATGGAGCTCTTTCAGCTCGAAGCGTTTCTGGCAGTGGTCCGCGAGGGCAGCTTCTCGTCGGCGGCCAAGGCCCTGTACCGGACTCAGCCGGCGATTAGCCAGACCATCAAGAAGCTCGAGGAGGAGATCGGGCGGCCCCTGTTCGACCGATCGAGCCGGCGGGGAGAGCTGACCGACGCGGGCCGGGTACTGGCGGAACACGCAGAGCGGCTGATCAATCTGCGCCACGGCGCCCTGGCGGCGCTCGACGATGTGCGGCAACTGCGTGCGGGGCGGGTGACCGTCGCCGCCAACGAGCTCACGTGCCTGTACTTACTCCCGGTCCTGCACGAGTACCGGCGGCTGTATCCGGATGTGCACATCACCGTTCAACGCGCGCTGGCCAGCCGCGTGCCGGCGCAGGTGCTCGATTACGGCGCCGACTTCGGACTGGTCACCTACCGGCCCGACACGGCGGCCCTGCACTCGATCGTTGTCTACCACGACGAGCTCGCGTTCGTCGTGCCGCCCTCGCATCCGTTGGCGCGCCGCGCCAAGGTGTCCATCAGTGAGTTGGCCAGCGAATCCTTTATCGCCCACCACGTGGCCTCCCCGTATCGGCAGCGGGTCATCGACACGTTTGCCAAGCGTCGCATTCAGCTCCGCATGCCAGTCCAGATGCCGACGATCGAAGCCATCAAGAAATTCGTCGCGATGGGAAACGGCGTCGCACTGCTGCCGGCCATCACGGTTGAGAGCGAGCTCGCGCGGCGCGAGTTCGTCTGCGTGGAAGTCCCGGAGCTCGCCTTCGATCGCAAGCTTCGCTTTGTCTATCGCCGCGAGGGGACGCTGTCGTCCGCCGCGCAAGCGCTGTTGAGCGTCGCGAAAGCACAGAGCACGCTCAAGGGCGGAAGGTTTGCGTTCGTCGCAGAACGCTGAATCCCGCGCCGGAAGGACGACACAATCTTGTGACCCCCGAGTTGGCCGGGTGTATAAGGTATCCGTTGCGGCTCCCCTGACTGGAGGAAGCTCCCATGCGCTGCTGGTTTACGCGTCTGTCGTCCCTATTGGTCGGGTTGCTCGTCATCGTGGCTGTGGCGGAGGCACAGCAAGGTGGATCGGCGATACGAGGCCGGATTACGGACCAACAGCAGGGCGTTCTTCCTGGCGTTTCGATTGTCGTCACCCACGAAGAGAGTGGGACGATCCGGGAGACGATCACCGGCGACGACGGGACGTTTCTGATTCCGGGACTCGTGCCCGGGCCGTATCGACTCACAGCTGAGCTCCAAGGCTTCAGACGGCTTACCCAACAGGAGCTCGTCCTACGCGTCGGGGCCACACTCCAAGTGGACCTGTCCCTTCAAGTCGGTGGTCTCGAGGAAAACGTGACGGTGACATCGGAGCCGCCGCAGGTGGACCTCACATCGGCGCAGGTCGGTGGGAACGTGACGTCCGGCGAGCTCAAGGACCTGCCGTCGGCGACACGCAACTTCACACACCTGGTGGCGCTCCTGCCTGGCGTCGTCTACAACGCCGCCGACGACTCCTCGTCCGACAGCGTCACCATCAACGGCCAGCACGGCAGCGGCGTGGTGTTCCTCATGGACGGCGGCAGCAACAACGACGATCTGCGCGGCGGCAGCTCCGGAGCGCAGGCCCGCCGCTCGATTCGATTCAGGAATTCCAGGTGGTGACGAACCAGTTCGACGCCGAGTACGGCGCAGCCACCGCCGGTGTGGTCAACGCCGTGACCAAGCAGGGCAGCAATGCCTGGCGAGGCAGCACCTTCGGCTACTTCACCGATGCGTCGATGACGGCGAAGGATCTCTTCGTCGCGCAGCAGAATCTTGACAAGCCCGTGACGCGCAAGAGCCAATGGGGCGGCACGATCGGCGGACCGATCCTCCGCGATCGGATGCACTTTTTCGCCAGCTTCGAGCGCCAGGACAAGAACGAAGGCCGCAGCCGCGTGTACGCGAGCCGCCCGGACCGGAGCTTCACCGTGGCGCAGGAGACCAACTCCTGGAACTACCTGGGGCGAGTGGATCACCAGCTGAGCGCCCAGCACAACTACTCCGTGCGCTACCTCTGGGATCACCAGCCCAACTACAACCAGGTGCTCGGCAACGGCACGATCGACACTTTGAGCATCGAGAAAGACAACGACTGGACATTGGTAGCCACCTACAACCGCATGGTCGGCGCGACGAGGCTGAATGTGGTGCGTGCGTCCGCGGTGCATGAGAAGCCGAAGCGCGGCCAGCCTCTGTATCAGGAGACCGGGGATTGGACGCAGGCGCCGCCGACGTTGCAGTTTCTCAATTTCATCGATCAGGCAGACGACAACTACGCCGACTACCGGGACATGAACGTCTACGCCATCGACGACACGTTCAGCTGGTTCATTACGGGCATCGGCAGCCACGATCTGAAGATCGGTGTCCAGTACCAACTGGGCGAACACTACCGTGAAGATCAGCGCGTCACCAACGGACGGTTCGTCTTCACCAGCGACCGCGCGTTCAACGCGGCGGATCCGTCAACGTATCCCGAACGGCTGCAGATTCGCGTCCCGCAGATGGTTCGTCGGCTCACGCGGACGCATTCAGCCGGGCTGTACCTGCAGGACAAGTGGCAGATCAACGATCGTCTGACGATGAGTCTGGGGCTGCGGTACGACGTCCATGTGTCTCCGCTTCGAGAGATGTGGAATCCCTTCTTCGACGATCCCAACGCGTACCCGGTGGACAAAGACAACTTTCAACCGCGCGTGGGAATCGCGTTCAGTCCCAGCCCGACGTCTGTCATTCGCGGCGGCTACGGCATGTTCTACGAGAAGCAGTGGATCGATCGCTTTGAGACCTACGTGCTGAACCCAGTCTTCACCGACTCCTTCATCGCGCAGTTTCCGGTCCTGCAGGTGGATCCCGGCCAGAGCCGTGGACAGTTTCCGACCGATCCGCTGCTCGTGAACGGTCCGGTGCTGAACCGGAACTTGGTCAACCAGCTCGTCCCCAGGGCAACGCTGGCCCGTAATACCAGCACCGTGTGGCTGGACACGCCCGACCGTGTGCTTCCCTGGCAACACCAGGTGTCGGTCGGTTACGAACGGCAGGTGGGACGGCAACTGTCGTTCGCCGCCGACTACGTGCATATGGAGAACGGTGATCTGCCGCTTCGCTACAACCTCAACCCCGCGATCAAGCAGACCACGGCGCGCACGGCGCCGATCACGCGAACGGATCTCCAGGGGATTGCAGGCCAGCTGGCGCTCACGCCGTTTGCCGCCGATGTCTACACCTACGAGTACATCGGCCGAACGAGGTATGACGGGCTCAACCTGCAAATCGAGAAGCGCTTTGGTGGCGCGTGGGGCGCACGAGCCTCCTATGCGCTCGGGCGCGGGCGCGGCAACACGAGCGGGACGCCAACAGCCGTCAATGACTTCCAGGTGCTCGATGACCGCCATCTCGACGAGAACCAGGGGCCAACCAACCTCGACCGGCGGCACAGTCTCACCCTGAGCGGCCGGGTGGAGGTGCCGTGGATTCAGGGACTCACCGCAAGCGCCGTCGCCAGGATGGCCAGCGGGCAGCCATTCACCATCCACAACAGCAACATCGATGTGAATCGCAACAACGTTGGCGTCGATCCGGTCGCGCCCGGCACATACAGCGGCGTTGGCCTCAATGCGTTGACGGTCGAGAACGCCGGCGGCCGCAACGGCGCGCACGGGCCGGGCTTGCTCAACATCGACATTCGTGTTGGCTATCGATTGCGGCCGCGACAGGGAAGGACGCTCGATCTGTTCGCAGAAGCCTTTAACATCACCAATGAGCCGAACTTCGCGAATCCGACCGGGGACCAACGCTCTACCTTGTTCCTGGTCCCGACCGCGCTCGCCGGCGGCGGGTTTCCACGGCAATTCCAGGTGGGGGCGAGGTTCGGGTTCTGAGTCGCGCCATGGGAGGACGTGCGATGGTCAGGGTACTGGTGATGCTCATCGTGGGCCTGTGCCTGACTCCGGTTGCGGCGTCCCAGCAGCCCACCTCGACTTCGGGCGCCTCATCGTCTCTGGATTTCGAGGTCTTCAAGAACCGCGTGCAGCCAATCCTGACAAGCCCGCGCAAGGGCAACGCCCGGTGCACGGCGTGTCATTCGCGCGGCGGCGGCAACAGCTACCTCGAGTCGCTGTCACCCGGAAGCGCCGCGTACACGGAAGAGCAGTCGCGTCGCAACTTCGATCGCATCCAGCGGCTCGTCGTGCCCGGCGAGCCGCTCAAGAGTCCGCTGCTCATCAACCCGCTTGCAGAAGAGGCGGGCGGATCGCATTGGCATGGTGGCGGCAAGCACTGGCAGTCGCAGAACGATCCCGAGTGGCAAGCACTGGCCGCCTGGGTCCGCGGCTCGTGATGCGCATCGTCGGCCGGCGGGCGTTCTTCGGCCAGAGTCTTGCCGTCGTATTCCTGGGTCTCAGCCGGCGGCTGGGATCTCAGGGCAGCTTCCCTCTCCGTTTTCGCCCGCTCGCCCGGCCGGTGTTGATCCCGCTCAGCGAAGTGTCGACCCCATGGCGGGCACGGCCGTTCGTCGCCGACGCGGTGACCCTGCCGAGCGCCGCGAAGCCGAACGAGCCGATCCGAATCTCAGGACAGATCGTGCGGACCGGAACCGGGGATGCTGGCCCCGCGGGGTTGAGCGCCGTCTGCGTGCTGTGTCCGCACGAGCACTGCGATGTGGACTTCATGTCCGATCCGAAGGGATTGCCTCCGGAGGTCGTGCAGGAGATTGGGCGCCCGATCACCAACGCCGTCTATCTGTGCCCGTGCCACAACAGCACGTTTAGCGCCGGGGACGGAGGACGGCTAGGCGGTCCGGCCCCACGCGGGCTCTATCGCTTTCGCGTCACCGCCGTCACCAGCGCGGCAGTCGAAATCGGAGAAGTCGAAGAGGATCTGCTGGTCTTCGCCTGATCAACGGCTCGTCGGCAGGGCCGGCAGGATCGCGGTGATGTTCCGCTTCGGAACCTGCCCCACCTTGATCTGCGCGATCTCTTTTCTGCCCGCAACGTCAACGACCGACACGAAGTTCGAGTGGGCGTTGGCCACGTAGAGCTTCTTGCTGTCGGGCGTGAAGGTCAGCCAATCGGGTACTTTGCCGACTTTCACGGCCCCCAGGTATTTGACATCGGGCATGGAATACGCGTAGACGTGGCTGTTGAACTTGCTCGTCGACCACAGGGTCTTCCCGTCCGGCGCGATCAGAATGCCGTGTGCCGGAGCGCCCTGGATGCCTTCGTTGTTGCGCTCGGCAAGGGGCACGTCGGGCAAGGTGATGCGGCCCACTTCCTTGCGCTTCACCCAGTCGACGATGGCAAACCCATGGAGATTCGTGATCTGCACGAACATGCGCTTGGTCGAGCCGTCGGGATTGGTTTCGAAGCAGAGCGGGCGCACGCCGCCCTCGAAATGGATGGACCACGCGGGCTGTTCGGTTTCGGTGTCGATGACCGTCGCCACCGCCCCGCCCGTGGATCCGGCGACCACGTATTTGCTGTCGGGTGTGATGAAGGTGTTGTGGACGCCTCGCAGCACCCGGATGAACTTCACGCGCTCCTCCGACACCGTGTCGATGACGTCGACGCCTCCGTCGGCCCCCTGGAT
>JBOGIV010000030.1:0-6560 GCA_050747925.1 Vicinamibacterales bacterium
GATCTAGCGCATCCGTCCTCATGTCATGTTCCCCGCTTGTCTTGGTCGGCCCAACGACCACGCTGAGCGGCGGCCGCGCATGTCCCAGAAAACCCGCCTTGGACCAAACCGTAGGAATCCACACCGCATTCGGCCGTCCGCTCCAGCGTGATGTTGGGCAGCGCTTGCAATAACTCAGATAGTGGCAGTCACCTCGGATGCGTACTCCGAAACCGATTTCATCTGTCGCTCCTGAGATCGCTGCATTGGAAGCAGGTAGTCACGGAACACGTTCCGGCGCTCTCCCCGCAAGATCCGGTACTGCTGGATTTCGTACAAGCGAGAGATCTCATGCTTGAATAGGAGCCAGGTGCGCGCCCTCGCCGAGAATTCCGTCATGATCCGAGCGCTGTCGTCGTCGATTGGGCGCGAATCCTCACGGTTGCCCATCTTGTCTGTGACAATGAGGTTCAACGCCGCACCGGCATTTTCTAACCGGAAGCAGACCATCGGAAGATCGTCTCCACCTGGAAGGAGTAGACGCTCGCCTTGCGCCAGCTCGGTGTCGGTGAATGTGTCCACGGAGATAGACTCTGACGCCGGAATGTCTTTCCGGAGCCATGCCCGATACCGAATGCCGAAGAGATTACCCTTTCGGTGTCTGTTGCGGATGACGAATCGGAAGGTGTTGGCGTCGCCGGGAAGCCACCAGCACTCCGCCTTCGCCACACATCGCTTCGTGTAAGCTGCGGAGGCGACGTAGAAGAGGTAGACCACGCCAATCGCCGTAAGCGACGACAGAACCGAGATCGTGAATCCCGCCAACGTCATTTTTTCCCTAAGCTGCCCAACTATTAGTAGCCCGCGAAGCCGCGCGTATCCAACGGCCTCATGGTACGGTCGATCACCCGTTGTAATCCCGCGGAAACGAAAGAGATTCTAGCAGCGATCCTGCTCGCCTCCCGGCATGGATACGCGCGAAGGCGATCGCGAAACCTCCGAAAAGTGGCCGATCTGCCTGGATACGCGCCGGCGCTGGCGCGTATCCACGCATGAACGCGGAGGCCGGCGGCCCGCAAATCCTTCATCCGTAGGCACCTCGAGTCGAGTGCGGGAGATCGCCGTTCCGCGGGATACGCGCGAGCCTCGCGCGTATCCCGCATCACAGCCGGTCCATTGGACTCTTCACGCTCAACGCGCCGCGGTTCATCACGTGGAGGTAGATCATCGTTGTCCGGTCGTCTCGATGGCCGAGCAGGTCCTGCACGGTGCGAATGTCGTACCCATCTTCCAAGAGGTGCGTCGCAAAGCTGTGACGCATCACGTGCGGCCCGACACGTTTGCTGCAGCCCGCCAGCCGCGCCGCCGTCGCCACCGCCTTCTGCACGACGGATTCGTGGAGGTGATACCGCGACGGCGGCCCGAATCGCGGATGCCGGCAGATTCGAGCCGCCGGAAACACGAATTGCCACCGCCACTCGGTCGCCGCATGGGGAAACTTGCGATCCAACCCGAACGGCAAGACCGCTCGCCCAAACCCGCGCCCCAGATCCGACTCATGGATCCGGCGCACGCGCGCCAACTGTTCCGTCAGCGCTCCCCTCGCCGCCGCAGGCAGCATCGTCACTCGATCTTTTTGGCCCTTGCCGTGCCGTACGATGATCTGGTGGCGATCGAAATCGAGATCTTTGACGCGAAGCTCGAGACACTCCTCCAGCCTGACTCCCGAGCCGTAGAGCAACATCATGATCAGCCGCTCCGTGCCCGAGAGCTGCTTCAGGATCGCGCCAATCTCGTCCCGGCTGAGCACCACCGGCAGCCGCTCAGGCGTCCGCGCGCGAACAACCGGCGGAACCGCGCCGACGTCGATCGCGAGCACATCCTTGTAGAGAAAGAGCACCGCGCTGAGCGCCTGGTTCTGCGTGGACGCACTGACGTGTCGCTCGACCGCGAGCCGGTCAGAAACGTCGAGATGTGAGTAGCGCCCATTTCGGACGGGTGTGTCTTTCGGTGGAAGACGATGTAGCGGCGAATCCAGTGGACGTAGGCGTCCTCGGTCCGTGGGCTGTAGTGACGCGTCCGAATCGCATGCCGCACCCGATCGAGGAGCTTCGGGCGTGATCCAATATCTCGACACGAGACGACGTCCAGCGTCGGTTGAGGATGGGGCAGTCGTGACATACGAGGCTCACCAGCCAACCCTGTGCCACTCGACCACCTTGAAAGCATCGAGGGACGCTCGGCCCACCGTCGTCAGGCGTTGCGGTTTTTGCGACGAACCGGTCGTCGATCGGTTGGAGAATCTTCACATTCTCGGCCGCAGAAGCAACCAATCGCGAAGCCCCGAGGATGGATGAGAATCCAGCGTGACTCGCGAGTGAGGAGGGGTGAGGGCATGCGGCTGTTTCTCTGTCGGTGGTCGAACGGCGATTGCTCGGTGGTCTGGGCACGAAACAAGGAAGACGCGATCATCCAGCTCGATCAGATCGCGAACGCCGAAGGCTGCCCGATCGCGCAAGTGGACACCTTTCAGGTCCATTTCACGCTGACCGATCGGGGTGAGCTGGCACTCGACGGGTTCGGCGAAGGCACGAAAGAGGAGATCGTCTCGTGCGCGTACCCGCTGCTCGACAAGGCGCTCCAAGCCGCCTGCGGCGACGCAGACGACGACGGGTACGAGAGCCTCTCGTCGGATCGGCGTGCCGCGATCGCGCACGCCGTCGAGCAGGAGCGCGGCCGAATCGGGCTCGACGATACCCAGACGACCAAGCCGCAAACCGAGCTCGGACATGACGTCAAGCACCACACCGACATGCCGGCGGTCCTCATCGATCGGATGGTCCGAAACGCCGCGACGAAGACGCTAAAGAAGTTCAAAGGCCGCGGCAAGCTCAGTTGATCATGACAAGAGAAATACGTCATCGTCATTATCAAACCTCCGGCAGATGCCCAGGCAGGAAGCGCCCCGTTCGACGGGGAAGCGTGTCAACAGCGGGTCGGCCAGCGCAGAGGAGTCGATGAGGTGTATTTGTGGTCCCGCGTCGAACCCGATGAGGCCGACGCTGTCTACGTACGCCGATGGACGTGGGCGAGATCGTACCTCTTCACGCCCAGGAGCGGGCGTAGTACGATTCCCGGATTGTGTCCACACGTAAACGCGCGTTGGTCTCCGGGATCACTGGGCAGGACGGGTCGTACCTCGCCGAGCTGCTCCTTGGAAAAGGTTATGAAGTGTTCGGCGTTGTTCGACGCTTGAGCGCACCCAACGTCTGGCGCATTCAGCATCTGTTGGAGCGCATCGCCCTCCTTCAGGCCGACTTGCTCGATCAGCTGTCGCTCATCAGGGCGGTGGAACGCGCGAATCCTGACGAGTTCTACAACCTCGCGGCGATGTCGTTCGTGCCCGCCTCCTGGGATCAGCCGATGCTCACGGGCGAGTACAACTCGCAAGGCGTGACCCGCGCGCTCGAAGCGGTGCGCAGCGTGAATCCACGGATTCGCTTCTATCAGGCGTCCTCGAGCGAGATGTACGGACGCGTCCGCGAGGTCCCGCAGACTGAGATGACGCCGTTCTATCCGCGGAGTCCGTACGGAGTTTCGAAGGTCTTCGGTCACTACATCACGGTGAACTACCGCGAGAGCTACGACCTGTTTGCCGTATCGGGCATCCTGTTCAACCACGAATCGCCTCGACGCGGTATTGAATTCGTGACGCGAAAGGTGACCGACGGCGTCGCGCGCATCGCCCTCGGACTGAGCAACAAGCTGCTGCTCGGCAACCTCGACGCACATCGGGACTGGGGATTCGCCGGCGACTACGTGCGAGCGATGTGGCTGATGTTGCAGCAAGACCAGCCCGACGATTACGTCGTCGCCACAGGCCAGGCCCACTCGGTCAAGGATCTGGTCGAAGTTGCCTTTGGCCACGTCGGGCTCGACTGGCAGAAATACGTGGGCGTCGATCCCGCGTTTCTGAGGCCAGCCGAAGTGGACCATCTGATCGGCGATCCGTCGAAGGCGAGGGCGCGGCTTCGCTGGGAGCCAAGCGTCGATTTCACCGGTCTCATCACCATGATGGTTGACGCCGACCTCGCGCGCTTGAAGGCAGGCCAGTTGATCGCCTGAGCGTCAGCTCCGGCGGTCCCACGATGACCTACGCGCTTTGGGCTGCGCTCGCTGCTGTCGCGGCGTTATGGCCTGCACGACTCGTGGGCCCGCTCGACGGCATCCCGCTCGACACACCCCTCGAGGCCGTGGCCATTGGAGTCGTGGCCGCGGCGCTCATGGTCTTTGAGCCGAGCGTTCTCAAACGGCCCTCGTTTCGAGTCGTCGTCATTGCGCTGCTGATCTGGAAAGCCGTGACCAGCGCGACGTTGACCCAGGACGGGTGGTGCCTGCGCTTCACGACGCCACATCCCGTGTTTCGCGACATGGGCCTGGTCCCGCACTCGTGGGACATGCGTGCGGACTGGCGATCCCCGGATCCTGCGTGCTCGGCCGTGATGGCCCGCGCGTTCCCCTCAATCGATCGCTTTCCGGTGTGGTTTTTCAACCTGCCGCCAGCCAACCCGTTGGAGACGCCGACCGAAAGCGATCGGCCACCCTACGCGTCGCTTCGGCTGGATCTCACCGGATTTCTGACCGCGGACGAAGGCGGAGTCTTGCGAGTGTCGATTGGAGACGATATGCGCGTCGACGCCCGTGTCGACGACTCTGACGTTGATGCCAAGGCGCTGGCGGGCGGCGTGATCCTCTCGCCGGGACTTCACCGAGTCGCCATCGCATCGCATCTCAGTGGATCGGAGTGGAGACTCGTTCCGACATGGAACGACGCCCCGTTGTGGAGCGCCGCGACCGCCACTCTCGCGCCCCCTCGCAGGTTTGAACAGTGGGTGAGACCATGGGCCCGATATGTCCCGGCCGTTCTCGTGGCGATCTACATCGGCCTGGCACTCTCGCAGTTCGGGCGGCGAGTTGGTGGCCTCGTCAGCTTCGGCTATCCCGCGCTGATGGCCGGCGCCGCGGCCGCGATTGCCGGGATCGGTCGCCCGACACTGATCCGTGGGGTGCCGCTCCTGCTTGCGAGTGCCGTCGCCGTGCCGTGGTCCAGGCGCCTGACCAACCTCGTCGGTTTTCGGCTGCTGATCGCCGTGCCGTTTCTCGCACTGCTGGTCGTCGTTGCCTTACCTCAAGTCGGAGTCGCCACGTGGTACACCGGCGGCGACGACTGGTGGATGTTCCAGCGCTTCGCCTACCGGATCGTTTTTCAGGGCTATTGGCTCGAAGGCGGAGAGCCAGCGTTCTGGTTTCAGCCGCTTTATCGATGGATCGCGGGGGCGTTGCACGTCGTATTCGGCGATTCGAGTGTTGGCGAGTTCTTCTGGGATGGCGCCTGCCTGCTGACCGGTGCGTGCTTTGCGTTTCACATCGCCCGGGTCTTTGCCGGTTTTCGATGGGGCATCGTCGCTGCCGTGCTGACGCTTGCCGTCTTCGTCATTGGCCCAGGCTGGTACCTGATTGGGCGAGGGCTTTCTGAGATCACGTCGGCCGGGTTGATCTACGGTGCGGCGCTCATGGCGCTGCGTGCCAGGGCCGGCTCCTGGCCGGCGTCGGTCGCTGCTGGCGCACTGGCGACGCTCGGATTCCTGGCGCGACTCAACAATCTGCCCATGGTGCTGGCGGTGGCGGCGTTCGCGTTGCCAGTGCGAACACCCGCAGACCACTTGTGGAAGGTCGCCTTATGGCCACGCCTTTCTCGTCCGGTGCTGGCGGGCGTACTCGGCGTTGTGGCGGTTGGACTGTGGTTGTTCACGGTTCGCACGTGGTACTACACCGGTGTGCTGAGCATGCTATTTGGCACACAGGCGGGCACGCTGTCGGTGTGGCAGACCACAGACGATGGGCAGGGTCCCGTGCAACATATCGTCGACAGCCTTCTCATGGTGCTGACCATGACCGACCCTCCGCGCTTTGACGTGCGGGCGCTGCCGGTGGTGATCGGTTTCGCGGCGGCGGCGCTCGCGGTCGTGCGCGTGCCGCCGTTTCGCGCGTTACCGCTCAATGTCGTGGGCTTGTGCCTGTCAGCCATTGTCGGAGCTTTGGTCGCGCGCGGGACGGCGTATCCTGGCCGCTTTTCGATTCACCTGATTCCGGTGACCGTCGCGCTGGCCGTGTGTGCCGTGTCGCTCGCGGGAAGACGCCGACCTGAGGGCGCTCGGGTGTGACCAAGGTCCTATGGGCAGGCCTTGCCGCGACCGCCGTGTTGTGGCCGGCGCGCCTTGCCGGGCCGCTCGACGGCGCTCCACTCGACCAGCCAGTCGAAGCGGTGGGGATCGGCGTGTTGCTCACATGGCTGGTCGTGAGCTACAGCGCCATTCTCGATCGCTCCAGTGTCAGAGTCCTTGTGGTTGCCCTTCTCGTCTGGAAGGCTGCGACCGCAGCTCTTTTGGCTCAGGACGGATGGTGCCTGCGCTTCGAATCCCCCGTCTCGCTGTATCGCGGAGATGTGCGCGTGCCGCACAGCTGGGACATCCGAGCCGACTGGCGCTCGCGCGTTCCGCAGTGCTCGGCGGTGATGACCG